>NZ_JBMVFU010000008.1:0-299406 GCF_049538315.1 Nocardia sp. AB354 | reverse complement strand
GGCGGCGCCGCTGGTGAACCGGCTCCCGGACCGATGAGTTTCGGCCGCGGAAGGAGTCTCCTCCACAGACGCAACCGCAGAGGAGTCGCCCATGCCGCTTCATGGTCAACGCTCGTCCGAGCATCTGGTCGCCGTCGGTGACATCGACCTGTGTGTGTCCACCTTCGGAGACCGGCGAGGGCCCGCGGCGGTGCTGCCGTCCACGTCGGGGCTCTTCTGGGAGGACGAGTTCTGCGACCGGCTGGCCGCCGCCGGCCGGTACGTCCTGCGCTACGACATCCGTGACACCGGCCGGTCGACCGCCTACCCGACCGGCTCCCCCGGCTACACCCTGCGTGATTTGGCTTCCGACCTGGTCGGGCTGATGGATCTTTTCGAACTCCGGCGAGCCCATCTGGTGGGGTTCTCGGTGGCCGGATGGATCTGTCAGCTCGCCGCGCTCGATCACCACGACCGGGTGTCGGCCCTGACGTTGATCAACACCAGGCCGACGTCTCCCGGACCCGCGGACCCCGATCTGCCCGACCACTCCGACCGGATCATGGGCTTCTTCGCCGCGACACCGCCTCCGGACTGGTCCGACCGGGCCGCGGTGATCGACTACCGTGTCGAACAAGCCCGGATGCTCTCGGGCTCATACGGTTTCGACGAACAGCAAGCGCGACGGCAGGCGCGGCGCACGGTCGATCGCACCACCGATATGGGCTCCAGCGTGCTCAACCTGGCCTTCGTCGATGCGGGCGAGCGCTGGCGGGAGCGGCTGGGCGAGCTCACCGTGCCGACCCTCGTCGTGCACGGCACCGACGACCCGTTCTTCCCGTACGGCAACGGACAGGCCATGGCCCGGGAGATCCCGGGCGCCGATCTGCTTCCCCTGCCCGGCATCGGGCACGAGCTGCCGGCGTCCACGTGGGATCAACTGCTCATCGCCATGCTGGCACTCGAGGACACATAGAATGGACTCGTGAGTCCATTGACGGCCAAGGGGGCGGCCACCCGGCAACGCATCATCGAGGGCGCCGCCGCCGAAATCCGTGAGCGCGGAGTCACCGTCGCCACCCTCGACGACATCCGGGCCCGCACCCGTACATCGAAAAGTCAGCTCTTCCACTACTTTCCCGACGGCAAAGAGGAATTGCTGCTGGCGGTCGCGCAGCACGAGGCCGATGCGGTGCTCGCCGACCAGCAGCCCTATCTCGGCGCGCTGGACTCCTGGGCGGCGTGGCAGCGCTGGCGCGACGTGGTGGTCGAACGGTACCGGGAGCAGGGCCGGTTCTGTCCCCTGTCGGTGCTGATGTCGGAGCTCGGCCGCACCACTCCCGGTGCCCAACAGGTGAGCGCCGCCCTGCTGCGCCGATGGCACGGTGACATCGAGCGCGGCATCCGCGGCATGCAGAGCCAGGGCGAGATCGCGGTGCGACTCGACGCGGGCCGCGCCGCGGCCGCACTGCTGGCCGGAATCCAGGGTGGTGTCGGCATCCTGCTGGCGACCGGTGACATCGGTTTCCTGGAGGCCGCGCTCGACACCGGAATCGATGCCCTGCGAGCCGCCGACGAAAGCTGCTGAACTGCAAGGTTTTCGGGCTGTCTTCCGGAGGTTCCGGGACATTCGCCGGCCCGGTTCGCGCTGCGCCGGCCGGGTAGCCTGCCGTAAGCTTGGCGGCGCCCGCGGAGGGTGGCGAAACGAGGGGGCCATGAGTTGTTCGCAGTATCGAGGGCGACGACCCGATCGGCATGCTGTGCCCGATTGCCACGATCGTGCTGAGGTCGGTGTCCGCCATCGCTCGTCGGCTGCACGCCGAGCACGAAACGCACGCACGTATGCGGCCGTCGAATGCCCGCCGAGTCCTCCCGTGGGGTACGGCGCCGCGCCGACCCCGGCCGGGCGGCACGGGCAGACTTCCGTGCCGGCCGTCGACGATCGCCGGGTGAATGCTCCCGGGCAGGTGGCGTATCCGCCGCTCGACTCGGGCGAGCTGTCCACTGTTCGGTCGAATCCGTCGGGAGCCGAGGTGCATGAGGGGTTGCGATCCGAATCCGTTGTGGCACTTCGTCTTGTCGTCACCCGGGATCGACCCGATATCGCAAACCGAATGCCCGGATTGCGGTACTCGCGTTAAACTGCTTGGGAGATAGGCGGTTTCGATGCATGTAACTGAGTTCTTCATGCCGTTCGATTCGGAGGGGGCCAATCCCGCCGAATCGGAGGCCGAGCAGGCCATGTGGGCCTGGCTCGAACGTTGTGATCTGGTTCCCTCGGAGCCGACCCGCCGGCGCATGCGCCGGACCCGGCCGGCTCGCATGTACGCGCTGTGGTGCCCGTATGCCGAGGCGGACGCGCTGGGATTGCTGAGCAGATTCACCGCATGGGCATTCATCGTCGACGATCAGTTCGACATCGAAATTCCCGACCCGGCACGGACATTGGCGACCATCACCGCACTGGAGGAGGTGTTCGAACCCGGCGCCCGACCGACAGGGGTCCTCGCGGTGGCCTTCGCCGAACTGTGGCGCGAACTGTGCGCGGGACGCTCGAGTCGGTGGCGTCACGCGGTGCGCACCGAACTCTCGGCATGGCTGTGGACCTACTACACGGAGAGCATCGGGCGGCTCACCGATCGCTATCCCGATCTGGACGACTACCGCGCCCACCGGCGGGACTCGGTGGCGCTGTACGTCTTTCTCGATATCAGCGAGATCGCCGAGGGCGTCGACCTGTGCGCGGGCGCGCGGGCGCTGCCGGCATTGCGCGCGATCCGGGAGGCATCCGTCGAACATATGGGCCTGTTCAACGACATTCTGTCCATCGATTCCGACGAGGCGTCGGATTATCTGTACAACTCGGTGCTGCTGGCCGAACGTCAGCTCGGTCTCGACCGGGATCGTGCGGTCGATGTGGTCGACCGCATGCTCACCGCATGCGTGCGCCGCATGCTCGCGGGCATCGACGCGCTGCCGGCCGAACTCGACGCGGCGGGACTGTCCGGCCGCGACCGCACCGATATCCTCACCATCGCGACCTGCTACACCCGATACGTCCGAGCCAACTTCGACTACCACTATCAGGCCGCGCGCTACACCAGCGCGCCGCGCGAGGCACTCGAGCACGGCGCTCCCCTGGCCTGACGACGAATCCGCGGGCGCAGGCGTTGCGCAAACGCAACCCGGGCCATCGCCCGGCCCGCGGGTTCCGGTGCGACGATGAATACTTCACGCACCGCCGACCGCGACGCGGAGCGGGCGCGGCGGCTGTGCCCTAGCGAGCGGGGCCGGTAATGCGAGCATCCAAACCCACCACTTACTCTCCGGCGCAACATCTTCCCACAGCGGACCGCAAGGACTGCGCGGTCGCCCGTGAACCCGGGCGCCGTCCACGCGCCACTACCGATGCCGCCCCGGGCGCGCGCACCGCGGCGACCCTTCTCGCCGATGCCCGCACGGCGATCGCGCCGGTCCTGCGGGCCGCCGTCGCCACCCTCGGCCACCCCCTCGACCGGATGGCCGGTTACCACTTCGGCTGGTGCGACGCCGAGGGCAACCTGCGCGCCGGCTCCCACGGCAAGGGGCTGCGCCCGGCACTGACTCTGGCCGCCGCGGCCGCCTGCGGCGCACCGGCCGCCGATGCCGTACACGCGGGCGCCGCGGTCGAACTGCTGCACAACTTCTCCCTCGTACACGACGACGTGATGGACGCCGATCCACTGCGCCACGGCCGACCCACGGTCTGGCGGGTGTGGGGCACCACCAATGCCACCTTGCTCGGTGACGCGTTGCAGGCCTTGGCATTCGCGGTGCTCTCCGACGGCGGAGTGCCGGAGGAGGCCGGCGCCGCCGCGGTGATCCGGCTGGCCCGCACCGCCGCGACCCTGTGCCACGGCCAATATCAAGACTGCGATTTCGAAACCCGCCCGGAGGTGAGCGTCGAGGACTACCTGGCCATGGCGGCCGGCAAAACCGCTGTGCTGCTCGGCTGTTCCTGCGCCCTGGGCGCGTTGTGCGCGGGCGCGGATTCGCGAACGGTGGCCGCGTTCAACACCTTCGGCCGCAATCTCGGCCTGGCGTTCCAACTGGTCGACGACGCCATCGACATCTGGGGCGATCCGGCGGTGACCGGTAAACCCGCGCTCAGCGATCTGGCCGGCCGGAAGCGGTCGTTTCCGGTGGTGTGCGCGTTGGCCTCCGACACCGACGCGGGCCGCGAATTGGCCCGGCTGTACCGCGAGCCACGTCCGATGACCACGGCCGACGTTGCGCGCGCCGCCGAACTGGTCGCCGCCGCCGGTGGGCGTGAACTCACCCGCGAATACGCCGACCGGGCATTGCGTTCCGCGCTCGCCGGGCTGCCGTCAGGCGTCGCCGGGGGCGATCTCGAAACCCTGGCTCACGTGGTGGTCCGGCGGAACAGGTGAGCCGGTCCGTGATCACTCGCAAGCGATCACGGACCGGCCCTCGATTTCCGCCGGCTCCTCGGTAGCGGTGCCCTAGGGACGGGTGTCCTTGCGGCGGCTTCGTATCACCACCAGCGCGCCGAGCAGCAGTCCGAGGAGGACCACGCCGGCGATGACGGCCGCGACGACCGTCGGCGACACCCCGTCGCCGGATTCCGAGGCGGCCGACGCCCGCGATTGCCTGCCGTTGTTCGACGAGGACGAAACCTCCGGTGTCTGCGTGGCATGCTCACCGAATATGCCGGCCGGCGTGGCGGATTCGTACCGCGGTCCGGGCTCGGCAGCCCCGCCGACGGTCACATCCAGGCGAATCGGGACGGGCGCACCGAGTCCTTCGACATTCGAGGCGCTGACCGAGACGGCGATGTAGTACCAACCGGCCAGGCTCTGTTCGGCGCTCTTGGCGTCCCCGGCCGTGCGATTGCTGTAGCGCACCGGCAACGTCGCCAGCGGACCACCGGCCGGCATCGTCGCCGATTCTCCGTTGTAGCTGCCGAAGTCGTGGTCGATCTCGGTGCGAATCGGCGAGTACAGCGTGGTCGTGACCCGCGACAGACCGTCGAGTCCGCGCTTGTCGGAATCGAGGAAATTCACCCGGTATGCGAGGCCCTGGCCCCATCCGAGCGCGACCCGATAGAAGACGAACTCGCCGCGCTGCAAGGTGTCGGAATAGCTACCGGAACCTTCCAATGTCGTTGCGGCATTGAACGATCCATTTCCGGAGACCGCGACGGCACTGCCGGCCGGTGGCGTGAAGGCCGTCGGTGTGGCCGAGGCGGGCGGACCGGGGTCGCCGGCCGCGGGCTCGATTCCGAACAGCAACTCCATCGGCATCTGCTGCGGGCTGGTGTCGGCGACGCCGTGCCACTCGGGTGCGAAGTAGTAGCGACCGCCGCCGCGGCACGCGTTCGCGGCGCTGTCGGATCCGGAGTCGGTCTTCGTCGCGCCGTCCCACGCCTTCGTGACGGTCAGTGCCACGCCGTCACTGGTGTTCACGACCTGCTCGAACTCGAATACGTTGCAGTCCTTGCCATCCTCGCCGTAGACGCGCAGGTACAGAACGCTGTTGTCGTTGCCGGGCGGTTTCTGCCGGACGTGCGGGAAGGCCAGCGTCGCACTGAAGTAGGCCATCGCGCCCTGCGGCACGTCCAGTGCGTAGTACTTCGTCTCGTGCTGGGCGATCGTGTCCAGATATCGGCCCGGCCCGGCGACCGGCGCGTCCCGATAGGTCGTGGTGCCGGAAATCGGCGCACCGACCGGCGTGTACGTGCGCAACGCCGCCTGACTCACCCGGGGCAGGACACGTTCGAGCGATGTGCCGTCGGCGGCGTCGGTGTACGTACCGCCGGTCTGCTGTGCGATGCACGTCAGCTGTTTGCGCGCGGGCCCGTCCACACCGAATCCGATGGCATGCACCACGATCGTGGCGCCCTGACGCTCGAGTTCCCGGGCGACTTCACACGGATCCGGTGGCGCGCAGGTGTCTTCGCCGTCGGAGACGAGGACGACCGACCGCGGGCCCTGCTTCGGAAGCGCGTCGGCGGCCGCGCGCAGGGCGGCGCCGATCGGCGTATATCCACTGGCCTCGACACCGTCGACGGCGGTATTCAGAGCCGCTCTGTCGATGATGTCGGCGCCGTGCAGCGTGCGCACGTCCGCGCATCCGGCGGTCTTTTCCGCATCCGAGGATCCCGTTCCGGTCCCGTACACGGTCAGCCCCACCTTCGACCGGGCCGGGGCCGCGGCGACGAAACTGTGCACGGCGGCCTTGGCCGCATCCAGTTTCGTGCCGCCGGCGGGATCCGGAGCCCGCATGGATCCCGAGGCGTCCAGCACCAGCATGGTGGGGGCGTACTCGGGTTGCTGTTGCGCGTGCGCCGGAACCGCGGTGAGCGCAACCGCCGCTGCTGCCGCCCCGAGCGTCAACAGCTTCCTCAATATCGACATACTCTCCACTCCGATGACTTCCAAGATCAACAGACCCTACGTGCCGCCATCGGCCTAGTCGGCTATAACTGCTGCATGGGAAAGTTCGGCGAGGATGGTCGCAGCACGGACGCGGCGCCGTCGATGGCCCGGACTTCCCTGCTGCGGGAATTGCCGACCACCGAGCGCGGATTGCGTACCCGCTCGACGCTGATCGCCGCCGCGCGCCGCGTCTTCGAGACCAGCGGCTATCTCGACACCCGGCTGGTCGACATCACGACCGAGGCGCACTGCTCCTCCGGCACCTTCTACACCTATTTCTCCAGCAAGGAAGAGATTTTCGCGGCGGTCCTGGAGGTCGCCCAGGAGGACATGATGCACCCGGGGATGCCGCATGTTCCCGAGGCCGACGATCCGGCCGCCGTGGTGGCCGCGAGCAACCGCGCCTACTTCGAGGCCTATCAGCGCAACGCCAAACTGATGGGCCTGCTGGAACAGGTGGCCAATATCGACCCCGAATTCCGGGTGCTGCGCCAGCGCCGCGCCGAGGCGTTCATCGACCGCAACGCTCGCAGTATCGAATCGCTGCAACGTCGCGGGCTGGCCGATCCCGAGCTGGATCCGCTCCTCGCCTCGCGGGCGCTCTCCGGGATGGTCAGCCGCCTGGCCTTCGGGCATTTCGTGGCCGGTGACGACACCGATCGCCCGGTCGACCTGGACGAGCTCACCTATACCGCGACCCGCTTGTGGGTCAACGCGCTGCGTATTCCGGCCAAGTCCTGACTCGCCGTTTCGCCCTCCGGCGCGGTGAGGACCTGCTACAACAGCGGAGTGCGGCGCACGCGCACACCCGAAATTGAACTTGACGTCAACCTCAACTACGGTGGGGTGACATCACGGACACGGACAGGGGTACGGCAGTGCAGGTTGCGCAGAAGGTGGCCATCGTGACCGGCGGCGGAGGCGGCATCGGCGGCGCTCTCGCCGCCCGCCTCGCCGAAGCGGGCGCGCGAGTCGTCGTCGCCGATCTCGACGAGGCCGCCGCGAAGAGCGTCGCCGACGCCGTGGCCGCCGACCATCCCGGTGCCTGCGTGAGCGCGGGGGCCGACGTCAGCGATCCGGAGGCGATCGCCGGTCTGATCACGCTGGCGGAGAACACGTTCGGCCCGGTGGACCTGTACTTCGCGAACGCGGGCATCGCCGGTGCGGCCGGGCTCGACGTCGCCGAGGCCGACTGGGACCGGTCCTTCGACGTGAACGTGCGCGCGCACATCCGCGCCGCCACCCAGCTCGTACCCCGATGGCTCGAGCGCGGCGAAGGATATTTCGTCAGCACCGCGTCCGCGGCCGGACTTCTCACCCAGATCGGGTCGGCCACCTACTCGGTCACCAAGCACGCCGCTGTCGGCTTCGCCGAATGGTTGTCGGTCACCTACGGCGACCAGGGGATTCGGGTCAGCTGCCTGTGCCCCATGGGGGTCGACACGCCCCTGCTGTATGCCGGGCGCGACTCCGGCGACCGGCTCGGCGCGGCCTCCACCCGGGCGGTGACCGCCGCTGGGGAGGTGCTCGAACCCGCGCAGGTCGCCGACGCCGTGCTCGCCGCGATCGACGCCGAGCAGTTCTTGATCCTGCCGCATCCGAGTGTGCTCGAGATGTATCGGCGCAAGGGGGCCGACTACGACCGCTGGCTGGCCGGCATGCGCCGGTACCAGCGCAGCTTGCTCGACGAGAACTGAAGCGTCACAACAGATTTCACAACGATCAGGAGATCACATGTCGATGTTCGACATCTCCGAGCGGGCCGAGAAGTATCGGGCCCAGCTGCTGGAGTTCATGGATTCGCACGTCTACCCCGCCGAGGCCGTCTACGACGAGCAGATGCGCGCCGCCGGCGATCCGCATTTCCAGCCGCCGATCCTGGAAGAGCTCAAGGCCGAGGCGCAGCGGCGGGGCCTGTGGAATCTGTTCCACCCCTACCCGGAATGGGGTCCGGGTCTGACCAACCTCGAGTACGCGCCGCTGGCCGAGATCATGGGCCGCAGCCACCTGGCGCCGGAGGCGTGCAACTGCAATGCCCCGGATACGGGAAATATGGAAGTCTTCACGCTCTTCGGCACCGACGAGCACAAGGAGAAGTACCTGAAGCCGTTGCTGGCGGGCACGATCCGCTCGGCGTTCGCGATGACCGAGCCCGCGGTCGCCAGTTCCGACGCCACCAATGTGGAACTGTCGATGGTGCGTGACGGCGACGAGTACGTGCTCAACGGCCGTAAGTGGTTCGCCTCCAACGCCTTGCATCCGAACTGCACCGTGCTGATCGTGATGGGCAAGACCGATCCCGACGCCGCGCCGCACCGCCAGCAGTCGATGATGGTGGTCCCCATCGACGCACCGGGGGTGACCGTCATGCGCGGCCTGCCGGTCTTCGGCTATCAGGACCGCGAGGGTCATGCCGAGATCGATTTCGAGAATGTGCGCGTACCGCTGAAAGATGTGCTGAAGGGCGAGGGCGAGGGCTTCGCGATCAGCCAGGCCCGGCTCGGCCCCGGCCGCATTCACCACTGCATGCGGGCCATCGGAATGGCCGAGCGCGCCCTGGAGCTGATGTGCCGGCGCGCGAGTACGCGCATCACCTTCGGCAAGCCGATCGCCGCCAACGCCAATATCCAGGACTGGATCGCCGAGGCGCGCATCGATATCGAGATGATCCGGCTGCTCACCCTGAAGGCCGCCTATCTGATGGACACCGTCGGCAACAAGGAGGCGCGCACCGAGATCGCCGCGATCAAGGTGGCCGCGCCGAATATCGCCCTGAAGATCGTCGACCGGGCCATTCAGGTCCACGGTGGCGCCGGTGTCACCGACGACTTCCCGCTCGCCATGGCGTGGGCGCATCTGCGCACGCTGCGGCTGGCCGACGGCCCCGACGAGGTGCACAAGCGCACGCTGGCCCGGCAGGAACTGCGCAAGTATCGAGATGTGAAGGCGGACAACTGATATGCCGAACGCGGATCTGACCGGCCGCACCGCGATCGTCACCGGCGCCTCGCGCGGCATCGGCCTCGCGACCGCGCAGGCCCTCGCCGCGGCCGGGGCCAACGTGGTGCTGACCTCGCGGGATCAGGAATCGGCAGACGCGGCGGCCGCACAGGTGGAGGGCAACGCGCTCGGCATCGCCGCGCACGCCGTCGACGAGGAGGCCGCGCGCAGCTGCATCGACCGCACCCTCGAGCGGTTCGGCAGCGTCGACATCCTGGTCAACAACGCGGGCACCAATCCGGCGTTCGGCCCGGTGATCGATCAGGACCACGGCCGGTTCGCCAAGATCTTCGACGTCAACCTGTGGGCGCCGATCCTGTGGACGTCGCTGGCGACCAAGGCCTGGATGGGTGAACACGGCGGCGCGGTCGTGAACACCGCCTCGATCGGCGGTATGGGTTTCGAGGCGAACCTCGGTCTCTACAACGCCTCCAAGGCGGCGCTCATCCACCTCACCAAGCAGATGGCGCTGGAACTGTCGCCGCGGGTCAGGGTCAACGCCGTCGCGCCCGGCGTGGTGCGCACCAAGCTCGCCGAGGCTCTGTGGCGCGAGCACGAGAATCTGGTGGCCGACGCGACCGCACTGGACCGGATCGGCGAACCCGACGATATCGGGTCGGCGATCGCGTTCCTGGTATCCGACGCCGCGCGCTGGATCACCGGTGAGGTGATGGTCGTCGACGGTGGGCAGCGTCTCGGCCACCCGGCGGCATTCCGGGCGGCACCGTGACCGCCACGCCGGAGCAGGCCGGGGGCATCGACACCGCCGCCGTCACCCGGTGGATCGACGGTCTGGGGGTCGGGCTGACCGGCGCCCCGACCTTCACCCGGATCGGTCTCGGCCAGTCCAATCTCACCTATCTGGTGCGCGACGACGCCGGACACCGCTGGGTGCTGCGGCGGCCACCCCTCGGCCGGCTGCTGGCCTCCGCGCACGATGTGGTGCGCGAGTCGCGGATCATGTCCGCGCTGGCCGGAACCGATGTTCCGGTGCCGGCAATCCTTTCCGTCACAACGGATTCCGAGGTCTGCGACGCGCCGGTGGTGCTGATGGAATACGTCGACGGACAAGTCGTGGACACCATGGAGGTCGCGGAGTCGCTGACTCCGCAACGGCGCCTGGCCATCGCCCGGTCCCTGACCCACACGCTGGCGCGTATTCACGCGGTCGATCTCGAGGCGGTGGGGCTGGCGGATCTGGCCAGTCACAAACCGTATGCGCAGCGGCAGCTGAATCGATGGTCGCGGCAGTGGGAGCAGTCACGCACCCGCGAGGTGCCCGAACTCGACGATCTCACCCGCCGGCTCGCCGGATCGATTCCGCCGCAACGGGAAACGACATTGGTGCACGGTGACTTCCACCTGCGCAACGTGATCACCTCGCGGGAGACCGGCGCGGTGGTGGCCGCGCTGGACTGGGAATTGTCCACCCTCGGCGATCCCCTCGCGGATATGGGAAGTCTGCTCGCCTACTGGGTCCAGCCCGGCGAGGACCTCGGCGGTGACTTCCCGGCGTCGGCACTGCCGGGTTTCCCGAACCGAGCCGAGATGGCGCGCGCCTACCTCGACGAAACCGGCCGTGACCGCGACGCCCTCACCTTCTGGCATGTGCTGGGCTTGTGGAAGCTCGCGATCATCGCCGAGGGCGTGATGCGGCGCGCGGCCGATACGCCGAGCAACAAGGCCGCCGCGGGCACGCCGACCGTCGAACGCATCGACGCGATCGTCGCCCACGCCCGCGAGATCGCGGCGGCCGCGGGGCTCTAGCCGCGGATCGCTCAGATCGCCACAGGGGTCGCGAGTACCTCGGTGACGGGTCGCCGCGGCGTCTGCGGCAGCGACGCCGCGCCGGCGGGCAACCAGCCCAGTCGCACTATCGTCTGCGGGTAGGCGCACTCCAACAGCACGCTGCGGCGAATGTGGGAGCGCAGGTCGGGCATGGCCAGCGGTTCGGACTGCAGACTGGATGACAGGCCCAGCGTGGTCGCCGACAACAGCAGCGCGCTGAGCGCTTCCCCCGCCCGCAGCCGAGAGAGCGGGTCATCGCCGGCCGTGCACATCACCAGCCATTCGGCGGCCTCGGGTTCGGTGGCCGGATCGGCCAGTTCCGGTGACTCGAACCGGCGCCTGGCGATCTCGTCATCGGCGCGCGGGGCGGGCGTATTCGCGGCCGGGACACCGTCCGAGGTCCCGTGCCGACCGCTCCAGACCGCCAGCTCGTGCAGATATGCGGGATCGGCGGCGTGGCGCAGCGAGGCGACCCGGGCGGCTTCGGCCAATTCCGGGCGCAGCTCCCGCGGCACCTGCCGGGCGGCGGCGCCGTAGGACCGGGCGGCGGCGGACACCTCCCGCACGAACGCCTGCGGCACCGGTCGCGCGCTGTAGCGGCGGCGATCCGACTGCCGGTGGCCGATCGCCGCGGCGAGTTCGAAATCGCGCGGCGACGGCCGGTACGGGCGCACGGTGATGGCCGCGAGGTGATCGGGATCGGCGTCGTCGGGAAGGTAGGTGACCCGCGCGGACCAGCCGCGCACGGCCAGCGCCACCCGCATGTGATGCAGTGCCGCCCCGCAGCTCAGGAGCAGTGCGCGCTGGGCCGGATCGGTCACGACCAACTGCCGCGACCGGTCGGCGTACAGGTGGGCGGCGTCCTCGCGCAGCGACCACCGCCACGGTTGGGTGTTGTGCACCGAGGGTGCGCGCACGGCCATATCGACAGCGTCGGCGAATACCGCGGTGACCGGATCGGCGAATGTCATGGTGCCGGTCCTTTCCTTTCGAGCGTCGCACGGACATCTGGGCGCGGTGCCCGGATCTCGGGCCCGCGTCGTTCCCATGTATCGATCAACCGCCGGCCCGGGCGCGGAGTTTCGTAATAGTTGACAAAATGTGGACGATTCTCCTTATTAATCGACGCACGAGCCCGGGTGACCGGAACACAGTTCCCGATAGCGCAACGCCCACCACACCTGCTGCATCACGTGCGGATCCTTCAGTGACGCACCCGTGAGCTCCTCGAACCGGGACAGCCGATAGCGGACCGTGTTGTGATGCAGATACAGCCGATGACCGGTCTCGCTGGCATTGCACCCGGCCGCCAGATAGGCATCGACGGTCTCGAGGATCGCGTCGGCGTCGACGTCGACGAGCGGGTCGATGTAGCGGCGGACCATCGCGGCCCCGACATCACTGTCGCCGACGACGGCCGGTAGGAGGCCGAGGTCGGTGAGCGTGTGGCGCCCCGGACGCCCGAACAGGCGCGCGGTCTCGGCGACCCGGCCGGCGATATGCAGCGAATGGGGAACCCGCTCGAGCGGACAGGCCGGGCCCACCCCGAGGAACACTCCGGCCGAGGGTGCGGAATCGTCGCGCGGATCGCAGATGCCGACCACATCGCGTTCCAGGATCGCCACCACACCACCCGGCGGCCGGAATCCCGGCCGTTGCCGCAGCTCCCACTCCGTCTGTTCCGGCTCCGCGGTGATCGCGCGGAAGGCCGAATACGTCGCGTCCAGGCGGAGTCCGATGTGTTGGGCACGGCGGCGCAACTCACCGGCGGGCAAAACGCCCTCGGTCAGCGCCCGCACCATATCGTCGCGCCGGGTATCGAGGCGGCGGGTGATCTGCGCTTCGGCTTCGCGGTGGGCGGAGGTGAATGCGACGGTGGCCGCGTCCGAGGCACGCAGCAGGGAACCGAGGACCGACAGCAGCGCCGAGCCGCGCCGGGTCGCCCAGTGTTCGGAGGTACTGATGCGTTCGATCACCTCTCCCACCACGATCTGCCATCCGCGCAGCATCGCG
The DNA here is from genome assembly GCF_049538315.1 of Nocardia sp. AB354. Classification (NCBI taxonomy): domain Bacteria; kingdom Bacillati; phylum Actinomycetota; class Actinomycetes; order Mycobacteriales; family Nocardiaceae; genus Nocardia; species Nocardia sp. AB354. Next base: position 286,189 of record NZ_JBMVFU010000008.1, on the reverse strand, counting down.
TCGAGCGGCACACCGAGTTCGGCCCGCAACGCGCCGTAGGCTCGGAATTCCGCGAGCTCCTGCTCGTCCAGTGGCCGATCGGCCGCGGTGGCGGTGATCAGACGATCGATTACGGAGACGATCGACGGCGTCAGGCTGGCGGCGGCAATCCCCCGGTACGCCGGAATCTCCCGCTGCAGCCGGGTACAGATGTGGTCGGCCAGCTCGACGGAATCGCCGATCGCGGAGGGGGGCAATCGCAGGGGCGTCGAACCGTCGTCGTCGCTCACATCGATCGACAATACGGCGCGCGGGTGCGGGACCGAAGGTGTTCGCGGTCGGGCCGCCGAGTCGGAAGGAATCCGTTGTCGCAGTACCCCGGCCTTCGCGGCATCGAATCGGTGGCGCCGAGTCGATCCGGTGTGGGTGTGGGCGTGGCGCGGATTCCGGAGCGGTCGGGTACGCCGCGGGAGCCGGGAGCATCGCCGGAATGCGCGGTTCGGACCGGCCACGGCGTTCGCCCGGCCGCGCTTCCGGCGGCCGTCTGCTTCCAGGCCGGTCGCGACGATTCACATTCCTCGCGAACAGCAGGCAAACCCACTGTGCGCGAAGCGATTTCGGGAACCGCGAATCGGAAACCGAACACCGGCGCGCTATCTGGGTAAGAATGAGAACGGCCGAGATCCGGCCACAGGGGACATGTCGGCCCGGCCGGGCCGACGGAATGTGGGGAAAGATCATGAGAGCCAAGAAATTCGCCGCTACCGCGCTACTGGCCGTCGGTGCCACCACCGCCGCCGCCGGCGTCGCGCAGGCCGCACCGGCCACGGCCTCCGAGATCGCTGTGCGCGGGGTCGAACAGGGCGTCGGCTTCGTCACCGCGCCGACGGCCGACCACACCGGTCTGACGACCACCGTGGACGCCGGATCCTTCACCGTCACCGGTGATGCGGTCACCCTCACCGATGCCGCCGGCCGTGCCGTCGCGTCGGTGCCGCTCGGTCTGCGCACGGCGTCCGGAACGGTCGGCCTCACACCGCGCATCGACAACGCCGGCCGGACCCTCACACTGACGCCGCAGTCGGCCACCGATCGGACCGCACAGGCCATCGACGAGGCCTCCGACACGCTCGCCCGCAAGCAGTACAACGCGGGCGTCGGCGCCCTGGTCGGCGCCGGAATCGGTGCGGTGCTGGGCTTCTTCCTCGGTGGTGTCGGCGCCCTGGTCACCATTCCGATCGGCGCCGGGATCGGAGCCCTGATCGGCTACTCCACGCCGTAGCCTGCACCTCGCGCGGCCGTGCGGTCCCTCGCCCGGCGAACCCGCACGGCCCGCGACGGGCCGCCCGATCACCATATGCGGCGGCCACACTGGGACATGTCATGATCATGTCGCCGCCGGGCCGGTGAAGCCACCGGCATTCACGAATCCTGTTGGGAGCCGCCATGATCGGCGCGACTGCACGGCGCGCGCGGCAGTAGCCTCGTCGCATGGTGAAATCGTCGGCTCTCTCGCGGCGCAGGGCATTGGCGCTGGCGGCCGTCGGCGCGGGGGCGTTCGCCGTGGTCCGGTCGTCACCGGCTCACGCCGACGGGCCCGACAACGTCCGCTACGGCGGGTATTCCGCGCAGGACCGCGCCCAGCCCTATGCCCACTTCATGACCGAGCACACCGCCCCACCGCAACCGGCGGTCGCCGCCGCGTACGCGGGGCCACCCACCCCGGCGGAACGTATTCCGCCCTTCGCCGCGCTGACCGCGGAACTGGGCCCGTCCGGCTACGCGCCGATCGAAACCGGATACGGGCACACCGATTCCGGAATTGTCTGGGTGGCGGTACGCACGGAGATGCCGCGCGTGACCGCCGCCATGTGGGATTGGTGGTTCGGGTGGCATCTGGCCGAATCCGCCCGGTACAAGCTGTGGCATCCGGATGCGCACATGTACGCGGAGGTCGCGGCCGACCGGACGGGAGGGGCGATGCCGGACCGGCAGCGGTATGTCGGCAACATCTCCTACGTCGATGAATACATCGGCCCGAAGTTGCAGCAGCTCGCCATCGCCTTCCACGATCCGGTCGCCTACGGGTTCACCGTCCCCGACGACCACACCGTGGTGCTCGGACGGGTCGGCAGCAGCGTCGCGCCCGTCGACCTGGGCTGGCTGGCCCACCAGGTCCGCCCCGTCGCCGGTGGATGCGAGATGCGCAGCCGCTTCTATCTGCGCATCTACGGAGTCCACACCCTGGATCCGGTGCACACCGCGCGTGCGGTGCAGCGCGGTGCCGCCGCCGACGTAGACGACCTCGTACCAGGACTCGGCCTCGCTCGTGATCTGCTGTTGCACTGCGGGCAGGAGATGAACCATCTGGCTCGTTTCCTGCCCGAGCTGTACCACGAATTCGCTTGACGGATTCGGCAGTCACAATGGTGGAGTGCCGGATTCGCAGATCTGCCCCGCCGTCGCCGCGCTGATCCGCTGGCAGGACAGCGGTGGCGTCTGGCGCGTGCTGGGCAGGCGCGGCACGCACGTGACCATCGGATTGTTCGAATGCACCGGCGGAGACGAGGTGGACCGCATCGTCTCCGCGGACCCGGCCCTGCGGGCGTTCGTCGGGCAGCGCGGCAGCAGCGAGGACTGAACCCGCCGGTTCGGCGCCATTTTCCGGCCGCAGGGACTACGGTGTGCGCGGCAGCGCATCGATTCCCCCTACAGCTGCGGCGAAAGGCGGCGCGATGGCCGGTACCGGTGAGGCGAATCGCCCCCTGGCCGAGCGATATCCGGGCACCGAGCCGGTCGATTGGCGCGGTCTCACGGTCCATCCGATGTACTCGCAGCGCCTGGGAGCGGAACCGACGGTGGTGCGGTTGTCGCTGCGCGCCGCGGCGCCCCCGTCGGGATTGCTGGGCCTGGGCATCGGGTTGTCGGTGATCGACGGCTCTGTGATGGTGCGCGGAAGCAGGCTGGCGGGCGTCGATGTGTGGAGCGATGCCCTCGCCGAGGGGATCGATCTACGCCTGTCGGGAACCGGCCCGGCGGCCGCCTACACCCTCACCCCGGTGTGGATGACGGCCGCGGGCGCGGTCGAATCATGGACGGGCAACTACGGACTCGTCATCGAACGCGGCTCGGGTGCGACCATGGTGCTGCGCTGCAGTACCGGTGTCGGCGAACCCGATTTCGGCGAATTGGTGGTGGCGGTTACCGCCACCGTCGACGCCGCCGGCGATCAGGACCGGTTCCGGTCCGCGCTCTACCACCTCGGCGTGGAGGCGCACACTCGCGGCGACCTCGACCAGGCCCGGCGGCTGTGGCGGCAGGCGGCCGATCTCGGGCATACCGGAGCGGCCTACGATCTCGGCGTACTCGGTTATCGCACACGCGAATTCGACGAGGCGCAACGCTGGTGGCGTGTCGCGGCCGAGCAGGGCGACCCGCGCGCGATGGCCGGTCTCGCGGAAGTGCTCGAACGCCGGGGTGATTCGGATGCGGCCCGCCGGTGGCGTGCACAGGCTCAGGACGGCTGAATCCCCAGTAGCTGCCCCGCACCCAGCACCAGCGCCGCGAAAGTCAGCAGGCCGAACACGAGGACCCACAGCCGCGCGGGAATGCGGGTGAGCCAGGCCAGCTGATCGGCATCGGATCCGTCGCCGCGCACCGACACCTGCCACAGTTCGATCACCGCGCGCACGCCGCCGAACAGCAGGAACCACGTGACCACATAACCGAAGACACCCTGCCACACCGCGGTTCCGTACCAGGACACCGCGAAGGCGGCCCCGCCCACGCAGATCACGGCGAGGAAGCCGAACAGGTTGCGGATCACCACGATCAGCACCACCAGCGCCGCGATGAGGATCCACAGCATCATCGTCTGGCGTCCGGTGCCGAGCAGGATCGCGAATCCCAGCCCCACCGCCGAAGGGGCCGGATAACCGGCCAGAGTGGTCAGCACCATCCCGAAACCTCTTGGCTTGCCGCGAGATACGGTCACCCCCGAGGTGTCCGAATGCAGCCGGATACCGCTGAGGGTGCGGCCCGTGCAGATCGCCACCACCGCGTGGCCGATTTCGTGGGCGATCGTCACACAGGTCCGCAGCACTCGCCACACCGGCCGGTAGAGCACAACCACCAGCGCCGCCGCTGCCGTCGCCAGCACCACCCATACCGGCGGCTGCGGAGAGATCGTCGTCAATTTATCGGTTACCGACGACACCGCATCGGCCGTTCGAGACAGCTGCACCGCCGTAGGGTAGCGGTCCGTCCGATTCGGCCGGATACGACGGGGTATTCGGCCGGTGAACGCTTAGGCTTGCGGTCGAATTGCCGGGATCGGCCCGGCACGCGGCCTCGACGAGGAGACCAGATGACACCCAGGGCCCATCGCAGCATCGCCGCGCTGTTCGGCACCATCGCAGCGGCCGCGGTGACCGCGGGCCTGCTGAGTGGATGCTCGGACGTGCAGCGCGCGATCAACAAGGGTGGCGACACCCCGTGCAGCGACTACGTCAAACAGGACGCCGACACCAAGCGGGTCACGATCACCAAATTCGTGAAACAGCAGACGAACAACGATCACGAGCCCGCCGGCACCCAGGTCGACGCCACCATGGCGGCGGTGGACTTCCTGTGCGCCAACCAGCGCAACGCCGACACACCGATCAAGAACGCGAATCTGACCGGAATCTTCTTCAACCAGTAGGTGCGCGCCGGGTCGGTCACCGGGGGCTCCGGTGACCGACCCGGTGTCGCTCAGCGTCCCGGTAGGTAGCGGAAGCTGCGCGCGAGCGTCATCAGCAACGCCTGCCACTTCGACTGCGGAATCCCCAGCGGCGCATCCAGATTCATTCCGCGGGTGACGACCACCGTCTGCGGTTCGGTGAACTTCAGCAGGCCGTCGGGGCCGTGGCGCCGACCGACACCGGAGATGCCCATACCTCCCATCGGTGCGCCGGTGCTCCCCCACGCCGGTGCGTAACCTTCGTCGACACAGACGGTTCCGGTGCGCAGCCGGGCCGCGATGGCCTGCCCCTCGGACGCGCTGCTCGCCCATACGCTGGCGTTGAGCCCGTATTCGGTGTCGTTGGCGCGGGCGATCGCCTCCTCGACATCGGCGACCGGATAGATCGAGACCAGCGGGCCGAAGGTCTCGTTGCGGCCGCATTCCATCTCGTCGGTGACCTTGCTCAGGACGGTCGGCTCGAAGAACAGCGGCCCCAGATCGGGGCGCGCGTTGCCGCCGGCGAGAATTTCGGCGCCCTTGGACGTGGCATCGGCGACATGCTTGGTGACGGTCTCGAGCTGCGCCGGTGAGATCAGGCTGCCGATATCGGTCGAGAAGTCGTAGGCCGCACCGAGTTTCGCGGCGCCGACCGCCTTGACGAACTTCTCGCTGAACTGCGCCGCGATCGACTCGTCGACGTAGATCCGCTCGATCGAGATGCACAGCTGGCCGGCGTTGGAGAAGCAGGCACGCACGGCCGCCTTGGCGACCTTGTCCAGATTCGCGCCGCGGGCCACGATCATCGGGTTCTTACCGCCGAGCTCGGCGGAGAATCCGATCAGCCGCTTGCCGCACTGCTGGGCCAGTTCGCGCCCGGTGGCCGAGGAGCCGGTGAACATCAGGTAGTCGCACCGGTCGACGATCGCGGTGCCGACCACGCCGCCCGGGCCCGGAATCACCTGCAGCACATCGCGGGGCAGACCCGCGCGCAGCAGCAACTCCACGCTGGCCAGCGACGAGTACGGTGTCTGGCTGTCGGGTTTGACCACGACCGCGTTGCCGGCCAGTAGCGCCGGGATCGAATCGCCGATCGACAGCACCATCGGATAGTTCCACGGCGCGATGACGCCGACCACACCCTTGGGCTGGGTGCGTACCTGCGCGCGGTTGAGCACCGGGAACGCACCGGGCACCGAATGCGGTGCCAGCAATTTCGGCGCGACGCGCGAGAAGTAGCGGGCCGCGAACATCATGCCCAGAATTTCTTCCTGCGCCGCCCACCGGGCCTTGCCGGTTTCGGCCTGGATCACGTCCATCAGGTATTCGCGCTCGCTGATGATCAGTTCGCGGAAGCGTTCCAGCACCGCCGCCCGTTCCTTGGGCGTGCGTTTCGCCCATTCCGCCTGCGCGGCGCGGGCGCGGGTGAACGCGGCGCTCACATCATCGGCGGTACCCACCGGCACCTCGCCCAGCGGCTGCCCGGTGAACGTCTCGGCGATGGTCTTGTTCGCGTGTTCACGGGAACCGTCGACGGACGCGAACGCCCGCAGACGCTCGAACACCGCAGCTTCCGGCACGGGCATCGTCGCCTCCTACTTGTGAGTAATGTAACCCTCCGATACACATAATCTACCGCGCGCTGCGCGGGAATATCTCCGCCCTGGGACGGATATTGTGCGACGCCCTCGAGCCCGACGGCTCACAGGGTCAGCAAGGCCTTGACGGCGCGGCGTTCGTCCTGGCCCGGTGGCCTTCGACGGCGTCCCCGAGCGGAAGCGTGAGGTCGAAGACCTTGCCCGGGTCGATGGTGCGGTCCCGGATCAGCCGGATCAGTTCGGGCAGGAAGCGCCGCCCCGGGGCGGGTTCACCATGCAGGTGCTTCCTCGCCGCTCGAGGCCAGGATCATCGGGGTGTCTTTCCGCCGGCGCGCTGGAAATGCGAACGACAGCGGTGGACGGCCGATGGGGAGGATTATCCGGGCCAACCGTCATCGCGCAGCCATCATCACCAGGTCGCGGTATGGCAGCGTGACAATTGGCAATGTATCGATACTCAGCTCGAGCTCGACCTGCTCGAGGTGCGCGGCTGCGTCGTGCGGGTCGCTCGCGCAGACCTCGGTTTCGACGAATTCGCCCGCGCCGATGACACTGTCGAGAGCGACCACTGTGTCCTCGCGATCGGGATAGCGGAATACGTACCGATTCTTCTCCACGACCGCGAGTTCTCGCATCCCGACAGCCTCGAGCAGCGCGCGTGCCGCGTCGCTGTCCGCGACTCCCGCGAGAGCGACATTGATTTCCCGTTTGGCGATGATGTGGCTCGCGCCGTGAGTGCCGGAATTCGACGGCGGTTTGTAGGTGATCTCGCAGAAGTCGCCACGGCGGCGTACTCGAAGGCATTCGACGGTCTGCATGTAATCCACATCGGGCCTGCTGTAGTAGACGTCGGTCTCGGTGACTCGGGCGTTCTCGCAGTAGCCCAGCGCGATGAGCCGGTCGCGCAGGGCGGGAGCGTCGGTCAGGACGCGTTTGCGCTCGACCTCGATCAAATGCATTGGGGTTCAGCCTTTCCAATGGATGGCAGTATGCAGCCGGGCGACGTTGGGCTTGGAGCACAGCTGTTGCAGCGTGGCCAGCGCTCGTTGCATGGTGTGGATGTCGTGGGTCGGGATGTTTTGAAACAAGATCAGCTGTTTCGCGTCGACCAGAGGGTTCGCAAGCCGCTTGGCGAGAAAACGATTGTAGTAGAGGCGATCTCGCGTGAACACGTCCTCGACGGAGACCGGCATCAACACCGTGTCTTGATCCGGCCGACCTTCCAGCGAGTTCACGGCGAACGCGGTGAGTAGGTCGTCTGCGGTCAGGTACGCGTAGGTCTCGTGGCCTTCGCGTGCCAGCCATCCACGCCATGTCGGTTCACATCGGGAGTCGGCGAGTTCGGCACCAGAGAGGAATGCCATGAGAGCAGCGTCGGTGACCGCATCGAAGATGTCGCCGTCGATCACGTAATGGTCGCTGTACCGCTCACTGACCGCGAGCAGCGCGTCCGGATGCGGTGAGACCATTTCCGAGTCCGTGAGGGTGTAGTGAACGCGCTTGTGACCGGAACGGAAATCAACCCAGTCCACCGACAACTCGCCGTCCAGTATCGGCGTGAACCCGAGTATCCCGGACCTCCAGACATGGTCGCGCAGGGTGATGTAGTGGCGCTGCACCTCCCGGAACACCCCAACCGGTGCCTCGATGACGGCGCATACGTGGGTGTCGAGTTCTGCGACGGGCACTATCCGCGAGTTCTGTCGCGCGACGACCTCGTCGTCGTGGTGATGGTAGGGATGCGCGCCTTCGACGAGGTAATGAGGTACGAACATCCGCAGGAACTGCAGCCAGGATTGCGAGCTGTAGCAATGCACGACACGTTCGTGCAGGGTCGGCGCGTCGACGGCATAAACGTCGCGGTAGACGAAGAATCCGTAATGCCGGATCACGGTCGGCAGCACCCGCATCATCGTGTGAAGCCCCGTGTACGCACCCCCATAGGAGTACACCTCGTGCATGAGCGCCGAGGCGCTGATCACATCTACAGGGTCGGCGATCAGTGTAGAAAGGTCCTTCGCCCAGCCTTGGACAAGATGACAGGTGCCCACAGCCGCGAATGCTTCCATGGCTTCTCCCAGCGAATGTGATGTCACCCCAGGGGCCTCGATCAACGTGAGCCGTGCCCGACTGTCGGCGGTGAGTCTCGAGGCAAGGTATCGCACGGCTGCGCCCCCACCAGGTCCGATTTCGACCAGGTCAGGTTCGGCCGTCTGCAGACGTGTGATGGCATGGTGGACGAGTGCGCCTTTCTCGTCGCCGTGATCGTTCGCGGCGATGTCGAGGTAACCAGCATCCGATTTCTGTTGATGGGCAAACGTATTCACTGTAGGCATCGGTTCTTCCTGAACTGAGAATTGTGCAGGGGAATCTCTCAGCGGAGCTACGGCTCCTGGGGCCTGGATTCGTGGCGGTCGCGTTCGCTCCATTCATCGAGCCCTTGCGCGACGCGGATCAGCAGCGCTGCGGACGCCAGCGTGGTTGGGTAGCGCTGGAACCCGGATTCACCGGGCTCGCGGCGTGGAAGCTGCTCGGTCATCGCGACGGCCCCTCGGCTTCCAACCGTGCCAACCTGTCAGCGGTTTCGGAGCCGGCACCAGGGGCACGACGCTGCGGCATGTCGATCACGGAGGACGAGTCCGAACGATTGCGGTATGCGCCGAGACACGTTGGGGTGCAGAAGACACGACCGTCCGCGCGAAGCGGTTCGCCGGGGATCTCGAGGGCGCACCAGTCGCACCAGTCGTCGGCGGTTGTGGCGTTCACGCCGTCACCTCCGATGCCCACGACAGGGCTGCCAGGTACTGGGGGCATCGCGCCCCGTGATCGGCATGAACTGTCAGAACGCGACGAGCCTCTTCCAGACTGTTGATCGGAGCAAGGCAGTCTTCGCAGAACCGGTGGATGATGTCCGACTGCGGGAGCTGATGCGCGACACTCGGGCTCACCGGATGCCCCCGATGAGGGGCACACGCGGGTGAATGCGACCTGCGTCGACCAGGACCATCCAGGCCGCGTCTTTGCGCGCACAATCACCACGGCGGCACTCGCGGTGGAGTTGCATCTCCAGGTGCGCTTGGGCCTCGGTGAACAGCATCAGCGGTGCGTGGTGTGGATACTCCGGATCCTGCGGGTTGTCGCAGGCAAATGTGGTGGGACGCGGTCGTGCCGGCATGAGGTAGGCAGCGGCGGCCAGCCCTATCCGTACGGCGGCGAGACCGCCGATCAAGAGCGATGTCGTCAGCATCGGAACCTTCGGTTTGTGTGTCGGCCGGATGGACTCTCCCGATGCCTGGCCCGCCGACCAATTCGAAGTTATAAACTCGATCGGTGCCGGAAACCCCTGTGGGGCTGAGGCATTGGGCATCGGAAGCTGGAACCAAGCGTGGCTCGGGGAATTCCGCGACAGAAGGTGCACGCGGTACATGGCGGTATACGCTGGGTTCACGGTGGTATACGCACCCAGCACCGAGGGGCCAGGATTGGGTATGCATGTCACGTGGACAGGTGCCGACGCAACCGCGTTGCGGAAAGCCCTGGGACTCCCCCAGAAGCGATTCGCCGACCGGCTCGGGATTCATGTACAGACAGTGAAAAAATGGGCCAGCCGAGGGACAACAATCCGACTGGACGAGTTTTACGCGGGTCTGATGACGACACTGCTCGACGGCGCTACCCCGGAACAACGCGGGCACTTCTATGCGAGACGGCCAACAGGTCGCAACGCCTGAACCTGGCGTTGCCGAAAAGAGTCTGGATGTCGCCGAGTGGGATCCGACATCGTGGAGTACCGATTGCGCCACCGTGACGGCAGAACTCACCAGGAGAGATTTGATGTTGGACCGACGCCAGGCAACCCGCGCCCTGATCGGCGTGGTGGTCGGTGCGAAGCTGATCGAACCGCTGGAACAGTGGCTACAGCGCGTAAGCGACGAGCCGGTGGCCGCTATCGGCCGCGGCAATATCGGCCTTCAAGAGGTCGAGCAGCTGGAGAACGCGGCGCAGATGTTTCGCGAGTGGGACGACCAATTCGGCGGCGGGTTGCGCCGCAAGGCCGTGATCGGTCAATTGAGCGAGGTCAATGAACTGCTGCAAGACAGCCATCCAGCAGAGATCCGGCGCCGACTGCGGCGTGTATTGGCCTTGCTTGCCGAAACGGCAGCGACGATGTCCTGGGATTCAGGGCTGCAGACGGCGGCGCAGGAGTACTACATGCTGGCCGTGGGGGCGGCGAAAGCTGCGGGCGATCCAGCTCTGTGCGCGAACGCGATGGCAGGCATGGCCAGACAGCTCCTGTCTCTGGACCATTACGGCACAGTGTCCAGGCGCAGGAACCTCGTACATCAGCGCGCGATGGATGCGCTGGAGATAATCCGGCTGGCGCAGGACGAATTCGGTGATGTGGTGACGCCAAGGGTGCAGGCGATGCTTTACGCCCGCGAGGCGTGGGCGTACGGGAAACTCGAACGACCGTCGGCGTTCCGCCGGACATGCGATAAGGCCTATCGGGCATTTGCCCGCGCCGACACTGCCAGTGATCCGTACTGGATTCGGTACTTCGATGCGGCCGAGCTTTCTGGGACGTTGGGCGGAAGGCTGCTCGAGATGGCTCGCCACGACTCGTGTTTCGCTGCGGAGGCCGCGTGTGAAATCGAGCGTGCGATCGAGTTGAGGGTGCCAGGGCGGTTGCGCAGCTCGGCTCTGGACAAACTGGGGATCGTGGAGGCGCGCCTACTCCAGGGCGAGTTGGACGAGGCGGCACGGCTCGGGCACGAGGCTTTGAACATGGTTGAGCAGACCGCGTCCGATCGCGTTCGAAAGAAGCTGTGGAACGTGTACGGCCGCACCGACCAACTCGCGGGGGTACGGTGCGTCGCCGAGCTGAGGGATCGAGTGCGTCCACTGATCATCGACACGGTGTAGAAATCTTGCATGGTTCGAATCGGTGTCACCGGACATATGGACATCACTGACGACACACGGCGTCTGGTGTACGGGGAGATCACCAGCCTGCTGGCTCGCTACGATGATGTGACGGGCATCAGTTGTATTGCGAGGGGCGCTGATTCCGTATTTGCCGAGGCGGTTTTGGACTCGGGCGGCCAGCTCGAGGTGGTGATACCGTCGCGAAACTATCGCGAGAAGAAGGTCAAACCCGACCATGCGCCGGTGTTCGATGAGCTGTCCAAGCGCGCCGAAGTGGTGAGCGTGATGCCGTTCGATGACACAGGACCGGAAGCGTATGGGGCCGCCAATGAGGCCGTGGTGGGGACATGCGATCGTCTCGTGGCGGTGTGGGACGGTCAGCCTGGCGAGCGCAGCGGAACTGGTTCTGTGGTGAAGTTCGCGCGGGAGAGAGGTGTGCCGGTGGACGTGGTGTGGCCCGAAGGCGCACGGCGCGTAGGCCGGTAGCCGAGCCGAGCAGCCCGCCCGCCGATTCGCTGAGCCTGCTAGCCAGCTGGACGGCCACCCATCTGGGTGCCGCGCCGAGTTCTTCGCTGCCCTCCGACCCGCGCTGACGTACTTCCGGTCGTTCCCGCTGTCTCGGCCGCGTTCCGATGCGATCATGGAGCCGTTCGGGGCGGCAGATCGGCGACGACCGGAGGCGGTTCATGGCGGCTCGGCGGGTGGCGCGGGCTGCGGCTGCGCCGCTGAGCGCCTGGGGCTTCGTCGTCCGGTTCGGCATCGTCAGCTTGCTGGCCGATTTCGTGTACGAAGGGGCGCGGTCGATCACCGGACCGCTCCTCGGGTCGCTGGGGGCGTCCGGGTTCGTCGTGGGCGTGGTGACCGGGGTGGGTGAGGCGGCCGCGCTGGTGCTGCGTCTGGTGTCCGGCCCGCTCACCGACCGGACCAGACGGTTCTGGGGGTGGACCATCTCGGGGTATGCGCTCACCGTGGTCAGCGTCCCGCTGCTGGGTGTGGCGGGGGTGTTGTGGGTTGCGGCCGCCTTGGTGATCGCGGAACGGGTCGGCAAGGCGGTGCGCAGCCCGGCCAAGGACACGTTGCTCTCACATGCGACCGCGGTCACCGGGCGTGGTCGGGGCTTCGCCGTCCACGAGGCGCTCGATCAGGTCGGCGCGGTCGCCGGGCCGCTGACCGTCGCGGCGATTCTCGCCGCCACCGGCGACGGTTTCACTCCCGCCCTCACGATGCTCGCGATACCGGGTGCGGCGACGCTGCTGTTGTTGGTGCGCATCCGCATTCGCGTCCCCGATCCGGCGCGATACGAACCGGCCGCGGCACCTCGGTCCGGAATCGCGAGAGTTCCCCTGCCCCGCCGGTTTTGGCTGTATTGCCTGTTCACCGCCGTCTCGATGGTCGGCGCGACCACCTACGGCGTGCTGTCGCTGCATATGGTGGCGGCCGGGGTGTTCACGACGGCGACGGTGCCGGTGGTCTATGCCGCGGCCATGGCCGCCGACGCCCTGGCCGCGCTCGCATCCGGCTGGCTGTATGACCGCGTAGGCGCGAAAACGCTCCTCGTTCTACCGGTTTCGACGGCGCTGGTGCCGGTCTTCGGTTTCGCGGGTGGCGTGGGCGCTGTGCTGGCGGGTGCACTGCTGTGGGGTGCGACGGTCGGTGTACAGGAATCCACGCTGCGCGCCGTGGTGGCCGATCTGGTTCCGGCCGATCGCCGCGCCACCGCCTACGGCATCTACGCCGCCGTCCTCGGCGCCGCCACCGCCGCCGGCGGCGCGATCACCGGATTCCTCTCCGACACATCGTATTCGGCATTGATCGCCACCGTCGTCGTGGTCGAGTGCGCGGCCGTGGTCGTCCTGTCCGCCCTCGCCGCCCGCCGCCGCCCAGCGGCGGGCCGGTGACAGAACACGCTGGCTCACTGCGGTATTCGAGCGCAGATATACCTAACACTGTTCAAACGTGTGACTTGCCACAATGTCTCGACGGCGGTCATCTTCGCCACACTTGATAATCCGCCCCTGAACTGCAAACTCATACCGGGCCGCAAAAGTCAATATAGGTCTCGCTCAGTGGCATCCGCCCTGAAGTTTGAAACATCGCCCGTTATGTTGTGCCGATGTTGAGAGCGAGGCTCGGTATCCGAACCCGCATCCTGGCCATCGCCGTGATTCCGAGCTTGACGTTGCTCGGAATCGGTGTGGGCACAGCGGGTTATCTGGTACGGGAGGGGCAGCACGCCAAGGACTGGGCATCGATCCTGGGCAATGCCAATGTGCACACTCGCGAGATGATCGCCGCGGTCGAACAGGAACGGATGCTGTCGCTGTGGCATCTGGCCGGTGAGCACGGCGACCCCGCCGCTCTCGGCGCGGCGCGCACGCGAGTGGACAACGCCCTACAGGCCCTGGCCGCCACCGAGAACAAACTGATGACCAGCGGTTCGAATCCGATGGGTGACGACACCGGCGGATTCGAAACCCTCAAGAAGCAACTTCCGGCCATTCGCGGCGGGATCGACGCGGGCGCGCTGCCGATTCCCGAAACCTACGCCATCTACAACCGCATTCTGGATGCCGTCGTCGTCGGCACCAATCTCACCATCCCGACCGCGCCCGACGCCGCGGTCGCCCAGCAGCTCGCCGGCGGTCTGCGCACGCTGCACGCGATGGAGGGCATGTCGCGCAGCGCCGCCCTGACCGCGGCCGAACTCAACGGCCAGATCCTGGCCGGGCAGATGCGCGACGACTATCGTAACCTGGTCGGCTACTACCGCACCGAACTCCCCCAGCTCGCCGCGGATCTCACCGGGCCCCCTGCGGACAAGATCAAGACCGTCATCGCCTCCCCGGCCTGGCAGCAGCTGGCCGCGATGGAGGACTACCTCATCCATCCGCCGGCGCCCAGCAAGAATGGCGAATTGCCGCCGCCACCGATGAGTTTCGCCGATTGGCGCACCTCGGCCGAACAACTCGGCGACCAGCTGCTCGCCGCCTGGCAGTATCAGAACGACCACGCCAACCAGACCGCCGTCGACGACGGCGACCGCACCGCGACCAACTCGCTGTGGGCCGGCGCCGGCGTGCTGGCGATCGCGATCATCGCCTTCCTGCTCTCGCTGTGGCTGGCCAACCGATTGATCGGGCGGCTCAAGCGGCTGCGCACCGAAACCCTCGCGCTGGCCGAGGTGCGTCTGCCCGAAACGATGCGCCGCCTGAGCGAGGGCGAGAACGTCGATCCCGAGATCGAGGCGGCCCGGCTGGACTTCGGTCACGACGAGATCGGTTCGGTGGCCAACGCGTTCAACCGCGCCCACACCGCGGCCGTCGCCGCCGCGGTCACCGAGGCGCGCACCCGTGAGGGTGTGCGCGCGGTATTCCTCAACATCGCGCACCGCAGCCAGATCGTGGTGCACCGCCAGCTCGAGATTCTCGACGAAGCCGAACAGCGCCAGGAGGATCCGGCGCTGCTCGAGACCTTCTTCCGGCTCGACCACCTGGCCACTCGCGAACGCCGCAACGCCGAGAATCTGATCATCCTCGGCGGCGGCGAACCCGGCCGGCAGTGGCGGCGCCCGGTGCCGCTGGTCGAGCTGGTACGCAGTGCGATCGGTGAAACCCTCGACTACGCGCGGGTTCGCGCGCATCGGATGCCGCAGGTGTTCATCGTCGGCAACGTGGTCGCCGACCTCATCCACCTGCTCGCCGAGCTGGTCGACAACGCCACCTCGTTCTCCCCGCCGCAATCGCGGGTCGAGGTGAGCAGCAACGTGGTCGGCAAGGGCGTGGCGATCGAGATCAGCGATCAGGGCATGGGCATGCCCGCCGACGAACTCGAACGCGCCAACGAGATGCTGCGCAACCCACCGGATTTCGGTGTGGCCACACTGTCGGCCAATTCGCGCCTGGGCCTGTTCGTGGTCGCCCAGCTGGGTGCTCGCCACGGCATCACCGTGCGGCTGTCGGAATCCGACTACGGCGGCATCCGCGCCATCGTGCTGGTGCCGACCGCCGTCGTCGCCGCCGATGCGCCGCTGGCCGACCATCTGCCCGAACGCTTCGCCGGCCGCCGTCCCGAGCCCGCGATGACCGGTGAGATGCCGGCCATCCCCGCGGCCGAAACGACCTCGGCCGCAACGTCGCTGGCGACCCTGTCGCCGCCGCAACCGCAGGCCTGGTCCGATTACCCGCGCACCGACAGCGCGCCACGCACCGACGACCGGAGCTGGGCCGACACCCCGGCCCGGCGCGAGGCTCCGCCGCGCCACGAGCTGCCCGCGACGCCCACCGACCAACCGGCCCGTCGCAGTCCGCAGCGCCCGTCCTACACTGGCAGCGATGCTCGCCCACCGTTGCCCCGCCGTCGCCGACAGGCCAGTCTGGCACCGGAATTGGCGCACGACCCCCAACCCGACGCTGCGTCCCCGCAGCGGCCGCGCTCGGCGGAACAGGCACGAGACCTGATGTCCGCCATCGAGAACGGAACCAGGCAGGGGCGGCGATCGCAGCCCGGCCCCACCCCGGACGAACAGGAAGGCGAAGGTGACTTCTTCCAACGCAGGTGATCTGAACTGGCTGCTCGACGATCTGGTCGATCGCCTGGCCGGGGTGCGCTACGCGGTGGTGCATTCCACCGACGGGCTGCTGCTGGGCCGATCCACGTCGATGAGCCGCGAGGACGCCGAACACTTCGGCGCCATGTCGGCCACGCTGTACGGGCTGGCGCGCAGCGCCGGAAACCGGTTCGACGGGGGCGGCGTACGCCAGGCCGTCATCGAACTCGACCGTGCGGTACTGTTCGTCACCGCGGCCGGTGACAACGCATGTATCGCATTGCAGGCCAACGAGAACGCGAATCTGGGTATGGTGGCCTACGAAATGAATCTGACCGTGCAGCGAGTCGGTGGTTACCTGTCCACCGATCCGCGTAACGGTCTGGCCGAGCACGTGGAGCATAGATTGTCATGACGCGCTTCGGTCAACCGTGGTTCGACGATGCGGCCGGCCCTCTGGTCCGACCGTACGCCGTGACGCGGGGCCGCACCATGGGGGCGGGACACGATCTGGACATGCTCACCCTGGTGGTGACCGTGTCACCGGGTCCGCCGCTGCGGCGCGTCGAACCCGAATACGCGGAAATCGTTCGGCTGTGCCGGACTCCGCAATCGGTAGCCGAAGTCTCGGCGAGACTCAAGCTACCGTTGGCGGTGACCAAGATCCTCGTCGGTGATCTCATCGGCGAGGGTTTGCTGAATTTCCGGGCCCCCGCCCGGACCGACACCGATACCGGCGGGACCGGCGAACTGAACATTTTGCGAGCAGTACTCGATGGAATCCGAAAGCTGTAGAACACCGTGCCTGATATTTCGTCCTCGGCCGACCTGGCTGCCTCGGTCAAAATCCTCGTAGCCGGCGGTTTCGGCGTCGGGAAGACCACCATGGTGTCCTCGATCAGCGAGATCACGCCGCTGCGCACCGAGGAATTGATCACCGAATTGTCCACCGGCATCGACGATCTGTCGGGCGTGGAGGGCAAGACCACCACCACCGTGGCGCTGGACTTCGGTCGCATCACCATCGACCAGAACCTGGTGCTGTACCTGTTCGGCACACCCGGCCAGGACAGATTCTGGTTCCTGTGGGACGAATTGGCGCGCGGCGCTCTCGGCGCGGTGGTCATCGCCGACACCCGCCGGCTCGAGAACTCCTTCGCCGCCATCGATTTCTTCGAACGGCGCGGACTCTCGTTCGCGGTCGCGGTGAACTGCTTCGACAACGCCCCGGTCTACACCACCGAGGAGGTGCGCGACGCGCTCGATCTCGACGCCCACATTCCCGTGGTGCTCTGCGATGCGCGCGACCGCAGCTCCTGCAAGACGGTGCTGATGACGCTGGTCGAACATCTCATCGCGCGAGCCACCAGCTCGGTGGCCTGAGCGTTCCGAGCGTCGGATCGGCGCGGCCGCTCAGCGGGCGGCCGCGACCGGATCCAGCTCGGCGAAGCTGCCGATCCACCGATGCGGCGGCTGCGGCGCATTCGGCTCCCCGGCACGGGTGACGCCGACCGCTTGCCAGCCCGCGGCCACCGCGGCATCCAACTCGTCGGGATGGTCGGACAGGAACAGGATCTCCGCCGCCGGCACGCCGATCGCCGCCGCGATGCGGCGGTAGGACTGCTCCTCGCGCTTCGGCCCGGCATTGGCCAGGTCGAACCAGCC
The DNA here is from genome assembly GCF_049538315.1 of Nocardia sp. AB354. Lineage (NCBI taxonomy): Bacteria > Bacillati > Actinomycetota > Actinomycetes > Mycobacteriales > Nocardiaceae > Nocardia > Nocardia sp. AB354. The sequence goes on along the minus strand of NZ_JBMVFU010000008.1, from coordinate 268,755 downwards.
GCTGATCAGCGACGCCAGCTCGCCCCCGCGCGCATACGCGAACCAATCCTGTTGATTGCGTACCGAACCCGACGAATACACCCACAGGGTGAGTCCGGCGCCGTGCCAGGCACGCAGCGCCACGGGTGCGTCGGGGAAGAACTCGCCGAACAGGGCGCCCTCCCGGAATCCCCGTGCGCAGATCACCCCCTGCGCGGTCTTCAGCGGCGCCGCCTTGACGTCGGAATCGAGCCAGCCGCACAAGATGCCGGCGATCTCGTCGAGACCGGCGTCGGGCCGCCCGGCCAGGTCACGGGTCTGCTCGATCACGGTCTTCGCGGTGCCGTCGGAGTCCTCCGCCAGCCACTGCGGCAGTCGGCGGCGGGTGTAGCCGTACAGATCTTCGCGGACCGAGCTGGTGGGGCTGGTGGTGCCCTCGATATCCACGACGACCGCCCGGATCGGCCGTGCCCGGCTGTCGTCTCGATGCTCGTCGCTCATGCGGCGACGAGCTCGTCCAGCGTCGGAAAGCCCTGTGCGATGGGATCGCCGGTGAAATCGCCGATCCAGCCGTCGGCCTCTTCGAAGAACCGGATCGCCACGAAGTCCGGCCGGGTTCCCATATCGAACCAGTGTCGCGTCCCCGCGGGCACCGACACCAGATCACCGCCCTCGCACACGACCGCGACCACCTCCGGTTCCAGGTGCAGATAGAAGCAGCCGCGACCGGAGACGAAGAAGCGCACCTCGTCCTCGGCGTGGCGATGCTCGGACAGGAACTTCTGCCGCGCCGCGCGCGCCTGTTCGGGCCACTGCGGATCGCTGTCGTCGGGATGCAACCGGGCCAGATCGATGTGGCGGTAGCGGCCGTCGGCGTTGAGATCGCCGATGCGATCCCGGTAGTGGCCGAGGATCTCCTCGGACGCGATGTCGGCGGTCACGGCCTGAGCGGGCCAGCGGTCGAAAACGATTCCGCGCGTGGCGAGCTCGGCCGCGATGCGGTCCGGGTCGGTGGTGTGCAGGCGCGCGTCGGCCGGATCGGTATCGGCCGCGATATGCAACAGGGTCATTGCGGTTGCTCCTCGAGAATGCGATCGGTGGAGATGTCGCGGCGCCCGGTGAGCGACACCAGTTCGCACAGGGCTTCCAGGCATTCCGCGCGGTCGCGGGCCTGCGCGAGATCGGCGCCCCAGGCGGTGATGCCGTGCCCGGCGATGAACAGCACCGGCGGGGCCGCCGGATGTGCACGCAGATACCGGTCGATCTCCGCGCCGATCAGCGACACGTCGGCGTGGTTGGGAAATACCGGAATGTCGATGGTGTCGCCGGAGCGCAGACCCTTGATCAGTTCGAAACCGGTGAACCGCATCGGGTTCGGGGCGCCGACGGAGGCCGCGGTCGCTCGCGGTGAATGTACGTGCACCACCGCCGCGGCCTCGGTCGTGCGGTAGATCGCGGTGTGGATCGCGGTCTCCGCGGAGGGACGGCGGTCTCCGGCGATCGGTTCGGAGTTCTCGATCCGCACCCGGACCATATCCGCGGCGGTCAACTCGCCTTTGGACAGGCCGCTGCCGGTGACAACCGCGGTGGAATCCGGGGCCGTATTCGATGCCACGCCGGAAGCGCCGTCACGGACGGAGATGTTGCCGGCGGTGCCCGGCATCCAGCCGCGGGCGTAGAGGTCGCGCGCCAGGGTCGCGATCGCGGCGGCGTTCGGCGAATCGGCGGGGTCCTGGGCACCGGAATCGGCGGCGCGGGGATCGGGGGGCACGATCGCCTGCGCCGCAAGCGGATTCGCCTCGTCGATCAGGCCGTTCTCGGTGACCACGGCCGTCACCAGTTCGGGCGGTGTGACGTCGAAGGCCGGGTTGAAGACCGCGGTGCCCTCGGGGGCGGCCGCGTAGTCACCGACGTGGGTGATCTCGGCCGACCCGCGCTGTTCGACGACGATGCCGGCGCCGGTCGCGGTCGCCGCGTCGCGCGTGGATTCGGGGGCCACCACGATGAACGGGATGCCGTGATGGCGAGCGGCCAGTGCCAGTCCGTATGTGCCGATCTTGTTGGCCACCGAGCCGTCGGCGGTGATGCGGTCCGCTCCGACGATCACGCAGTCCACCTGCCCGGTCGCCATCGCCCAAGCGGCGGCGGAGTCGACCGTGAGCCGATGCGGAATGCCGGCCTCGGCCAGTTCCCAGGTGGTCAGGCGCGCGCCCTGCAGCAGCGGGCGGGTTTCGTCGACCAGGACGCTGTCGATCACGCCGCGCGCGTGCAGCACCCGCAGCGCTCCGATCGCCGTGCCGAACGCGGTGGTGGCCAGGCGGCCGGTGTTGCAGTGGGTGAGCATCCGCAGGGGACGGTCCGGGCACAGCCGTTGCACCAGGTCGGCGGCGTGTTCGGCGGCGGCCCGGTTGACCCGGCCGTCTTCGGCGAGCAGAGCCTGCGCCTCCGCGAGCACCCCCGCCGCGCCGCCGTCGTCGAATTTCGCCAGGGCTCGTCGCACGCCCCAGGACAGATTCACCGCGGTGGGTCGGGCGGCCTCGATCCGGACGGCCTCGGCTCGGACCTGTTCGGGATCGCCGGGATGGGCGAGCGCGGCGAGGGCGACTCCGAAAGCGCCGGTCACGCCGATCGCGGGGGCGCCGCGCACGGCCAGGGTCGCGATCGCGTCGATCACCTGGTCGACCGTCGTCAGCCGCAGCGTGCGCACCTCGTGCGGCAGCGCGCGCTGATCGATCGTCACCACGGCACCGTCGACCCACGTGATCGAACTTTCACCCATTCCGCGCACAACCCTCACCACTCGACCCTGCTACCCCTCAAACGGTAGCGAATCAGAGGCCATCGGCCCGCACCAGGTTTACCCTCGCCCGGATCCGATCCCCTGGCTGCCGGCGGCGGTCGTGAGCACGCCCGACAACGGCAGTGTGTGCAAACGTGCACCGCGTGCACGGCGGCAGGGGGTCCGACTCCGCTGTGGCGCTCGTCGCGAACCGTCGCCATCCGGAATGTGCGTGCAGCGAGTGGCCGTGTGTACCCGTCGGTGCGCACCGCAGTGACGGCGTCGGCAACCGCCCGGCGCGGACCGCAGTGACAACGTCTGCGGGACACCTCGGCGGTACGCGCCGGCGGCGCGACCCAGTGCTGCCGGCACGCCGATCTCGCCGGGCGCACTCGTCGGCCCCGGGTGATGCAGTCGGCGGCATCACGGTCGACCGGCCCCGAACCTCCCGTCCGCCGACCTCGCTCGAAGATGCTGCCGGTCAGTGTTTTCCGTCGCCGTATGGGCGAAATGTCGTGCCGTTACCGCAGTTCCGGAGCGGTTTTCCACAGTCGGCGTGTCATCCACAACAATCGGTGGACAAGCGTGAACAGCGGTTGTTCCACATCGCCGAAGCTGCCGCGGTTCCAAGACCTCAAGCGCGTCCGAATGCGAGTGTGACGTTGTGTCCTCCGAAGCCGAAGGAATTGCTCAACGCCTGTGAGATTCGCTGTGGACGAGCGATCCCGTGCACGATGTCGAGTTCCACGCCGGGGTCCGGATTGTCGAAATTCAGTGTGGGAGGCACGGTCTGGTCGCGCAGTGTGCACAGGGTGAGGATGGCCTCGAGCGCACCCACCGCACCGATGGAATGGCCGAGCGCGGATTTCGGCGCGTACACCGAGGCGTGCTCGGCCACGGCCGCAATGGCATTGGCCTCCGAGGCATCACCGATCGGTGTCGAGGTGGCGTGCGCGTCGATGTGGTCGATATCGGCAGCGGTCAGCTCCGCGGTGGCGATGGCCTTGCGCATCGCCCGGGCCGCGCCCGCGCCGTCGGGGTCGGTGCCGGTGATGTGGTAGCCGTCGGAAGTGATTCCCGCGCCGAGAATTCGGCCGTGCACGGTGGCCCCGCGGGCCCGGGCGAACTCCTCCGATTCCAGAACCAGCAGCGCCCCCGCCTCTCCGAAGACGAACCCGTCGCGATCGCGGTCGAACGGCCGTGAGGCCAGGCCGGGTTCGTCGTTGCGGGTACTCATCGCCCGCATCATGGCGAAGCTGGCGATCGGGATCGCTTCGATATATCCCTCCACGCCACCGGCGATCACCACGTCGGCCTCCCCCGTGCGAATCAGCCGCCACGCGTGCGCGATCGCTTCGGCACCCGACGAACACGCCGAGGTCGGCGCGTAAACGCCTGCCTTCGCGCCGAATTCGAGCCCCACCCGGGCGGCCGGCCCGTTCGGCATCACCATCGGCACCGTCAGCGGCGGCACCTTGCGATATCCGCCCTCGCGCATCGCGTCGACCGCCGTGAGAAAGGCATCGCCGCCGCCGAGTCCGGTGCCGACGGCCACCGCCAGGCGTTCGGCGTCGACCTCCGGTGTCCCCGCCTCCGACCAGACCTGGCGGCCCAGTACCAGCGCCAGCTGCTGCACATAGGAGTGCCGGCGCTGTTCGATGCGGGTCAGGTGAGCGCCCGGATGTTCGGTAAGCCGCCCGCCGATCCGCACGGGCAGGTCGTACCGCGTCACGAACTCGTCGGTGAGCGGGCCGATCCCGCTCTTGCCCGCCAGCAGTGCCGACCAGGTGCTGTCGAGGTCGGGGCCGAGGCAGGTGGTGGCGGCCATGGCGGTGACGACGACGCTCCGCGACGTTTGTGTAGCAGTCGTTACACTCATGCGGATATGAATACCCGTAGCGACCGCTACAGTCAACATGTGCCTCGACCACTCGACCAGGCCCGGCGCGCGGAGCTGCTCGCCGGGGTGATCGCCTATATCGGCGAATACGGGTTGACCGAACTGTCGCTGCGTCCGCTGGCGGAATATCTCGGAACCAGCTCGCGCATGTTGATCCACTATTTCGGGACCAAGGAGCAGATGCTGATCGCGGCGCTCGAGACCCAGCGCCCCGATATCGCGGGCATGTTCGCCGACGTTCCCGATCTGCCGGCCCTGCGCCGCCGCCTCATCGAATCGTTCAGCGTCAACATCACGACCGAATGGGTGTCCAGCACGCGGGTGCTGTTGCAGGTGATGGGGGTGGCCGCGGTGCCCGGCAGCCCGTTCCGTTCCTACGGCGAGGACGCCGTGCACGTGCTGGTTACCGCACTCACCGATGTGCTGAGAAGCTTCGACCCCACCGTCGCCGATCCGGAATCGACCGCCACTCTGCTCGTTTCGGGCGTGCGTGGGTTGCTGCAGGATCGGTTCGTCACCGGCGACACCGCCCGCGTGTCACGTGCGGCGCGGTTATTGATCACCCAATCGCTCACACTGCCCGAACCCGGCGCCGGCCGATGAGCGGGCCCGCGGTATCGCTGATGGAACAAGTTTCAGTATTGTTGCCGCCATGGCTTTCGTGATCGATGACACCGTGGAGATCGACGCACCCGCCGAGGTGGTGTGGAAGGTGCTGAGCGACCTGGGCAGCTACGGTGAATGGAACCCGTTCGTCGCCGAATGCCGCAGCACGCTCGAACCCGGCGACCCGATCGAGATGCATGTGCGGCTGGGTTCGCCGAAGCCGCGCAAGCAGGTCGAATACGTCCGAACCCACACCCCCGGAACCGAATTCAGCTACAGCATGAAACCGGTACCGCTGGGCATCCTGCACAGCCTGCGCTCGCACACCGTGACGCCGCTCGACAACGGGCGTACCCGGTACCGGTCGCATTTCGAACTGGGCGGCCTGCTGGGGCCGGTTGTGACGCTGGCGCTCGGCAAGGCGCTGCATTCCGGTTTCGGCGGCATGACCGCGGCGGTCAAGCAGCGCGCGGAATCGCTGCGCTGAGCATCGATGCGCGCAGCGTCGCGGGCGGTCGACTTCTGGGGCCGGGCGCTCAGGCCTCGAACGGGATCGTGTTGCCCGCGGCGTCACGGTTGCCGCGACCGGCGTCGATCGCGCTGACGAGTTCGGAGACGTCGATCCAGGTGCGGGCGGGTTCGCCATCGAGATTGCCGATGTGATACCAGGTTTCGGTATCCCGATAGCGAACCAGTCCCCTGCCCTGCTCGTCGACGGTGACATCGAGTTCGCCGGACACCGTCCCTTCCTCGTCGGTCATGACGGCGGCCTTCCCGGTGATTTCGATGATGTCGCCTATGTGAACTCTCCTCGGTGGAGGCAGTCGTCGACCGCGGTGCGCAATGCGGTCTGTTCCGCCGTGTCGATGGTCAAACCGTATTTTACCTTGATGCGAATGTAGCGCTGAACGTACTCGCACCGGAACACGCCGGGTGGCAGATAATTCGCCGCATCCTGGTCACCCTTGGACCGGTTGGCCGACGGGTCGGAGGCGACCAGATTGATCGCGTCGTTGGCGATATTGCGGCGCGTATCGGTATCGGCGGATTGCGCGCCGGAACGCCAGGCCTCGGCCAGCGGGACGATATGTTCGGCGTCGACTCCGGCGGGGTCGGTGATCCATTTGTAGGGCTTGAGTTTTCCGGTCTTGGCGTCGAGTACGCCGTAGCGGTCGCGCCAGCCGCCGTCCTTGCCGAGAGTCAGTTTGCAGGTCGCGGCGTCGAGGGTCACCGATCCGGTGGCATCGCGCAGCATCATCACATCGCGGGTGGTGCATTTGGCGTACTGGGCGTATTTGTCGCCGAATCCGTGTTCGGGAGTGTTCTGATCCCAATGCGGGAATTGTTCGCGGCTGTACCCGGTCATCGGCGCTTCCGTTGCGACCACGAGTTTGCCCAGCAGGGCGTTGACTTCTTTACCGGAAAAGGTCGCGGCGGCAGCGGAATCGGGTTTCGGATCGTTCTTCTTGCCGGTGTCGTCGATGAAGCTGTACACCACGGCCAGCACTACGGCGAGGAGGACGGGCGCCACGATCGCGGCCAACCGGCGCATACCGGGAGAGGATATCTTCACCACCGCGCCCCGATCGTGTCGCCGGTCGCGCACCGGGGGCCGCGGAATGCCCGGGGCCGGAAAGCGGTGCCTTCGAGCGCAGTCCGAGCAAACTTCCGGACGGTGGGGTTCTGATCAACTTGCCGGCCGCATTCGTGCCGTTCACCATATGTACTTCTCATCGCGCATACAGAGTGTCAACCGGCACCGGCAAACCGCAAGTGCACCAGTTGCTTCCGTAGCCGCTTCGATATGGAGTCCAGGCCGGAGAGAACTGTCCGGCAGGGCGCGGCGGGCTCTGCCGGACAGGCTTGTTCAGCTGTTGAGCTTGTTCAGCCGCTCGCAGGCCTCGAGGTATTCCTCCATCAGGCGCTGCATGACGTCGGAGGTCCGCTCGACCTTGTTCATCATGCCGACGACCTGGCCGACGGGGTTGAAGTTGACGTCCTTGGCCGCCTCGGGATAGCGGTGGCCGCGCTTGACGCCGTCGAGGGCGACCATCATCTGCAGCGGCATGCCCAGCGGATCCGGGGTGTCCGACCGCTCCCACGCCTCGGTCCAGTCGTTGCGCAGCATGCGGGCCGGCTTACCCGTCCACGCCCGCGACCGGACGGTGTCGTGGCTGGTGGCATCGATGTAGGTCTGCATCTGCGCGGGCGGCACATTGGCCTCCTCGACGGTCAGCCAGATCGAACCGGTCCACGCACCCGCGGCGCCCATCGCCATGGCGGCGGCGACCTGGCGGCCGTTGCCGATACCACCGGCGGCGAGCACCGGCAGATCGCCGACGGCGTCGATCACCTGCGGCCACAGCACGAGAGAGGAGATCTCACCGCAGTGGCCGCCGCCCTCGGTGCCCTGGCAGACCACGAAGTCCAGGCCGGCGCGCTTGTGGTTGAGCGCATGCTTGACCGAGCCGCACAGTGCGCCGATCAAACGGCCGGAGTCCTGGACCTTCTTGATGATGTCGTCGGGCGGGGTGCCTAGCGCGTTGGCCACCAGCTTCGCCTTGGGGTGTTTCAGGATGACGTCGACCTGCGGACCGGCCGTGGTGGCGGTCCAGCCCAGCAGCTGCTCGTGATGTTCGTCCTCGGGCAGCTTCGGGACGCCGTGGTCGGCGAGGATCTTCTCGGCGAAATCCCGGTGGCCCTGCGGAACCAGTTTGGCCAGTTCGGCTTCCAGCTGCGCGGGGCTCAGCCCATCGATGCCCTTGCCCTCGTACTTGGACGGGATGACGAGGTCGACGCCGTACACGCCGTGCACATGTTCATCGAGCCAGGCCAGCTCGACCTCCAGCTCCTCGGCGGTGAAACCGACCGCCCCCAGGACGCCGAGCCCGCCGGCGTTGCTCACCGCGGCGGCCACGTCGCGGCAATGGGTGAAAGCGAAGATGGGGACATCGATGCCCAGTCGTTCGCAGATCTCGGTATGCATGGCGGGGTGACTCCTCTGGTCTTCCGGCGCTGGAACTTCGCCACAACACTAGAACACGTTTCATATTCAGACTAGTGACTCATCGGTCAGGAATCGAGAGCTGAGCCGAAAATGCCGGTCGACGGCGGTTACACGCCGTTGTCGAGGAGGGGGTCATCGACCCGTTTTCGTCATTCAGTGTGGGCAACATGTTCTAGTTGGTGGTTGATCGACCGCTATGTCGAGTCTGCGCCATCCAGACGCGCGGCAACCTTTGCCGACCGGCCGGTTCCGCCTGCGCCGCCCGGAGACGTGGAATGCTCGTGCCATGGATGTGATCGGGCCGGGGGTGTGCCGGTGACCTACGAATCGGAATTGGATCCGGCCGCGGTGGAGATCGGCGGGTTCTTCCCGCACCCTCCGGCACTGGTGTGGCGGGCGCTGACCGAACCGGATCTGGTCGAACGCTGGCTGATGCGGTCGATCGGGCTCGAACCGGTGGTGGGCACACATTTCATCTTCGCCGTCCCGACCGAGCCGAGCACGGAGATCGCGTGTGAGGTGCTGGCGGCCCGCGCGGGTGAGCAACTGACCTACACCTGGATCGACCTGCGGGCGAAGTTTCCCGCCCGGTGGGTGGTCGACTGGGTGCTCGAGGCGCAGGGGCGTGGGACGCGAGTGTTGTTGACGCAGACCGGTTTCGACATCGGCGATCGGCGGCAGAAGATGGCCCGCAACGCGATGGAGCGGGGATGGCGGGGCACCTTGAACCGGCTGCACGAGGTGCTCGACGAGGTCGAATCCTGACCCGGTCGAATTGTGTGCTCTGCCGGGTGAACGCTCAGCGCCGCGGCGGCGCGGGCTCCATGTGCACCACCTTGGTGGTGGTCATCTCGTCGAGAAGTTCGGGGCCGTAACCGAATCCGGTGCCGGACGTGCCGCGCGGTTGTGCCGCGCCGCCGGGTGCGCCACCGAAGACCGAGTTGATCTTCACCGTGCCCACCGGCAGTGTGCGCCAGGCCTGTTGCATATGTTCCATCGAGTCGGTCAGGACCGTCGCCGCCAAGCCGTAGTCGTCGCGGCATGCCGCATCGAGGCCCGTCGCGAAATCCGCGACCACCTGGACGGGTGCGATCGGCCCGAAGGTCTCCTCGCGGACGACGCGCATTCCGGGGCGGCAGTCGGTGAGCACCGTCGCCGGATAGGTCGTGCCGGGTCCCTCGGGAATGTGCCCGCCGACCAGCGCTTTCGCGCCCGCTGAGAGCGCCTCCCGCACGTGCGCGTGCACCTGCGTACGCAACCGCTCGTCGACCAGCGGTTGCGGATCGAGATTCCACCGCCGCGCCTGTTCGCACAGTGCCGAAACGAACTGCTCGGCGACATCGCGATGCACGTAGATCCGCTCGACGGAGACGCAGATCTGCCCGGCGTTGGCGAAGGCGCCCAGTGCGGCCTGCTCGGCGGCCCATACCGGGTCCACATCGGCGTCGACGATCAGCGGATCGTTGCCACCGTTCTCCAACAGCACTTTCGCGCCCGTGCGCGCACCGGCCGTGGCGATGGTGCGCCCGGTGGCGGTGCCGCCGACGTGGGCCACCACATCCACGCCGGGCAGCCCGGCCAGTGCCGCGCCCACCCGTCCGTCGCCGCGCACGGTCTGCAATACGCCGTCGGGGCAGTGCGTCTCGAGCAGTCGCCCGAACAGCTCACCGGTTCGGGGGCACCGTTCACTGGGCTTGTGCACCACCGCGTTTCCGGTGGCGAGCGCGGCACCGACCAGCCCCGCCGCGATGGCGACCGGATCGTTCCACGGTGTCAGGGCGACCACCACGCCGCGCGGCTGCGCGATCATGAAATCCGTTGCGTCCCAACTGCCCTGCAGAGTGTGGCCGCGATGGACCTGCCCCAGCTCGGCGTACTGGTCGAGCGTGCCGGCGCCGGCCAGCACCCCCTCCCGGCCCGAGGCCGCCGGGCGGCCGGTCTCGGCTTCGAGGGTGGCGGCGAGCTCGTCCGCGTGCTCGCGCAACGCGGCAGCCCCGGCGCGCAGCGCCTCGGCTCGGCTCGCCGCGGGCGTGCGGGCCCAGCTCGACTGTGCGGTGTGCGCGGCGTCCACGATGGTCATCAGGTCCAGGTTTCCCGTCACCGACTCGGCCTCGATGCGGGTCGCGTTGTCGATCTCGGTCATGGGCGTGGAGTACCCCGGCGTTCTCCGGCAAACTTCTCGGCACCGGGGTGTTGCCCAATGCCTCGGCCACCTCGGTCATCACCTGCCGCACGGCGCTGTTGCGACGACGCTGCGAATTCGGGCATTCGGTGGCCGCCAAGCCGGCGGCGGATTCCGCCCTTGGCCACATAGTCGAATCGCATCTCCTTCCCCGAGACCCGGACCTGTTCGCGCAACAGCGTGGCCACGCTGCGGGTGCCGTTCTCCTCGGCGTATTCCTCACCGCCGATGCGGAAGACGCCGCGGTCGAGCAGGCCGATCGCGACGGCCTCCACGCGGCGCCGATCCGAGCCGGAACGCCGCAGCTCGGCGCCGACCTGCTCGCGCAGGCTCGGTAGCTGTGCCGCCACCCCGAGCATGCGGTCGACTTCTCCTCGTCGCGTTCTCGCCGCCACTGTTCGTGATACAGGTACTGCCGCCGCCCCGCCGCGTCCACCCCGACCGCTTGAATGTGCCCGTGGGCGTGCGGGCAGATCCACACCTTCCGCCAGGCCGGCGGGATCACCAGGTCGTCGATGCGTTGCATCGCTTCGGGATCGGTGACCGCGACGCCGTTCTCGTCGACATAAGCGAAGCCCTTGCCCCGCCGGACCCGGCCTATTCCGGCACCGTAGGGCGTGCTGCGCCGCAACCGCATCACGACACTCCTCTCGTCCCGCGCATCGCGCGATACCCGCGCGGGACGCGATCATGCGAGTTCGGTGGAACCGCGGTCGCCGCCGCGGGGCGCCGGTGGCTCTTGTTCGAGCGTGCGGACGAGAGCCGCGGCGAGCAGAGCGACCGTCCGATCGTCGTCATTCATCAAGGGCCGCAACGTATTCAGTGCGAGGGAGCCGGGCAGCTCGGCCAGCGCCTGGGTGAGCCGGAGCCGCACCGGTGAACCCGGCGGGTGCGCGGCCAGCTCGCCGGCCAGTGCATTCAGAATGTGATCGGCCCATTTCGCGTCCCGGGCCAGCGATCCCAGGAGTTCGGCCGCCTCGACATCGTTCGGGCCCTCGATCACGGTGGCGACGAGTTCCGGAACCGCTCGGGTCTCCCCGCGCGCGCCGAGGGCGAGGGCGGAGATCCTGCGGACGGTCGGGTCCGCGTCGGTGAGCGCGTCCAGCAGCACCGCGCCGGCCTCCTCCCCGGGTATCTCGGCGAGTGCCGAGGCCGCCCGCCGCCGGACCTCGACATCGGCGGAGTCCAGGCCGGAGGCCACGTGCAGCACGCCCTCCGCTCCGGCCCGGGCGAGCGCCCACCGCAGCGCTCCGGCGACATAGGGATCGGATTCGGTGAGCACCGCCTCGGCGAGCAGTTCGGCCGGCATCTCCTCGGCCGGGGCGAGGACGGCCTGCTGCCGCCGGGCGGCATCGGACGACCCCAGTCCACGCAGGAGCTCGACGATGCGCAGCGCGTCCTGCCAGCCGGAGGGTTCGGCCGCCTCGACCGCACGCAGCCGTTCGAGCAGCTCCCGGTCCCGGCTCAGCCGCTCTTCGGTCGCCCGCACGAGGTCGCCGACCAGTGCGGACGGTGTGAAGCCGGGGTCGTCGAGGGCGCGCCCGATCTGAGTCAGGGACAAGCCCAGCGACCGCAGACCCTCGACATGGAAGATCCGACGGATGTCCTCGACGGAATATTCGCGATAGCCGCCGACGGTGCGGCCGGTCGGCCGCACCAGCCCCAGGGAGTCGTAGTGCCGGAGCATGCGGGCGCTCACTCCCGAGTAACGGGCCACCTCGCCGATCAGCACGCGGTCGACTCCTCCCGGTCCGGTCCGAGCGCACGAACCCGTCTGGCCTGGTCGATCGCGAGGTCGAAACCGGCGTCCGGATCGTGCAGCAGGACTTCGGTGGCGCGCGCGTGTGCCCGCACCACCGGATCCGGGTTCGTCATCGCCGACCGCAGGACCGGCTCGACGAGCTCGCCCAAGGCGACCAGGGCGCGGCTCAGACTCAGCCGCACCTCGCGGTCACCGCGGCCGAACTGGGTCGCCAACGTCTGCGCCAGTACGTCCTTGTCGGCGTCGGGCACCAGGACGACGGCGGCCCGCCACGCACTGCGCGCGACGTCGTCGTCGGCGTCCTGCAACAACGACCGCGTGATCGCGGGCCAGGCGCTGCGGTCCCCGATCTTGGACAGGGTATGCAGCGCCTGGCTGCGTGCCTGGGGACGGTCCGAACCCAGTTGCGCACGCAGCTTCGGAACCGTCACCGCAGCCGGAAACCGGGTGAGCGCCCAGGTGAGCATGTCGCGCACGAAGAAGTCCGGCTCGATCGCGCACCGCTCGACCAGCGCATCGACGGCGTCGGCCGCGGGACGGGTGCCGAGCGCGAGCGCCGCCTCGAGCCGTGTCGACGAGTTGTCCGCCGCCAGCGCGTCGCGTAGTCGCATGTTCTGTGGGTTCCTGTGTGTCGAAGTCATCGGGACCACCTCCGGCAGTCAAGTGAAGACCTTGTCACGATGGCAAGGTCAAGTACACGCACCGGACCGAGAGAAGAAGAGGCAACAGACCATGAGCGGACGCACGCCCAGCCAGTGGGAAGAGATCACTGCGGCCGATCCGGCACATTCGACGTGGTACGTGGAGCGCTTCCGGGCGATGGCGGCCGAGGGCGCGGACATCGTGGGCGAAGCGCGCCTGATCGATGCGATGGTCGGGCGCGGTAGCCGGATTCTGGACGCCGGATGCGGGCCGGGGCGGCTGGGCGGCTACCTGTATCGCGCCGGACATGTCGTGGTCGGAGTCGACGTCGACCCGGTGTTGATCGCCGCGGCGGAACAGGACCATCCCGGTCCGACCTGGCTGGTCGGTGACCTCGCCGAACTGGATCTGCCCCGTCGCGGGATCGAAGCCGGCTTCGATGTGATCGTGTGCGCGGGCAACGTGATGACGTTCCTGGCGCCCTCCACCCGAGGCGCGGTGCTGTCCGGTTTCGCTCGCCATCTGGCGCCGGCCGGGCGAGTGGTGGTCGGGTTCGGCGCCGACCGCGGTTACGACTTCCCGCAATTCCTGGCCGACGCCGAAGACGCCGGACTCCGGGTGGATCTGCGGCTTTCGACGTGGGATCTGCGCCCGTTCACCGACGACTCCGGCTTTCTGGTGGCGGTGTTCTCGCGCGCGGAGTGAGACCGAGCCTGCCCGGTTCGCGACGCACGACGCTGTAGAGTTCGACCGACACACTCGCGGAGGAGTTCGCCATGACCCACACAGTGGACTTCACGACGGTATCGACCGAAGGCCTCGAATCTTCCCCGGTCGCGGACGCATTGGCCGGCCTGCGCGCCAACGAGGCCCGATACTTCAAGAACAAGTACGACCACGTCTTCACCGTGGAGCCGGCCAAGGAGGCCCAGTCGACCGTCGACTGGGTCAGCCGGATCCTCGAGGACGAACGCGGCATCGTCATCGCCTCCCGTCCGCTCGAGGCCACGGCCTTCGAAGCGGACGGCATCCGCTTCGCCTACGTCTTCTACGAAAGCGGCCTGTCGATCAACGTCATGTATTCGATCGACGATTCCGGTAAGCGAGCGGTGGGTTTCAAGCTGTCCGACGGGATGGAAATCCCCACGGAACTCTCGTCTTTCAAGTTCGCGAGGCAGAAGTCGAAGCTGGCGGGCACGATCCGCGGCTCCTACTTCGTCATCAAGAACCAGTACTGATTCGCGGTCAGGCCAGGCGGACATCCGCCGTGGCAAGGCCGAAAACCTTGCGGCCCGCCGACTTCGCGACGATGACGACGACCGCCGTCCTGTTCTCGGGATCGATCGACTTGATGCGGCCCGTGAACTCCACCGTGCCGGCGGCGTCGGCCTCGATAACGGTGTAATTCGACAGCCTGACACCGTATCTGATCACCGCGCCCGGGTCACCGAGCCATCCGGTGACGAAGCCGGCCCCCAAACCCATCGTGAGCATGCCGTGCGCGATCACGTCGGGAAGTCCCGCGAGCGCGGCGATCTCGGCATGCCAGTGGATGGGATTCGCATCCCCGGAGACCCCGGCGTAATTCACCAGATCACCGCGCGTCAGGTTCACCGACCGCGCGGGAAGTTCGGCACCGACGGTGATGTCCTCGAATCGAAGCGCGGTATGCGGGGTGCGCGTGCGTGAGACAGGCGAAAGGCGCACCGCGGCACCGGAATCCGGGTCTGCCGACGGCACGTTCACCTCCGCGGCAGCGGTCGTGATCCGGGGAATGGTGTCGAGACCGCTCATGACGACGCGTTCGATCGTCTCGCTGATCTCGGCGCCGACGTCCGCACCGGTGAGGCCGAGGACGGTCGTGTGCATGATCTGCGCGATGTCACCGAATCCGTCGGTGAAGGTGTTGGTGATGGTGAGCAGATCCCTGCCCCCGATACGACGCACCGAGGACAATTCCACATCGCTGACCAAGCGGTCGCCGGTGAGCACCGGCTTGTACATCTCGAATACCTGGTCCGTCTGCACGACCACGTCGTAGCCGTTCATGACGTCCTCCAGCAGCCGGCGATTGGCCAGCATCGCGACGGTGGAGATGAAGGTGGTCGGCGCGATGAGCCCGGCGTATCCGAGCCCACGGGCGGCGTCCTCGCTCCAGTGTGCCGGGTGGAAGTCCTGTACCGCTCGCGCGTACTCGCGGATCTTCTCCCGCCCCACCTCGTAGAAGTCGTCCGTGCGATAGCGATGCCCCACCAGCCCGGTCACATCGAACGTCGCCTCCACCAAGGCCTCTCCTCCATTCGGATCACGTCGACACTCGCACCGGCAGCACCGGATTCACGAGTGCGACATCACCTTCTCACACGACACCGGCTTCGGCGCGCGGCGCGAAGCTCACTCGGTAGACCTCGTCGGGCGGTCGGTCGACGGCGCAGCAAGGTCCGCACCCGTGCGGCCTCGCGGGTGAGGTGGTCACGCTCCGGCACGCTGGTGGCGGCGGCCGATGCCGCGGCGTACAGGTCGGCTGCCCGCCCGCACCGGGCGCCGCGGACAACTCACCGGCCAGTTCGAGCGCCCACTCGATGATCGACTACTCGCCGGGGTCTGCAGTCGTGCGGCGAAGTCTTCCATGTATTGCATGGGCGGTGATCTCCTCCGGGGCCCACTGATCCATCGGTACGTCGTTGACCGCCGCGGGCGCACCCCGATAGTGCTCGAGCAGTGGGTATTCGGGCATCATCGTCTCCTCGGTGGGCACGGCACGGAACCGGCCGTGGTGGTCAGGCCCGCTGACGTTCGGCCCGCTGCCGGACCAGTTCCTCGACCGCACTGGGCAGAGTGTTGTCGAAGTCGATGAGCTTCACCCAGGTCGGGGTGATGACGATCCGGACCATGCCGTCGTAGAGCGAGCGGACTTCCGCCTCCCACTCCACGCGCTGTTCGGGGGTCATCTCGTAGCTGCCGTTCATCTGCAGGTATTCCTCGGGGATGCCGTCGACGACGTCGAGTTCGGCATGTCCGCGCAGAAGAAGGATCTTCGGCGGATGAACCTCGGTGTCGATCGTCAGCGCGACCTGAGGATTGTGCCGCAGCGAGTGCAGTTTCGGGGCGTTCTTCGTCGTGCAGAGCACGATCTGCGAGCCGTTCCAGGTGAACGCGATCGGGACGTTGCGCGGGGTGCCGTCCTTGGCGACGTACGCCAGACGCAGCAGGTCGCGGGCCAGCAACTCCCGGCTGATCGGGCGGTCGAGGATTTCGGTGATCTCGTGCTGTTCCATGACTGTCGCTCCTGTGTCGGTGTGGTCGAGCGCGCCGTTCTCGGTCGCTCGTATCTCTGGGACGGAGCCGGTTCGGCGTTCTCGACATCGGTGGCGAATGTTTGACGAAATCTTTTCGAGGCGTCCGTTGCATCCGAGTCGGTCGATCCCGTGCGTTCCGATGCTCGCACGCCTGGGACGGAGCCGCCCGAGACCGTAGGCGGCGCCACGAGAGTGGTCTAGCATCGAACATGTGTTCGCATCGGATGAGGGGGCGGAGGAAGGGGGCCGTCAGGGGCGGGCGGCGATTTTGCATGCCGACCTGGATTCGTTCTACGCGTCGGTCGAGCAGCGGGACGCACCGGAGTTGCGGGGAAAGCCGGTGATCGTCGGGGGCGGGGTGGTGCTGGCGGCCAGTTACGAGGCGAAGGCGTACGGGGTGCGGACGCCGATGAATGCGCGGCAGGCGTTGCGGCTGTGTCCGCATGCGGTGGTGGTGCCGCCGCGGATGTCCGCCTATGCGCAGGCGAGCCGGGCCGTATTCGAGATCTTCCGCGACACCACGCCGGAGGTCGAGGGCATCTCCATCGACGAGGCCTTTCTCGATGTCGCTGGGCTACATCGCATTTCGGGCGCCCCGATCGATATCGCGGCCGGATTGCGGGCGCGGGTGCGGGCCGAGGTCGGACTGCCCATCTCGGTCGGCGTGGCGCGAAGCAAATTCCTCGCCAAAGTGGCCAGTGCGGTCTGCAAACCCGACGGCCTGCTGCTGGTGCATCCCGAGGCCGAACTCGAATTCCTGCATCCGCTGCCGGTCGAACGGCTCTGGGGGGTGGGTGAGGTGACCGCCCGGACATTGCACGAACACGGCATCACCCGGATCGGGCAACTGGCCGATACCGACCCGATGGAGTTGTGTGGTCTGCTCGGTCGCGCCGCCGGCCGGCATCTGCACGCCCTGGCCTGGGCACGCGATCCGCGCCGGGTCGACACCGGTCGCCGGCGCCGATCGATCGGTGCGCAACGCGCGCTGGGGAACCGGCCTCGCACCGATGCCGAGATCGAGGCCTACCTGCACGGCCTGGCGGATCGGCTCGGGCACCGGTTGCGGGCGGCACGACGGATCTGCCGAACCGTGGTGCTGCGCTTACGGTTCGCCGATTTCGGTCGCGCGACCCGTTCGCACACCCTGCCGACCGCCACCGACGATGGGGCGACGATCCTGCAGGCCGCCCGCACTCTGCTCGGCGCCGCTCGCCCCCTGATCGAGGAACGCGGCATCACCCTCATCGGCCTCGCCCTGACGAACCTGCAGAATACGGATCCACGGCAGCTGATGCTGCCGTTGGACGCCCGCCCGGACACCACGCTCGACGCGGCACTGGATGCGGTGCGCGACCGCTTCGGCGCCGGAACCGTCACCCGGGCCGCACTGCTCGGGCGCGGTGAGGGCTTGTCGGTGCCGCTGCTCCCCGACTGATTCGCCGGGCCACGGTCACTGCGCCGGTAGCAGTCCGCGCGCCACCAGATCATCGAACAACACCTGGTCGACAGGCGGCACCGCGGCCCGGTCGGCGTAGGTGAACCAGGCGATTTCGGCGATTTCACTGCTCGGCTCGATGGTGCCGGCGTAGTCCGCGGTGTAACAGCTCATTCGCACCGAAACCTCGGTGGTGCCGGGCAATTCGGCCTCGTAGGTGCCGACGTGGGCCACCGATTCCGGAATCAGCACCACGGTGAGCTCCTCGGAGATCTCCCGGATCAGCGTCTGCCGATCGGTCTCCTCGCCCTCGCGCTTGCCGCCGGGAATGTAGAACTCGTCCTTGCCGTCCGGGCGGGCGCACAGGATCCGGCCGTCCTCGATCAGCACCCATGCCACGGTATCGATGAGGCGTCGTGACGATTCGATCCGCATCCGCGCAGCCTACCCGGGTGTACCCGACCACCCGAGCGTCGGACGACGCCTCCGCGGCCGCGTGATAGACAGAGCTGAACGCAGTGATCGGAAGGTGTGGTGCGATGCCGGACAGTACGCAGCCGACGGGTCCGGTGGATCTGATCGCGCAACGCTTCCGCCGCGGCAGCGCCGCCGGCGAGCATCGCGATGGGGCCCGCCTGGCCCTGGTCATCGAGGGTGGCTCGGCCCGCGGTGTCTATTCGCACGGCATGGTGACCGGTCTGGAAGAACTCGGGGTGCTGCGGTGTTTCGACGCGGTCTACGGCGCCTCGGCCGGCGCGCTGAACGGGGCGTGGCTGCTGTGCGGGCGAGCGGCGCGGGCGCGGCGCGCCTGGCATTCCGATGTGGTGCGGCGGGTGATCTCCCCGGCCCGGGCGTTGCGCGGCGGTCGGGTCGTGGACACCCGATATCTGGTGCACACCGTGTACGAGCGCGTCGTCCCGATGGATTTCGCGGCGATCCTCGGCAATGCGGTCACCTTCCACCCGATCGGCACCGATATCGCCGACGGCAGCGCCGTCGATCTGCGCCCACACATCAGCGATATCCCCACCCTGCAGCGCGCGCTGCGCGCCAGCACCTGCATGCCGGTTCTGGCCGGACGTCCCGTGGCGGTGGGCGACGGGCGCTACGTCGACGCCGGACTGTCCGAATCGGTGCCGATCACCACCGCCCGCGCCCAGGGCGCCACCCACATCGTGGTGCTGCGCACCCGGCGGGCCGATGAGAAGCCCAGCGTCCCTTCGGATTTCGAACGGCGCGTGGTCGCGCAGGTGCTCGGCGCTTCGGGCCCGAAAGTGGCCGAGAGCTGGTTCGCCCGCGCCGCGCAGTTCGCAGCCGACGAGCACCGCATGACGGCCGACCCGTCGATTCTCCAGATCCGCCCACCCCTGGGCGCGCCAACGATCGGCCGGGTCGCCCGCGATTCCGCGGTTCTGTTGCGCGCCTTGGACCTGGGGCGCGCGGCAACCTTGGCGGCGCTCGGCGGCGCGCTCGAATCCGCGGGAAACGTGGCAACCTGAGTCGGCGCAACTGTCGAATCCACCCGAATCCCGGCAACGACCTGCGGCAACTCCCCTTGCGGATCGAGCCGGCTTACCTGTTCCGGGGCCAAGTCGGGGTTCCGGTAGCAACTGCCGAAAAAACAACGGATATGGCGTAGCCGCGGTGGGCCGAGGCTGAATCACGGGTTCGGTCTGCGGTGATCGCTGGTTGCTGGTTGGGTTGGCTCCCAACGTTATTGGTTGGTGCCGGAGCTCAGGATTCGTGGCAACGCGGGTGTTCGCGGATGGGGATTTGGCGCGGCTGCGGGAGTTCCCGGAGATCAGCCGCGAGGAGCTGTTTCGGTACTTCACCCTGTCGCCGGCCGATGCCGCCTTCATCGATCCCGGGCGTGGTCGCGGTCCGGCCGATCGGCTCGGGATTGCGATCGCGTTGTGCACGCTGCCGTAGTTGGGTTCGGGCCCGATCGCGTGGTGACCGCCCCGCGGGTGGCGGTGGCGCGGCTGGCCGAGCAGTTGAAGTTCCATCCCACCGAGTCGGGTGATCCGACCAGGCCCGGTGAGCATGGTCGAACGCATCGCCCACGCCCGTGCGCAGGCCCAGCGCGAGACCTACGACCGTCTGGCCCCCGAGTTCACTCCGGCCCGCTGCGTCGAGCTGGACGCGGCTGCTGGTCACCGATGCGTCGCTGGGGGGGTCACGCCGCCGCGGTGGTCCTGCGGCGAACGAGATAGATCGCGGCGCCGAGCACAACGACCGCGCTGCCGGTGAGCACCGACAGCGCTGGCAGCGTGCAGGCGAGGACCAGGCAGCCGACCAACCCGACCACGGGGATGAGCCGCGCTGGCCGGCCCTCGGATGGGGTCAGTGTCCAGGCGGCCGCGTTGGCGATCGCGTAGTAGAGCAGTACGCCGAAGGACGAGAACCCGATCGCGGCACGGACATCGGTGGTTGCGGCGGCGATGGCGACGATCGCGCCGACTGCCAGTTCAGCGCGATGCGGCACGGCGAATCGGGGATGGACCGCTGCCAGGGCGTGCGGTAGATGCCGGTCGCGGGCCATCGCCAGCGTCGTGCGCGAGACTCCGAGGATCAAGGCGAGCAGCGAACCGAGCGCGGCGATCACGGCTCCGATGCGCACCACCGGCTCGAGCCAGCCGACACCGGCAGCCGCCACCACGCTCGACAGCGGAGCGATCGTTTCCGACAATCCTTGCGGCCCGAGCACACTCAGTGCCGCGACAAGCACAACCGCGTACACGAGCAAAGTGATTCCCAAGGCGAGCGGAATCGCGCGGGGAATCGTGCGAGCGGGGTCGCGGACCTCCTCACCGAGGGTGGCGATCCGCGCGTATCCGGCAAAGGCGAAGAACAGCAGTCCCGCTGCCTGCAACACCCCGACAACGGTGATGTCCGAACCCCATTGCAGCCGTGCGGCATCGGCGGTGCCGCAGGTGGAGGACGCGACCACCACCGCGGCGAGCACGGCCAGCACGATCGACACGATCACCCGGGTCAGCAGGGCCGACTTCTGTACACCGCGATAGTTGACCGCGGTCAGCGCGATGACCGCCGCGGCGGCGACGGCGTGGGCCTGCTGCGGCCACGCGTACGCGCCGACAGTCAAGGCCATCGCCGCACATGACGCGGTCTTGCCGACCACGAAACACCATCCGGCCAGATATCCCCAGAACGCGCCGAGCCGTTCGCGCCCATACACATACGTGCCACCCGAGGCCGGATAACGTGCGGCCAACCGCGCCGAAGAGGTCGCATTGCAGTACGCCACCACCGCCGCGACCGCGAGCCCGAGCAACAGGCCCGAGCCCGCTGCCCGCGCCGCCGGACCCAGGGCGGCGAAGATCCCCGCCCCGATCATGGCGCCGAGCCCGATCACGACAGCATCGCTCAGCCCCAAGCTGCGACGCAGCTCCTCCGTCGCGACCGACCCCGATTTCCTGGACACCATGCTCCTGACGCAGACCGATTCGTAAATACATCAAATACAGTTGATGTAATCGCTGCTATCCTCAGCCTATGACGTCGACCCGTCAAGCGGTCCCACCGTTTGTTCATCTCGCCGCGCACCCGCTGCGCTGGCAGTTGCTGACCGAGCTGTCGGACAGCGACTATCGCGTGCGAGAGCTGGTGGCCCGCGTGGGCGAGCCACAGAATCTGATCTCCTACCACCTGCGACTACTACGCGACGGTGGCCTCGTCACCGCCACGCGCAGCAGTCACGACGGCCGAGACAGCTACTACCACCTGGACCTGGACCACAGCGCCGAGCTGCTCGCCGGAGCCGGGACAGTACTGCACCCGGCCTTGCGAATGACGCCCGCGCCCACCGCATTCGAACCCGCGACGCCGTTCGCGGTGCTGTTCGTCTGCACCGGCAACAGCGCCCGCTCCGCGATCGCCGAAGAGCTGTTGCGCTTGCGCACGGGCGGCCGAGTCGAGGTGTTCAGCGCCGGAAGCAATCCGAAGCCGGTCATGCATACCGACACGGTGCGAGTGCTGCGGCAAGAGTACGGCATCGACCTGGCCGGCCGCCTTCCCCGCCGCCTCGACACCCTCGCCGATCATCGCTTCGATGCGGTGATCACCCTATGCGACAAGGCCCGGGAGGTCTGTCCGGACTTCGGTGACGACCCTCGATGGATCCACTGGAGCATCCCCGACCCGGCGGCCTCACACGGCAGCGACGACGACACGTACCCGAGGTTTCAAGCCACGGCCGCCGAAATCGACACCCGCATCCGCTATCTGCTGCCGACTCTCACGAAAAGGACTGCCTGATGACACCATCCACCACCGAATACGCCAGCGTCCGCTACCTCGTCGATGACGTCCAGGCAGCGGCCGACTTCTACACCGGCCACCTCGGTTTCACCCTGCACACCTACGCCATCCCCGCTTTCGCCGACGTCGTCCGAGGTCCACTGCGCCTATTGCTTTCGGGCCCAGCCAGTTCCGGCGCACGCGCCACCCCCGCTGACGCCGCCGGACCAGGCGCCAATCGCATCCACCTCGTCGTCGCCGACCTCGACGCCGAGATCGAACGCCTCCGCGCCAGCGACATCGAATTCCGCAGCGACCTGGTCAGCGGCCCAGGCGGCCGCCAAATTCTGCTCGCCGACCCCGCCGGCAACCTGATCGAACTGTTCCAACCGGCCACCGCGGTCAGCAGCACGCCGCGGTGATCGGTCCGGCAGGCGACGCCGTATTACCTTCCTGTGATCGCGCACCCAGTGCACTACTTGGTGGCAAAACGTGTGCTGTCCCGGTCAACTCGGTCGCACCTTCGACGGATATCTGCTCATGCCTGCGGGTTCAACAGCGTCGCCCGAATGCCTGCTATACCCCGGATAACGGGCTGTTATCCGGGGCAACCCAGGCGAAGGCGGGGGGATGGCGGCGAAGGTGACCCGGCTGCGAACCCGCCGGCACGGACTCTGCGCTGCGCGGCCGAGGCGTTCCTGGACACCATCGGATCGCCCAACACCCGTCGCGCCTACGCCATCGCGATCGTCAAGACCGTCGACGCCCTCGACGAGCCCGGCCCGATCGGGCGCTCACGCGCCCTGGAACTCCCGGCGCGCCGCGGTCGGCAAATGGCTGCACTGGTGCGCTCGCGCAGAGGAACTACTCCAGCTCAACATCGAAGACCTGGACCAGACGGGCCGACGCGCCCCGGTGAAGTCCAAAGGCGCCAAACCCCGCACCCGCCGCCGCGGCGCCGCCCGCCACAACCGACCGCCGACGCTGAGCTGCGTCTTTTCCATATCCGTTGTTTTTTCGGTGATTGCTGCTGGGACCCCAAGTCGTGCCGATGCAGCGCTGGCCGACCGGCAGCGGGAGCAGCTCTCGAAGAGCTCAGCCCAGGTTCAGTTGGTCGCGGCCGGTGGCGCGGGCGAGATGGACGGCTTCGGCCCGGAGTAGCTCCGAGTCGACATGTTCGTCGTCGAACATGCTCACGGTGAGGGTGTTGTCGATGGTTTCCCACGTTCCGGCGATCCGGCCACCGACGAGGACCAGGGGCGAGATCCAGCCGGCGGTCCGGCTGACCTTCGTGCGATGGGCCGGAGGGAGGAGGACCGGATCCGTGGTGCCGGGGCCGAGAACGTATTGGTCGAAGGGACCGAGCAGGCGGACGCTGTCGGTGGGAGTGGTGGCGGCCGGATCGGCGGCGTCCTCGGTGCGGATCCAGGTCCGGCGGCCCTCGACATCGACTTCGGTGAGTTCGGATCCCAGATCGGAGAACCATTGGCGCACAGTGGTTTTGCGCAACACGCCACGGATGAGCCAGGCGTTGAACGCCTCCGGTGTGCCCGGACCGTAGGCGCCGAGATAGGCGTGGATCAGGCGTGACGCCGCGATGTCGGCGGGCGGCAGGCCGCTCCAATCGCTCACCGCATGCGCCGGGGCGGTGAAGGTCACCGATGATCCGCGAGCGGGCCCGTAACACAGCGCCCCTTGCCAGGCCAGCGGTTTCAACAGCGCGCCCCAGCCGGACCGCAGCTGCTCACCCATCGCCGCGAAGCGGCGGTCACGTACCAGTTCGTCGACCAGTTCCGTCCGGCTCAGCACGGCGCCGCCGTCGAGCAGTTCGGCGACCGCGTCGGTCAGCGCCTTCACTTCCCCGGGGTCGGCGCCGAAATTGCGTTGCCACGCGGGCTTCTCCCACGTGCGCGCCGAGGCGATCAGAGCCAGCGCGGCGGCCGCGGTGTCGGGTGTCATCGCGTGCAGCGTGCCGCGCATCGCCCACGTCTTCAGCAGCTCGCCGGCGTCGAGAGCGCGGACGAGCTCTCCGGGCGCTCCCCCGCGCCGCACGGCCACCGCGGTCTCCGCCGCGGACGTCACCTGCGCCTGCACCCCGGCCAGTCGCCGCGCCACCGCGACCGCATCCCCGCCCTCACGCGCTTCGACGAAGCCTCGCCGCAATCGCCACGCGAACACCTGACCCCATGTGACCTTCACCGCACCTCCCACGTCCGCACACCCGCCGATCCGCGCGCTCACCTTACGGCTCACCACCGACAACCACGGAGGCGTGACGCCTCGCACACCTCGAGGGCAATTCATGCGTGTTTGTGCATGTATTGCTAGTCTGTTGCCGTGACTCCGAAATCCGAAGACTCCCCCGAGCCGTTCTGGACGCTGGAGACCCGGCTCGCCTCGGCACTGCTGATCCTGGCCGGATTCGTGGGCGCGGCCGCCTACACCCACTCCGAGGGCTATTTCGTCACGTTCATGACCGGCAACACCGAGCGTGCCGTCATCGGCGGATTTCTCGGCGACTACACCCTCGCGGCCGGCGCCTTCGCCCTGATCGTGTTCTTTCTCGCCGGCGTCCTGGTGGCCTCGATCTGCCGCCGGCACTGGTGGCGCAATCACCCGCACGGCGCGACCATGCTCGCCACCGCCGCCCTCACAGCGGCCGCCGTCCTCGACACGATTCTCTACCGGCACGACTCCGATCTCGGACTGGTGCCGATCCTGCTCGTCTCGTTCGGGATGGGGTCGCTGAACACCTCGTTCGTCAAGAAGGGCGAGGTGTCGATCCCGGTCACCTACGTCACCGGAACCCTGGTGAAATTCGCTCAGGGCGTGGAGCGGCATATGGCCGGCGGCACCCATCGTGAATGGCTGGGCTACGCGGTGCAGTGGCTGTCGTTCGCCGCCGGCGCCTTGATCGGCGGTCTGGTCTCGCTGGTCGTCGAGGGCGGCGACATGCTCTACACCGCCGTCATCGCCTCCGCGATCGTGGCCGCCTACACCTGGCGCGCGGACCTCAGCTGGGTGCAGCGCCATCCCTCGTCGGACTGACGGGCACTCCTGCGAGTAACGGGCGCGGCCGTGGTATCTGCGCGACCGGCGGCACCGAATCATAGATGTCAGGTCGTCTCGCCGGCCGCGTTCGCGCTGTCGCCGACCCGCCCGGACCTGGGTTGCGGTGGATGTAGGTCTCAGAGGGTTCGTATCAGAGGGTCAGGCGTCGGAGAAATGAGGTTCCGGTGAACACTGCTGCCGATATCGACGAGATGGGTCCGATCGACTATCTCGTCATCGAGTTTCCCGCCGACCGGCAACCGGACGGATCGGCGTTGCCGCTGCTGCGAGATCTGGTGGACCGCGGTGTCATCCGAGTCCTGGATCTGGCCTTCGTGCACAAGGATGCCGACGGTTCGCTGAGCGGGATCGACATCGCCGACGTCGGGTTGACCGGAGACCTGGATGTGACCCTGTTCGCCGAGGCGGCGACCGGGTTGCTCGACGAGGGTGATCTGCGCGAAGCCGGTAACGCCTTGGAGCCCGGCCATTCGGCCGCGGTCCTCCTCTACGAGAACGCGTGGGCGGCCCCACTGGCGGTCGCGTTGCGGCGCAACGGCGCCGAACTCGTCGCGTCCGGCCGCATTCCGGTGCAGGCCATCCTCTCGACCCTCGACAAACTCGAGGCTGATACCTAAGGAGAAGCAGCATGCCCGGACTACTTCGTGGCGTCGCCCGCACCGCGGTGGTCGCCGGAACGGCCACGGCCGTATCCAATCGCGTGTCGCGCCGTCAGGGCCAGCGCTGGGCCGCGCAGGAGGAGTATCAGTACCAGCAACAACCGCCGCCGCCCGCACCGAGCGGCGGGGGCACCGACCGCATCGCCGCCCTGAAGCAATTGGGCGAGTTGAAGGCCCAGGGGGTGCTCACCGAGCAGGAATTCGAATCGGAGAAGGCGCGCATTCTCGCGTCGTGACCACCGGGCGCCACCACACGGAGATCAGGAGAAGCAGCATGAAACTCGTCAAGGCGGTAGCAGTGCTGGCGACCGGTGCGGCAGCGCTGATTCCGATCGCCGCATGTTCCTCGGACAACAACAGCAGTCCGGCCACGGTCACGACCACGGAGCACGGCGAGCACACCGATATGCGAAGCAGTCTCGCCACCACGGCCTCGTCGGTGGTCGGCTCGGCCCTCAACTCCGCGCAGCAGGCGGTGCAGAACGCGATCAACGGCGTCCTGTCCGCGGCGCCGATCACCTTCGACAAGGGCAGCTCCGATCTGAGCCCGACCGACGTCGCCACGATCAAAGCGGTGGCGCTTCCGCTCAAGGGCAACGACACCGCGGTGAAGATCGAAACCTACGCCGTCGACTCGAACTCCGGGGCGGCCGACTCGCTCGCCGAGGCGCGGGGCAACAACGTCGCCACGGCCCTGCAGAACGAGGGGATCGACAAGGGGCGCATCTCCGTCCACGCGGAGGGCAATCCGATCGAGTCGAACGTGCAGATCGATCAGGCGACGATCTCCGTCACCATGAAATAGCCGTCACCGTTCGGCGGCCGGCTCGCCGCCCTCCGCCTCCGTGCGCGTCGGGCCGGGCATCAGCACCTTGGTGATCGTCGCCGCCCCGACCACCACCAGCGACAGCACGAAAAGCCAACTGATGGCGGTGAACACCGGGCCCAGCAGCCCGAACTTGGCCTGCGCGGACGCCGTGATCTTCGGCAGTACCAGACGTCCCGCCGCCCGGACCGCCGTCAGTCCGACAGCTGTCAGGGCCCCGGTCGTCCACAGTGCCGGCCCGCGCAGCTTGCCCAGCGTGAGCAGGTACGCGCAGAGGGTCCACACGATCATCCACACCAGCAACTCGCCGCCGACGGTGAGAGGCAGTCCGAAGTAGCGCAGTCCGGCGAGTTCGCGCACGGCCCCGATGGTCGCCGCCGAGAATGCGACGACAAGCAGGACCACCGGCCAGCGCCAGGCATCGCGCAAACCGATCGCCGGCACATCCCACAGCTTGCCGTAGATCCGGGCGAGGGTTTTGGCGAACGAGGCGCCGCTGATCACGACCATCAGCAACCCGACGACCCCGAACGCGGCGAATGTCGGATCGCTTGCCGCGACGACACCGAAGGCGGACCGGAACGTCGCCCGGTCCAGGCCCAGTTGGTCGTCGATCGCGCGGGTCGCGAGATCCAGCTGGGAGAAGACGGACCCGGCGATGATCACGGGCAGCACGCAGGTGAAGATCTTGGCCGCCAGCGTCATCGATCGATCCACGATTTCGATATCGGCGAATTCGCCGATCACCTGCCGGAGCGGCCCGGACCAGGAACCCGGTGAACCCCGGCGCGCCGCGGCCGTCGTGGCGCTCAGATTCATCGACCACATAGCGTCGATTCAACTCCGGCCGATGCGTGTGCGCGAGCGCCGAAACACCGATATTCGTGGCCGGGTTATGCGCGCGGGCCGGGTCGCTTGTCCATCAACCGCAGAATGAGCGGGGTGAAGATCAGCTGCATCGCCAGATCCATCTTGCCGCCCGGCACCACGATGCAGTTCGGGCGCGACATGAACGAATCGTGCAGCATCGACAGCAGATACGGGAAATCGATCACCTTCGGATCGGCGAAACGGATCACGACGAAACTCTCGTCGGCGGTCGGAATGCTGCGGGCGGTGAACGGATTCGAGGTGTCCACGGTCGGCACCCGTTGAAAATTGACGTACGTGCGCGAGAACTGCGGGCAGATGTACTTCACGTAGTCGGGCATGCGCCGCAGGATCGTATCGATCACCGCCTCGCTGGAATAGCCTCGCTCGGTCTTGTCACGAATGACCTTCTGAATCCATTCCAGGTTCACTATGGGCACCACACCCACCAGCAGATCCGCGTAACGCGCCACATCGACGGTGCCGGTGACCGCGGCGCCGTGCAACCCCTCGTAGAACAGCAGGTCGCTGCCGGGGGCGATTTCCTCCCACGGCGTGAACGTGCCCGGTTCCAGTCCGTAGGGTTTGGCCTCGGTCTCGTCGTGCAGATATTTGCGCACCAGGCCGACGCCGGACTGGCCGTAATCGCGAAAGAGGCTTTCCAGTTCGGTGAGCAGATTGGCCTCCGGGCCGAAATGCGAGAAATGCAGGTTCAGATCGGCTTCGGCCTCGGCCATCGCCGCCTGCATTTGGCCGCGATCGTAGCGATGGAACGAATCCCCCTCCACGATCGCGGCATTGATGCCCTCCCGCCGGAAGATCTCCTGGAAGGTCCGGGTGACGCTGGTCGTTCCGGCGCCGGAGGAACCGGTAATGGCGACCACGGGATGCTTGCGCGACATGACGTCTCGATTCGATCAGCCGGCGTTCAATGGCGCGCCGGTCGGAACAGGGTGCGGGTGCCGAACAACGACGCGTCGAACGGTGGCCCGGCATCGGGTTCACGGTGATAGCGCTCGATCCGGCGCACCTCGTTGAGCGATCCGAAAACCAGCGGGATCTGCTGATGCAGGTGCTCGGGAATCACCTCGAGCACCCGTTCATGGCCGGTAGTCGCGGCACCGCCGGCCTGTTCGATGACAAAGGCGATGGGATTGGCGCCGTAGAGCAGCGAGACCCGCCCCGGCCGGCCGGGATCGCGGGTGTCGTACGGATACAGGTAGACCCCGCCGCGGGTGAGGATATGAAAGGCGTCGGCGACCAGCGACGCCACCCAGCGCATATTGAAGTCGCGCGACCGCGGCCCCTCCACCCCGTCGAGACATTCGTGCACATAACGCCGCACCGGGCGCTGCCAGAACCGCTCGTTGGCGGCATTGATCGCGAATCCCGAGGTGTCCTCCGGAATGCGCATGCGGGGATGAGTGAGGACGAAGGCGCCGATCTCCCGATCGAGAGTGAATCCGTCGACTCCGCTGCCGGTGGTGAGAACCAGCATCGTCGCCGGGCCGTACAGCGTGAATCCCGCGCACACCTGCCGTACGCCCGGTTGCAGAAAATCCGCCGCCTGCGGCGCCCGCCCGTCCTCCGGTGCGCGCAGCACACTGAATATCGTGCCGACCGGCAGGTTCACGTCGATATTCGAGGAGCCGTCCAGGGGATCGAAGGCCAGCATGTATTTGCCGCGGCGCACCTCCCCCGGCACCGGATGGAATCCGTTCATCTGTTCCGACAGCAGCGCCGACAACGGCCCGCTCGATTCGGATTGCTCCACCATGATGTCGTTGGCGATGGCGTCCATGCGTCGATGCAGGCTCACCGGCGGATCCGTGCCGTCGGATGCGCCGAGCGCGCCCACGATGCGACCGCGGGTCACCTGATTGGCGATGATCTTCGCCGCGGTGGACACCACATTCAGCAGCGCGGAGAATTCTCCGGAAGAACCGGGATGCCGATGTTCCTGTTCGATCGTGTAGCGGGTGAGGGTTTTCATTCCGTCGGGCATGCCACCTCCTCCGCGGCACGCGCACCATCGCCGAAAACGCTGCTGCCGTAGATGTCTTCGGCCGTCAACGTCGTCAGATCGGCCTTGCCGAGCGGGCGATGCTCCTGCACGAGCCGATTGGCCTGGCGCAGCCGGCACCGGTCCACGGCGTTGCGGACACTGCGCGCATTCGCGAACCGCGGCCGCGCCATCCGCACCTCGAGGTAGTCGTCGAAGGCCGCTGCCGCCGAATCGCCGAACCGGAAATTCTGCTGTGCCACCATCACTTCCGCGATCGCCAGCAGTTCCTCGCGCGTGTAGTCCGGGAATTCGATGTGGTGGGCCACGCGCGAGGACAGACCGGGATTCGCGGAGAAGAACGTCTCCATCCGGTCCGGATATCCGGCGAAGATCACCACCAGGCTGGAACGTTCGGTCTCCATCTCCTGCAGCAGGATCTCGATGACCTCCTGTCCGTAGTCCCGTTCGTTCTCCGGCCGGAACAGGTAATAGGCCTCGTCGATGAACAGCACTCCCCCCGCCGCTTTGGCCAGTGCTTCCTTGGTCTTGGGTGCGGTGTGGCCGATGAACTGGCCCACCAGGTCGTCGCGGGTCACCGTGTGCACCTTCGGTTTCCGGATGTAGCCGAGGGCGTGCAGCATCTCCGCCATCCGCAGGGCGACCGTTGTCTTCCCGGTGCCGGGACCGCCGGTGAAACTCATGTGCATGGTGGGACGGTCGGCCTGCAATCCGAACCGCTGCCGGGCCCGGTCGATCAGCAGCAACGCCGCGATCTCGCGCACCCGCTGCTTGACCGTGGCCAGCCCGATCAGTTCCGCATCGAGGCGGGCCAGGGTGTCCTCGACGTTCTTACCGGCCAGATCCGTCGACAGATCGACGGTCGCGTCGTCGGCCAGCGTGATCTCCGACGGGTCGGGATCCGCGGGCGGCTCGATGTGATTCGCACCCGCACCGCTCGCCCCGGGCCGGTACATCCGGAATCCCGATCCGCTGCCCGGTGTGCCGCCGGACATCGCCGGCCTCCCGTCCACCATCGCCTCAGTCCCGGTAGCGCGCGCCCGCGGGCACGTCGGTGGCGTAGGACCGCAGGCCGTAATGCTGCCGGCGATCCTCGGTCTCGGTGCGTACCACCAGGAAGCCCGGTTCGTCGGTGGGCCGCTGCACCAGGAAACTCAGTGCGGTCGTCTGCCGGCCGTAGCTCGCGTCGTAGGCGTTGACGCGGATGTAGTGGTGCGGGAACGTCGAACGGCAGGCGTTCACCTCGGCGAGCACACCGTCGGGTTCGTCGAGGTCGAACAGCGGCAACCCCCACATCTCCCAGTAGACGTTGCGTGGATGCGGATCGTCGGTGTACTCGATCGAGACGGGCCAGTTGTTGAGCAGCGCATAGCGGATCTGAGCGCCGATTTCGGTATCGGCCAGGTCGGGCAGATGGGAGAACGTCCCTTGACGCAGATGCATTGCGTCTCCTTGTGTGTCGTCGGGTCGATCGGGCCGGGCGGTCAGGCGGTGACCGTCGGTACCGCGTCGGGGGCGTCGGTGGAGGTGTAGTCGAAGGTGACATCGCCCCAGGTCGCGAGCGCGACGTCCAGTGACGGACAGATCTTCGCCGCGGCGCGCAGGGCGTCGGGACCCTCCTTCAGCAGATCGCGACCTTCGTTGCGCGCCTTGACCATTGCCTCCAGGGCGACCCGGTTGGCCTCCGCGCCCGCGGCGATACCCATCGGGTGGCCGATGGTGCCGCCGCCGAACTGCAGGATCGCGTCGTCGCCGAACAGATCCAGGAGTTGATGCATCTGCCCCGCGTGGATTCCGCCCGATGCCACCGGCATCACTCCGGGCAGACTCGCCCAGTCCTGGTCGAAGAAGATGCCGTTGCGCGGATTGGCCGGAATGTGGTTGTCGCGCAACGTATCGTAGAAACCCTTCACCGTGTGCGGGTCCCCCTCGAGCTTGCCGATGACGGTGCCGGCGTGCAGGTGATCCACGCCGATGAGGCGGCACCATTTCGCCAGCACCCGGAAGCTGACACCGTGGGTCTTCTGCCGGGTGAACGTCGAATGCCCGGCCCGGTGCAGATGCAACAGCATGCCGTTGCGCCGCGCCCACTTCGACATCGACTGCATCGCCGTGTAGCCGACGGTGAGGTCCATCATCACGATCACGCTGCCGAGCGATTTCGCGAACTCCGCGCGCTCGTACATATCCTCCATCGTGGCGGCCGTGATATTGAGATAATGACCCTTCAATTCTCCCGTTTCCGCGGTTGCACGGTTCACGCCCTCCATGGCGAACAGATAGCGATCGCGCCATCGCATGAACGGCTGCGAGTTGATGTTCTCGTCGTCCTTGGTGAAATCGAGGCCGCCCTTACACGCCTCGTACACCACCCGTCCGTAGTTGCGCGCCGAGAGGCCGAGTTTCGGCTTCACGGTCGCCCCCAGCAACGGCCGGCCGTACTTGTTCAGATATTCCCGTTCCATAACGATTCCGTGCGGCGGTCCCTGAAAGGTCTTGACATAGGCCACCGGAATACGCATGTCCTCGAGCCGCAATGCCTGGAGCGGTTTGAAACCGAAGACATTGCCGATCACCGAGGACGTGAGATTGGTGATCGAGCCCTCTTCGAAAAGGTCCAGATCATAGGCGATATAGGCGAAATACTCTCCCGGCCGCCCCGGTACCTCCTCGACCCGATAGCATTTGGCCCGGTAGCGGTCGTGCGCGGTGAGCCGGTCGGTCCACACGACAGTCCATGTGGCAGTGGAGGATTCGCCGGCCACGGCAGCTGCCGCCTCGATCGGGTCCACCCCCGGTTGCGGCGTCACCCGGAACACCGCCAGCACATCGGTATCGCACGGTTGATAGTCCGCGTCGTAATAGCCCATCGACGCATACGAGTGCACGCCCGGATCCCAGCGGTCACGAGTCGATTCGTCGGTCATCGGTCCTCCTGTATTTTGCGGGACACCCGCACCCGGTCGGCGTCGCGAGCCGCTGCGCGAATCTCACCTGCGACACTTCTTGGGATGGTGCGGCGAGTGCGCAGATTCAGGATGCGGGCACCGCCCGGCGAGGACAATTCGATTGTTTCCGGTCTCGCTCAACCGAATCGTTGAGTTTGCTACCGTCTGTAGATGGGAACGGTGAGTGCGGTCCGAATGGAAACGTTCCTGGCTGTGGCCCGGCACAACAGCATTCGGCGCGCCGCTGCGCAACTGCACATCACCGAGGCGGCCGCATCGGCGGCGGTGGCACATATCGAAAAGCAGCTCGGCGCGAAACTGATCGCGAAATCCGGACGCGGTATCGCACTCACCGAGGCGGGGCGGGTCTATGCCGAATACTGCCGCAGCATCCTGGGTTTGATGAAAGAGGCGCATGCCGCGGTCCGCCGCGCCGAAACGGGGCGGTTGCGTATCGGGGTGGTGGCGACCGCCGGGGAATACGTGCTGCTGCGGCTGCTGGTGTCGTTTCGCGACCGCTACCCCGAGATCGAACTGGGTCTGTCGATCCACCCGCGCGATCTGCTGTTCATCGAATTACAGCACCACGAAACCGATCTCGTGATCGCCGGGCGTCCGCCGCGCGACACCGGACTGGTGGTGCGGGCGCGCCGGCCCAGCCGCCTGGTCGTGGTGGGAGCGCCGGGACGATCCCACGATCCGCGCACCACGACCTGGCTGTTGCGCGGCCCCGGCTCGGGCACCAGGGACACCACATTGGCCCTGCTGGATCGGCTGCAGATCCGCCCACCCGCCCTCACCCTCGGCACCCACGGCGCCGTCCTCGCCGCCGCCCGGGAAGGGCTGGGGATCACGCTGATTCACAGCGACGCGGTGGAAGCCGATGTGGCGCAAGGCAATCTGGTCGTCGTGCCGGTCGAGGGAACACCGCTGGACCGGCCGTGGCATGCGGTGACGACCGGCACCCCGACTCCGGCGGCGCGCCTGTTCGTCGCGCATATGGTCGATCCCGACCGGGTGGGTGACCACGCCTTCCACCCGACCACCGACCACCCCGCCGGCCCCTTGCCGACCACCTCCGCCGCCCCCGACCCGGCCCCGAAGCGTCATTCGGCCACGCGACGCCCCGGCACCGGACCGGAAGTGTCTCCACGGCCGGAGCCGTAGCGTTACGGCTGCCAGGGATCGGCGCCCATCTCGGGCTTGAGATGGTGCAGATTGGTGATCCGGCGTGCGGATTCCCGCAACTGGCGCCTGTGCTGCTCCAACGCGGGGTCGTTGGTCACCACCGACCGGTGATATCTCTCCGCGATCGCCAGGTGGTTCTCGGCCAATCGGTTGCCGATGTAGTAGCGGGTGTCGCGACCGGCATTGTTCCACTGGTCCGGAGTGATCCGGCGTATCGCCGTCTCGGAGTCCCAGGATCGCTCGACCAGCCGCACGAAATTGTGATCGATCGCGGCGCCGTCCTCGGGAGCGTTGGCGTGGCGCCTGAAGTTGGCCGCGGCCACCACCGCCTGCGCGGAGAAGGCCTCGTGCGCGCGATCGCCGACGTGGTTGTCGACGGCCATCGACGCGGCGAGCGCCTTTTGCAGCGGGGCGAACCCGTACGGCGACGCGTCCCGGAGGCTCGCCTTCTGCACGGCCAATGCCCGCAGCGCGTCGATGACTCCCTGATCGGTGGCTCCGGTCGCCAAAAGGGTGGGAGCGAGGTACAGATCCGGCACCCGGCTGTCGGTCAACCCGTCCAGCGCGTTGGCCACGCCGAGGGTCGACTCCAAACCGTCGCCGCCGGCGCGCGCGAGCGCCTTCTCGCGCCAGTTCAGCCGGTTCAGCTGGAGCCATTGCGCACCCTCGCGGTTCAGGGGCGCGCTGTCCATATTCGCCAGATCCGCGCGCTTGCGCCGTAGCGCGAACGGATTCAGCGGTCCCATGGTGCGCCCGGCGGCCCAGGCGGCGATCGGTGACGAGTTCAAGGTGTTCAGGGCCGCCACGGTGGTCAAAAGCTTCGTCGGAGAATGCCCGCCGGATCCGCCACCGGGCATGCCGAGGGCGGTCTTTCCCCCGGCCCCCGTGGCGAAGCCACCCTGGGTCGCGAGTGCGAATCGGTTGGCGATCCAGTCGTTTCCTCTGTCCAGGTTGAAATCGAGGCGGCGCAGCTGCGTGATCGCGATGATCTCGACACACACGACGATTATCAGAACCGCGAACACCTGGCCCTGCGCCTGGTCGAACAGGCCGCCGAGAAGGACGAGATATATCCCGAGAAATATAATGAAGGCCACCATTTTGAATCCGGACACGAAGGAATGCACGAGACTTCGCACCAGATGCGTCTGGGTGGGTCCGTATATGAATCCGCCCGCGGCGAACCCGAATATCGTCATGAACGCGTAGTAGATGGCGTCGAACGCCGTGCGCATGATCTTGAGTGCCATGTAGACGCCGAACAGGATTGTTATCAAGCCGCAGAGGATCAGCACCAGGCCGGTACCGACCTGCGACATCGTCGGATGGTCGATGCGGTGGATCGCATCCATGTCATGACAGTTCTCCAGGCC
Source organism: Nocardia sp. AB354 (assembly GCF_049538315.1). Taxonomy (NCBI): domain Bacteria; kingdom Bacillati; phylum Actinomycetota; class Actinomycetes; order Mycobacteriales; family Nocardiaceae; genus Nocardia; species Nocardia sp. AB354. The sequence goes on along the minus strand of NZ_JBMVFU010000008.1, from coordinate 233,942 downwards.
CGAGTGCAGCAGATTCTTGCTGCCGGCCGTGATTCCGGCGGTCCACGCGTTCCGGCACGCGGAATTGCCGTCGATGACATGTCCGAAATTCCATACCTGCACCGGCTTGCGTACCAAGTTGTCCGCCAGGCCGCTCTGGATGTTCTTCACAAATTCACCGGCCGCGGGCATGGATCGGCCTTGCAGGCCTGCTACCACGGCAATGCCGAGGTCGCGGCCCTGGGCCATCAGTCCGTCGGAGGAGAGGACATCGGCCAGCGGGTTCGCCAGGAAGAACGGTCCGGCTATGCCGATGAGAATCATCGTTACCGCTTGTGACGTGGCTTTGGAATGGAATCCGCGCACGACGAACCAGGCCACGACGAGTGCGCCGATGGTTGCCGCGGTGACGAGCATCATCGGAGTCGCTAGCTGTTCGGTGAGTGCGGAGGCCAGCCCGCGCAGCGGGTTTGCCAGCATATCCAGCCATTTGAAGCTGAGGGCCATGCCGATGAGCCATATGGCGGTCGTCATGATGACGACGTACAGGATCAGTTCGAACCCGAGAGCCGACCACAACACCGTGGTGCCGGGATGCAGTATTCCGGGGTCTTTCGTGGCGAATTGATAGTTCGCCAGCGGGGCCCCGGTGGAATCGTGTATCTGCATCCAACTGACGGCATCCACGGATGAACTGTCGTCTCCGGTATCGGTACCGGGTTGCGCCCGCGCCATTCCGATCATGCCAGGCGGTGCGAGGACGGCCAGCACCGAGAGAAACAGGAAAAGAAAGAGCCGGCGGCGTATCGGCGAAATGCCGGGCTTCGACGGACTCGCCATCGGCTGTGAAGCTGCGGTAATGCGATCGATTCTCATCGGTCGTGCCAACTTCCGGTAAGAGAGCAGCGTTGTAGCCGTGCCGAAAGCCGCCCTTCGACTCGGGGCGTTTTTTTACATGCTCGGACTACCCGCCGCTCGCATTGTCGAGGGGGTTCACACAGGTGATGCGCGGCCGGAACCCGAGCCGCCGCAGACAGAATTCGCTACGGAGCCCAGCGATCCGGCTTCGATATCAGTGCTGTTGCAGACTGCGATGCCGACAACCAGTGCAACGCAGACGGAAAGGCGTGATCACCCGAGTCGCGTCGTCATCGCAAGCGACGGCGACCGCGTCTCCAGGCGGTGAAACGGCGATCGACGTTACATCGCGAGCTCAGCTCGAGCGCCGGCGTCCCACTCGGGGTTTCGAGTGGTCGAAGCGCTGTGTTGCGCGCGGAGTTCGTTAGCCGCTGTGTTCATCGCCGTCCTGAGTCCGTTAACCCATTATTCAAGTCCAAGATACCCTGTGCCCGAGGCATTTTCGACCCTCCAGGCCTGGGACGCCGGGCCCGGAACGTCCGCCGTCGATCCGGCCGGCAGCGTGTCGCGCGGGAACAGTGCGCAACCGCCACGCGGAACGCGGCCGGGTCGGCCGAAGAAACACGCGGCGCCGTCGATGAGCAGGCCGAACGCGTCGGGATCGAGCGGGAGGGCATACTTACTGAATCGGATATCGCCGACGGTGCGGCTGCCGACGGTCCCAGCACACGCGTAGGAGCGACAACGCCCATGATCCAGCAGGAGCGCGCACGCAGCGCGGAGGAACTTGCCGAGGCGGCGGATCTGTATTTCGCGCTCGGCAGGATCACCCGGCTCCTGCGGCGCTCCGGCGACCTGGGTTCGCTGAGCCCCGGTTCGGCGGCGGCACTGGGCACGCTGGTGCGCAGCGGTCCGATGCGACTGGGCGATCTGGCCGCCGCCGAACACGTCACCGCCCCCACGATGTCGCGCATCGTGTCGGGTCTGGAGAAGTACGGATACCTCGAACGCACCGCCGACCCGGCCGACGGCAGAGCTCAGTTGCTGACCGTCACCGAACAGGCGAAATCACTGGTCAACGGACTCACATCGGCCCGGATCCAGCGCTTCGCCGCCGCCCTCGACGATATCGATCCGCAGCAGCGCCGCACGCTCGGCGACGCACTGGCCGTGCTCGTCGCACGGCTCGACGACGACGGCTCCCGGTAACGGCTTGACTTGGAGCACACTCCAAGTCGTAGCGTCGGCCTCGTGAGTTCGCAGGGACTCACCATCCAATCCGATGGCACCTCAGGAGGACCGCTCGCATGATCGCGACCAGGAAACTCGGCGAATTGACCGTCGGCGCACAGGGACTCGGCTGCATGGGCATGAGCCAGGCCTACGGTGTGCGCGACAACGACGAGGAGTCGATCGCCACCATCCATCGCGCCCTCGACCTCGGGGTGACCCTGCTCGACACCGCGAACGTCTACGGCGCCGGCGCCAACGAGGAGTTGGTGGGCCGGGCCATCGCCGGTCGGCGCGACCAGGTGGTCCTCGCGACCAAATTCGGCATCGTGTGGGGCGAGGGCGGGAGCATGGGCGCCCGGGGCGACGCCGCCTACGTCGCGCAGTCCTGCGACGAATCGCTGAAGCGCCTCGGCGTGGACCACATCGACCTGTACTACCAGCACCGCGTCGACCCGAATGTGCCGGTCGAGGAGACCTGGGGCGCGCTGTCGGAGCTGGTCACCGCGGGTAAGGTCCGCTACCTCGGCATCTCCGAGGCTTCCGCGCAGACCATCCGCCGCGCGCACGCCGTACATCCGGTAACCGCACTGCAGAGCGAATGGTCGCTGTGGACGCGCGGTATCGAAGCGGAGGTTCTGCCCACCTGCCGCGAACTCGGCATCGGAATCGTGCCGTTCTCCCCGCTCGGGCGCGGCTTCCTCACCGGCTCGATCACCTCCACCGCCGATCTGCCCGCCGACGACCTGCGCCGCGCGCTGCCCCGATTCGCCGACGACAACATCGACCGCAACCTGGCCGTCGTCGCCGAACTGCGTGCGATGGCGGAGGAAAAGGGCGTGACCGCAGGGCAATTGGCGCTGGCCTGGGTCCAGTCCCGCGGTGACGACGTGGTCCCGATTCCGGGCACCAAGCGCCGCACCTATCTCGAGCAGAATGTGGCGGCCACCGAGATCGAGCTCAGCGCCGAGGATCTGGCGCGGATCGAGGCCGCCGCCCCGGCCGACGCCTTCGCCGGAGCCCGGTATCCCGAGCACCTGGCCCGCGCCGCCGGCAAGTAGCGATCAGTGCGGGACGTCGACCGTCAGCGTGACCGAGGTGTCCGCGGCGACCGGCGTCCCCGCCTCCGGCTGCTGTGCGGTGACCGTCCAGGGGGTCGTCGCAGCGCCCGGATCATGCATCACGTCGCGTCCGTCCGCGGTGGTGATACCGGTGACGTCGAAGCACAGCGCCGCACCGACCACGGTCTGTCCCAGTGGCTTCCCGCGGAAGTCGGGTAGCGGACGAGGCCACGGTTGCGCGCCGCAGTCCTGGCCGGCCGCCGCCGCGACGGAACTCGATTGCGCCGCAGCGGATGTCGCGGTGGCGCCGCTCGTCTGGTCGCCGGAGGAGCCGCCGCAGGCCCCGACGGTACAGGCGACAGCGAGCAGGGACGCGGCGAATGCGATGCGGCGCATGAATGTCCTTCGGATCGAACGGCGTGTTCGGCGCCGCCGACCAGCGAACGGACGCGCGTGCAACGCACCCTAATACGCGATCGGTCACCGATCGAATCGGCCGGATCACCGCCCGGATATGCGACGTGGTCGGCGGCCGTTCGGAACGCTCCACAACGCAGACGCCGGGCGGTGAGCTCCGAGGGACAGCGCACGTCTCGAACCCCACCCGATACACCCGATGCCGGCATCGGCGACCTCGTGGTTCCGAACGAACCGCCCGAGGGAATTCTGCTCCGAAACGGCGCGCGCAGATAACCTTTCGTGGTTACGAACCGGTGAATATCCAATCACCGTGCGGCAATGACGGATTCGGCGGCCGCCGTCACGATGCGGTGGCGAGGCTCGACACCCTCACGTCGATCGCGGCGAACATCGTCAGCCTGCTGCAGGCGTGGGGCCTGGCCTGATTGTCACCGGCACCGACCGTGCCCGCGTCCCGGTGGGCCCGGGCACGGTGCTGTCGCGGCCGCACGTACGGCCGGATCCGGACCGGACACTCAACCCTGCAAATATTGCTCGAGGTGCTCGCGCTCGTCCTGCAACTCCGAGATCGCGCTCTTGACCACGTCTCCGATACTGACGATCCCGACCATGCGCCCGTGATCGACGACCGGCAGATGCCGGATCCGATGTTCGGTCATCGTCGCGCGCAAACTCTCCACCCGATCCTCGGGCGAGCAGGTGTGCACGATCGCGGTCATGATGTCGGATACCGGCCGGGTCAACAGCTGCGCACCCTGTCTGTGCAGGCAGCGGACCACATCCCGCTCCGAGACGATCCCGTCCAACGCGCCGCCGCCACCACACACCACCACCGCGCCGACATTGTGTTCGGCCAGCACCGCCAGCAATCTGTCGACCGTCGCCTCGGGCGCGATCGTCACCACATCGGCCCCCTTGTTGCGCAAAACCTCCGAAATTCGCATCGTCCACCGCCCTGTCGAGCCTGTCGTTGTTACGCCCTGCCGGGACAGTTCTGCCACCGAACTGCCGCCGGTTATAAGGATCGCGCGTTTTCTTCGCGGTGACCAGCAACGATTCCGATCGGCACGATCAACCTGGCGGTGAAGCGGGCGGCGAGCGCCACGCCCGGCGCGGGGACCGTCGCCGCCCAAGCTGCCACCGCGGCCGATCCGATGGACGTAGCATCCCAAGCGTGGCCGATGCGAACCGTCCCGCGCTGCGGGTTCTCGTCTACAGCAGCGATGCCGACACCCGTCGCCAGGTGATGCTGGCGCTGGGCAAGCATCCGCATCCCGACCTGCCGCAGTTCGACTACCGCGAGACCGCCACCGCGCCGGTGGTGATCGAACAGCTCGACGCCGGCGGGATCGACCTGGCGATTCTCGACGGTGAGGCCACACCCACCGGCGGAATGGGGCTGGCCAAACAGCTCAAGGACGAAATCGCCGACTGCCCGCCCATCGTGGTGCTGACCGGCAGGGCCGACGATGCCTGGCTCGCCGCGTGGTCCCGGGCCGAGGCGGCGGTCGCGCATCCGCTGGACCCGTTCCAGCTCACCTCGGCGGTCACCACGGCTCTGAACGCTCGCCCCGCCGCCTGATCAGCGCTTTCCCGGTCGGCCGACAATCTCGTCGGCCGACCGTTTTTCGTGCGCGCCGAGGGTCGCGGCGCGCCCGGCTGCGGGGAGGCCATTGCGCTGTTTCGGTCATAAGTGACAGTTCCGAATTCGATCAAACACCGGGGCGGAACCGTGAGTATTCAGAAAGAGCAGTTGTAGGCTGTGCTGTAGCTCACACGAGCGTGGCTGTTGATATGAATGGCGCCCTGCCTGCCCTGTCGTCCCGCGCTCGAGCTGCGCTTCGGGGTGAGACTGGCCCGGCAGACGACGATGTCAGCCCCGCCTCGGCAGTTGCCGGCGAGGGAGAGGGGTTGTGCCGTTGTGAATACCCAGGTGCCGACTCTTGTGCTCGGTGCGATCGCTGCCGCGTTCGCGCTGGGATCGGTGTTGCTGGCGGCCGTGATCGGCCCCAAACGCTACAACCGCGCCAAACTCGAAGCCTACGAATGCGGTATCGAACCCACCCCGCACGCCATCGCCGGCGGGCCGGGAAATGCTGCGGGACAACGCTTTCCGGTGAAGTACTACCTCACCGCGATGCTGTTCATCATCTTCGACATCGAGATCGTATTCCTCTATCCGTGGGCGGTGCACTTCGATGCCCTCGGCGTCTTCGGGTTGGCGGCCATGGCGCTGTTCATTCTCAACGTCTCGGTTGCCTACGCCTACGAGTGGAGGCGCGGCGGCCTGAGCTGGGACTGAACGCGGGCGGGCCGCTCGGCCCGTCGGCACCGCATACCCAACCCGTCGTCCCGGCGTCCGCCGGGACCGAGGATTCGCACACGGAAGTGAGAGTTGATCCGAGATGGGGCTCGAGGAGAAATTGCCCAGCGGCTTCCTGCTGAGCACGGTCGAACAGTTCGCCGGATACCTGCGTAAGGGCTCGCTGTGGCCCGCGACGTTCGGGCTGGCCTGCTGCGCGATCGAGATGATGGCCACGGGAGCCGGTCGCTTCGACAGCGCCCGCTTCGGGATGGAGGTCTTCCGCGCCTCCCCCCGGCAGGCGGACCTGATGATCGTCGCCGGCCGGGTCAGCCAGAAGATGGCGCCGGTGCTGCGCCAGGTCTACGACCAGATGACCGAACCCAAATGGGTGCTGGCGATGGGAGTCTGCGCCTCCTCCGGCGGCATGTTCAACAACTACGCCATCGTGCAGGGTGTCGATCATGTTGTGCCCGTGGATATCTACCTACCCGGTTGCCCACCGCGCCCGGAGATGCTGCTGCACGCCATCTTGACACTGCACGAGAAGATCCAGCAGATGCCGCTGGGTGTCGACCGCGCCGAGGCCGTGCGCGCGGCCGAGGCCGCCGCGCTCGCCTCCACCCCCACGATCCGGATGGAGGGATTGCTGCGATGAGCCTGGACGCACCGCGCAGCGCCGGCGATCCGCCCGACAGCCCCGCGGACACCGAATCCTCCTCCGGCGCGGGCGGTTCCGGCCCGGCCGGCGAACCGGCGATCGAACCCGAATCGCGCGGCCCCTCCCCCGACCGTCCCGACGACGAGGTCATCGGCGTGCGCCGCGGCATGTTCGGCGTCCGAGGCACCGGTGACACCTCCGGGTACGGACGGCTGGTGCGGACCGTCGCGCTGCCCGGCAGTACCCCCGCGCCCTACGGTTCCTATTTCGACGAGGTGGTCGCCGCCCTGGCGCAGTCGGTGGGAGACGAGGTATTTCGCGCCGCGATCGAGAAGATCGTGGTCTTCGCCGGGGAACTGACCCTGCACGTGCGGCGGGAACGGGTGGCGGAGGTGGCGCGCGCGCTGCGCGACGACGCGGCGTTGCGCTTCGAACTGTGCCTCGGCGTGAACGGCGTGCACTATCCGGACGACACGGGACGCGAACTGCACGCCGCCTATCACCTGCTGTCGATCACGCACAATCGCCGGGTGCGGGTCGAGGTGTCGGTACCGGATTCGGATCCACATATGCCCTCGCTGTTCGCGGTGTATCCGACCACCGACTGGCACGAGCGCGAAACCTACGACTTCTTCGGCATCGTCTTCGACGGGCACCCGTCGCTGACGCGGATCATGATGCCCGACGACTGGCGTGGACATCCGCAGCGCAAGGACTACCCGCTCGGCGGGATCCCGGTCGAGTACAAGGGCGCGCGTATTCCGCCGCCGGACCAGCGGAGGACCTACAGCTGATGAACCACACCGAAATCACCGGCGCCGCAACGGATCCGGTCGCCGAGAGCCCGGCGGTCACGGTCGTCGGACAGGACTGGGACGATGTGCGCGAGGCCCTCGACGGCGCCGCGGAGGAGCGCATCGTCGTCAATATGGGGCCACAGCATCCGTCCACGCACGGCGTGCTGCGGCTGATCCTCGAGATCGAGGGCGAAACGGTCACCGAGGCGCGCTGCGGAATCGGTTACCTGCACACCGGCATCGAGAAGAATCTCGAGTTCCGCAACTGGGTGCAGGGCGTCACGTTCGTGACCCGGATGGACTACCTGTCCCCGCTGTTCAACGAGACGGCCTACTGCCTGGCCGTGGAGCGGCTGCTCGGCATCACCGACGATATTCCCGAGCGGGTGAACATCGTCCGCGTCATGCTGATGGAACTCAACCGCATCTCCTCGCATCTGGTCGCGCTGGCCACCGGAGGTATGGAACTCGGCGCGCTGACGCCGATGCTGTTCGGCTTCCGCGAGCGCGAGCTGATCCTCGACATCTTCGAAACGGTCACCGGACTGCGGATGAACCACGCCTACATCCGTCCGGGCGGACTGGCACAGGATCTGCCGCCCGACGCGGTGGGCAAGATCCGGGATCTGCTGGCGCTCATGCCGAAACGGCTGCGCGATATGGAGTTGCTGCTCAACGAGAACCCGATCTTCAAGGCGCGCACGCGCGGCATCGGATATCTCGACCTGGCCTCGTGTATGGCTCTGGGAGTGACGGGCCCGGTCCTGCGCTCGACCGGACTGCCGCACGACCTGCGCAAGTCGCAGCCGTACTGCGGCTACGAGGACTACGAGTTCGACGTCATGACCGACACCGGATGCGACTGCTACGGCCGCTACCTGATCCGCATCAAGGAGATGAAGGAGTCGCTGAAGATCGTCGAGCAGTGCCTCGACAAACTCCGCCCGGGCCCGGTCATGGTGTCGGACAAGAAGATCGCGTGGCCGGCCGATCTGAAGCTGGGGCCCGACGGCCTCGGCAATTCCGCCGAACATATCGGCACCATCATGGGCACGTCGATGGAGGCGCTGATCCACCATTTCAAGCTCGTCACCGAGGGTATGCGGGTGCCGCCCGGCCAGGTGTACACATCGGTGGAGTCCCCGCGCGGCGAACTCGGCGTCCACATGGTCTCCGACGGCGGAACCCGGCCCTACCGCGTGCATTTCCGCGATCCCTCGTTCACGAATCTGCAGGCCGTGGCGGCGATGTGCGAAGGCGGCATGGTCGCCGACGTGATCGCCTCGGTGGCCAGCATCGACCCGGTGATGGGTGGTGTCGACCGATGACAGCCGAACCGATTCCCGCGACCGGTCGCGACCCGATCCTGCTGCAGTTGTCGCAGCGGCCCGTCCCCTACCCGCCGCAGGTACAGGAGAATCTGCGGGCGGAGGCACGGGAGATCATCGATCGCTATCCGCACTCGCGCTCGGCGCTGCTGCCGCTGTTGCATCTGGTGCAGAGCGTCGAAGGATATGTCAGCGGCACCGGGATCGCGTTCTGCGCCGAACAACTCGGGCTCACCGACGCCGAAGTGACCGCGGTCGCCACCTTCTACTCGATGTATCGCCGCACCCCGACCGGGGACTATCACGTCGGAGTCTGCACCAATACGCTGTGCGCGGTCATGGGCGGCGACGAGATCCTGGCCGCGCTCACCCGGCATCTGGAGATCACCCCCGGGGAAACGACCGCGGACGGGTCCATCACGCTGGAACATCTGGAGTGCAACGCCGCCTGCGATTACGCCCCGGTCGTCATGGTGAACTGGGAATTCTTCGACAACCAGACCCCGGAGTCGGCCCGCGCGCTCGCCGACGCGCTGCGAGCCGGACGCGAGGTCACCGGCACGCGCAGCGGCGCACCGTTGTGCAGCTTCCGCGAAACGGCCCGCATCCTCGCCGGATTCCCGGATCGGCGGCCCGACGCCAACGAGGGCACCGCCGGAGAAGCCACGCTCGCCGGTCTGCGCGTGGCGGCCGAGCAGTCGACACCTGCTGCGCCGCAGGGTGATTCGGATAGCGAACAGGGGGAACGGTGATGACGCTCGCGCCCGTACTCACCCGCTACTGGGATCAGCCGCAATCGTGGACCCTCGACACCTACCGGGCACACGACGGCTATCGCGCCCTGTCCCGGGCGCTGGGCATGCATCCCGACGAGGTCATCGCCACGGTGAAAGACGCCGGGCTGCGCGGCCGCGGCGGCGCCGGATTTCCCACCGGCATGAAGTGGGGTTTCATCCCGCAGGATCCCGAGGGATCGCCGGCGGCCGGTAAGCCGCACTACCTGGTGGTCAACGCCGACGAGTCCGAACCCGGCACCTGCAAGGACATCCCGCTGATGATGGCGACGCCGCATGTGCTGGTCGAGGGCGCCATCATCGCCGCCTACGCCATCCGCGCCGCCCATGCGTTCATCTATCTGCGTGGCGAGGTCGTGCCGGTGCTGCGCCGGCTCCAGACCGCCGTCGAAGAGGCTTACGCCGCAGGCTATCTGGGCCGCAACATCCTCGGGTCGGGCTTCGATCTCGACCTGATCGTGCACGCCGGGGCCGGCGCCTACATCTGCGGTGAGGAAACCGCCCTGCTGGATTCGCTCGAGGGCCGCCGCGGCCAGCCTCGTCTGCGTCCGCCCTTTCCCGCCGTCGCCGGGCTGTACGCGTGCCCGACCGTGGTCAACAATGTGGAGTCGATCGCGAGTGTGCCGGCCATCCTGCACAACGGCGTCGAATGGTTCCGTTCGATGGGGTCGGAGAAATCGCCCGGCTTCACCCTGTACTCACTGTCCGGGCACGTCACCCGGCCGGGCCAGTACGAGGCGCCGCTGGGGGTGACGCTGCGCGAACTTCTCGGCCACGCCGGCGGTGTGCGCGCCGGGCACACGCTCAAGTTCTGGACACCCGGCGGCTCCTCCACGCCCTTGTTCACCGCCGAACACCTCGATGTGCCACTGGACTACGAGAACGTGGGCGCGGCCGGATCCATGCTGGGCACCAAGGCATTGCAGATCTTCGACGACACCACCTGCGTGGTCCGCGCGGTCCTGCGCTGGACCGAGTTCTACGCCCACGAATCCTGCGGAAAATGCACCCCCTGCCGGGAGGGCACCTACTGGCTGGTGCAGCTGCTGCAACGGCTGGAGTCCGGCGGCGGTACCGACGCCGACCTGGACACCCTGCTCGATATCGCCGACAACATCAACGGCAAATCGTTCTGCGCGCTCGGCGACGGTGCGGCAAGCCCGATCGTGTCCTCTCTCGAATACTTCCGCGACGAATACGCCGAGCACATCCGGCTGGGCCGGTGCCCGTTCGATCCCGCTCGCTCGACCGCCTGGGCCGCCGCCACGGCCGCGACCGCCACCGCAGCGACGCCTGCCGAAGGAGTGCGATGACCGCGACAGTGAGCCACGACAGCAGTGGCGTCATCCCTCAGGACATGGTCACCGTCACCATCGACGGCACGACGATCGCGGTGCCCGCCGGAACGTTGCTCATCCGGGCGGCCGAACTCGTCGGAATCCAGATCCCCCGGTTCTGCGATCATCCGCTGCTCGATCCGGTCGGGGCGTGCCGGCAGTGCCTGGTCGAGGTGGAGGGGCAGCGCAAGCCCGTCGCCTCCTGCACGATGGCCGTCACCGACGGGATGATCGCCCGCACCCAGATCAGTTCGCCGGCCGCGCAGAAGGCGCAGGCCGGGGTGATGGAACTGCTGCTGATCAACCATCCGCTGGATTGCCCGGTCTGCGACAAGGGCGGGGAATGTCCGCTGCAGAACCAGGCGATGTCCAGCGGCCGGCCCGAATCACGCTTCGAAGGGGTGAAACGCACCTACCCCAAACCGATTCCGCTCTCACCCGCGGTGCTGCTGGATCGGGAGCGGTGCGTACTGTGCGCCCGCTGCACCCGGTTCTCACAGCAGATCGCCGGTGATCCGTTCATCGAGCTGATGGACCGCGGCGCACTGCAGCAGGTCGGGATCGCCGACGGCGAGCCGATGGACTCCTACTTCTCCGGCAACACCGTCCAGATCTGCCCGGTCGGCGCCCTCACCGGCACCACCTACCGCTTCCGCGCTCGCCCCTTCGACCTGGTCTCGAGTCCGGCGGTGTGTGAGCACTGCGCCGCCGGTTGCGCCCAGCGCACCGACCACCGCCGCGGAAAAGTGCTGCGCCGCTTGGCCGGTGATGATCCGCAGGTCAACGAGGAATGGAATTGCGACAAGGGCCGGTGGGCCTTCACCTACGCGACCGAACCCGACCGGATCACCACTCCCCTGATCCGCGACGACAGCGGCGTCCTCGTTCCGGCCTCGTGGTCGGAGGCGCTCGCGCGAGCGGGTGCGGGACTGGCCGCCGCCCGCGGGAACGCCGGAGTGCTGGTGGGCGGCCGGGCCACCGTCGAGGACGCCTACGCGTACGCCAAATTCGCGCGTATCGCACTGGGCACCAACGACATCGATTTCCGTGCTCGCGCCCATTCCGCCGAGGAAGCCGAATTCCTGGCCGCGGCGATCGCCGGACAAGGGGTGCGGGTGGACTACGGGGCGCTGGATTCGGCGCCGGTCGTCCTGCTCGCCGGACTCGAACCCGAAGAGGAATGCCCGATCCTGCATCTGCGGCTGCGCAAGGCCGCCCGCACCTCGGCGACCGCGATCTATTCGCTGGCCGCCTACGCGAGCCGGGGGCTGCGACGGCTATCGGGCCGGTTGATCCCAACCGTGCCCGGTGACGAGGCGCGGCTGTTGCAGGCCCTGGCGGTGGCGGGCGCCGGATACGAATGCCCGCCCGATCCGCCGGGACTCGACGAACTCGCCCGCGCGCTGCGCCGCCGCGGCGCGGTGATCCTGGCCGGCGAACGACTGGCGACGCTGCCCGGCGCGCTGTCGGCGGTGGCGGCACTGGCCGAGACCACCGGCGCAACGGTCGCATGGGTGCCGCGCCGCGCCGGAGAACGCGGCGCGCTCGAGGCGGGCGCGCTGCCCGGTCTGCTGCCGGGCGGCCGCCCCATCGCCAATGCGCGTGCGCGCCGGCAGGTTCAGCGACTCTGGCAGGTCGACGAACTGCCGGCCGCACCCGGACGCGATATCTCCGCGATCCTCGACGCCGGCCGTCACCCCGGCGCGCTGCTGATCGGCGGTGTGGAGATCGCCGATCTGCCCGATCCCCGCGCCGCCCGGGCCGCCCTCGAGGCCGCCGCCTTCGTGGTCAGCCTGGAATTGCGGCACAGCGAGGTCACCGAGCGGGCCGATGTGGTGTTCCCCGTCGCCTCGGCCATGGAGAAGGCGGGAACATATTTGACCTGGGAGGGCCGGCCGCGGCCGTTCGGCGCCGCTCTCGGTGATGCGACGGTGCGGCGGCAGGCTGCTCCGCTGGCCGATCATCGCGTGCTGCATTCGCTGGCCGACGAGATGGGTGTGCGACTGGGCTTGCCGACGGTGGAGGCCGCCCGCGCGGAATTGGACGCCCTGGGTGTCTGGGACGGGCCGCGGCCGCAGCCCCCGGCGCATCCGTCGGCCGCACTACCGGATACCGAAACCGGCACCGCCATCCTCGCCGGCTGGCGCATGCTGCTCGACAACGGCCGCATGCAGGACGGTGAACCGAATCTCGCCGGCACGGCACGGCCCGCGGTGCTGCGGCTGTCGCCGGCCACCGCCGCCGAAATCGGCTCGGCCACCGGCGATTCGGTGCGGATCAGCACCGGGCACGGTCGCATCGTGCTGCCGCTCGAGATCACCGAGATGCCCGATCGCGTCGCCTGGCTGCCGTGGAATTCGGCGGAGTCGACGGTCAACGACCGGCTCACCACCGCCCTCGGTCACCGCGTGCGCATCCAACGGGAGGACCCCCATGAGTGAGATGTCACCGGCTGTGCTGGTCTCGGCCCCGGCCGATCTGTCCGCGTTCGGCCACGACCCGTGGTGGCTGGTCGTGGTCAAATCCATCGGTATCTTCATCTTCCTGCTGCTCATCCCGCTGCTCGCGGTGGTGATCGAGCGCAAGGTGGTGGCCTGGATGCAGATGCGGGTCGGACCCAATCGGGTCGGGCCGCGCGGTTCGCTGCAATCCATCGCCGACGGGGTGAAGATGCTCCTCAAAGAGGACATCGTCCCGGCGATGGTCGACAAGCCCATCTACATTCTGGCGCCGATCGTCGCGTTGATTCCGGCGGTGATGGCGTTCGCGGTGATACCGCTCGGACCGGAGGTGTCGATCTTCGGCACCCGCACACCGCTGCAGTTGACCGATATGCCGGTGGGGGTGCTCTATATCCTCGCGATGACCTCGATCGGGGTCTACGGCATCGTGCTGGCGGGATGGTCGTCGGGATCGACGTATCCGCTGCTCGGTGGTCTGCGGTCGACCGCGCAGGTGATTTCCTACGAGATCGCGATGGCGGCCTGTTTCGCGGCGGTGTTCCTGCTGGCCGGGACCATGTCCACCTCCGGCATCGTGGATCGGCAGTGGGGCACCTGGAACATATGGCTGCTGCTGCCGTCGTTCGTCATCTACGCGGTGGCGATGGTCGGCGAAACCAACCGCGCCCCCTTCGATCTCCCCGAAGCCGAGGGTGAACTCGTCGGCGGTTTCCACACCGAATACTCGTCGCTGAAATTCGCGATGTTCATGATGGCCGAATACATCAACATGGGCACCGTCTCGGCGCTGGCCACCACACTGTTCTTCGGCGGCTGGCACGCACCCTTCCCGCTGAACCTGTGGGACGGCGCGAATTCGGGCTGGTGGCCGCTGCTGTGGTTCACGCTGAAGGTCTGGACGTTCCTGTTCGTCTTCATCTGGTTGCGCGGGACGCTACCGCGGTTGCGCTACGACCAGTTCATGAATCTCGGCTGGAAGTTGCTCATTCCGGTGTCGCTGCTGTGGGTGATGATCGTGGCGACGCTGAAGGTGGTGCAGGACAACGGCCACGACGTGCAGACCACGGGCCTCGTGATCGCCGGGGTGATCATCTCGGTGGGCCTGCTGGCGACGATGCTGCGCGCCGGGCGTGCCGGTGACAATATCGCACCGGAAACCACTGGGACGCAACAGTTCTCGGACTTCCCGGTGCCGCCGATGCCCGAGACCGCGCCGCCTGCCACCAAAGCCGGTCTGCTGGAACCCATCGGCGGATTCTGGGTCACCTTCGTCACGATGTTCAAGAAGAAGAACACCGAGTTCTACCCCGAGGAGAAGGTGCCGACCGCGCCGCGCTACCACGGCCGCCACCAGCTCAACCGCCATCCCGACGGCCTGGAGAAGTGCATCGGCTGCGAACTGTGCGCGTGGGCCTGCCCGGCGGACGCGATCTACGTCGAGGGCGCCGACAACACCGACAGCGAGCGCTACTCCCCCGGCGAGCGCTACGGCCGCGTCTACCAGATCAACTATCTGCGCTGCATCGGCTGCGGACTGTGCATCGAGGCGTGCCCCACGCGGGCATTGACGATGACCAACGAATACGAGATGGCCGACGACAATCGCGCCGATCTGATCTACGAGAAGGACCGGCTGCTCGCCCCGCTGGGCGACGGGATGATCGCCCCGCCGCACGCCGCCTATCCGGGCGCCACCGAGGAGGACTACTACCTGGGCGCCGTCCCCGCCGCCCCCGGCACCGACCGCGATACCGGGCTCCGTCCCACCGGCACCATCGCCGCGGACACCGGTCTCGAACCGGCCGCCACCGGTGCCCAAGGAGGTGCGCAATGACCCCGGCCGCGAATGTGCTTGCCGCCGAAGCTGCCACCCGTACCTCGACCGGGGAGGCGGTGCTGTTCTGGGTCCTGGCCGTGGTCGCGGTGGCGGGTGGTCTCGGCATGGTGTGTGCCCGCAAGGCCGTGCACTCCGCGCTGTGCCTGGCGGCCACCATGATCACCCTGTCGGTGTTCTACATTGCCCAGGACGCTTTGTTCCTGGGCGTCGTGCAGATCGTGGTGTACACGGGCGCGGTCATGATGTTGTTCCTGTTCGTCCTGATGCTCGTCGGCGTCGATTCGGCCGAATCGCTGCGGGAGACGTTGCGCGGGCACCGCATCGCCGTCGTCGTGGTGGGTGCCGGATTCGGGCTGCTGCTGATCGGGGCGATCGCCCGGGGCGTGCGCGACGATTCGGTCGCGGCCACCGGTCCCGGATTCGGCGCCGACCCGATCGGCGCGCTGGCCGAGCTGATCTTCGTGCGTTACGTGTGGGCCTTCGAACTCACCGGCGCGCTGCTGATCACCGCCACCATCGGCGCGATGATCCTCGCGCATCGGGAACGGTTCGGTCCGCGCACCGGGCAGCGCGAACAATCGCAGCGGCGCCTGCGCGAAGGCCACCGCATCACGCCCCTGCCCACCCCCGGTGTCTATGCCCGCCACAACGCCGTCGACGTGCCGGCCCGGCTGCCGGACGGCTCGTTCGCCGAACTGTCGGTGAGCACCATCCTGCGCCATCGCCGCCGCCGCGCCCACACCGAGGACGCGGTGATCGGTATGGGAGAAGGCAACGGCGGCAACGGCACCGGATCGAACGGCAGTGAATCGAACGGCGGTGGCGAGAACGGACGCAGCGACAGCAACGGCGCCCATGCGACCGGCGACAACGAGAGGAAGGCTCCGCGGTGAATCCGGACAACTACCTGTATCTGTCCGCCCTGCTGTTCACCATCGGCGCGGCCGGGGTGCTGGTGCGGCGCAACGCGATCGTGGTGTTCATGTGCATCGAATTGATGCTCAACGCGGTCAATCTCGCCTTCGTCACCTTCGCCCGGCAGCACCACAACCTCGACGGGCAGGTGTTCGCGTTCTTCACGATGGTCGTCGCCGCGGCCGAAGTCGTCGTGGGCCTGGCGATCATCATGACCATCTTCCGCACCCGCCGCTCGACCTCGGTCGACGACGCCAACCTGTTGAAGTACTGACGTGGGTACCGGGAATCTGCTCTGGCTGCTGCCGGCCCTCCCCGCCGCCGGCGCGCTGATCCTGCTGCTGGCAGGACACCTGAGCGACCGCTGGGGGCATTGGCTGGGCTGCGCGACCGCGGTCGCCTCGTTCGGCGTGGCGGTCTGGGCGTTCGCCGAGATGCTCGGCCGCGCCGGCGCCGATCGAGCGGTGTCACACAACTTCTTCAGCTGGATACCGGTGGCCGGACTGCAGGCGGAGTTCTCGCTGCAACTCGATCAGCTGACGATGTGTTTCGTCCTGCTGATCACCGGCGTCGGCTCGCTGATCCACATCTACTCGGTCGGCTATATGAGCCACGATCCGGCGCGGCGGCGGTTCTTCGCCTACCTCAATCTGTTCCTGGCCGCGATGCTGATCCTCGTCATGGCCGACAACTATCTGGTGCTCTATCTCGGCTGGGAGGGCGTGGGCCTGGCCTCGTATCTGCTGATCGGGTTCTGGCACGAGAAGCCGTCCGCGGCCGCGGCGGCGAAGAAGGCCTTCGTGGTCAACCGCGTCGGCGACATGGGGCTGGCGATCGCGCTGTTCCTGATGTTCGCCACCTTTGGTTCGGTCGATTTCGGGCACGTGTTCGCCGGTGTCCCGCAGGCGAGCGAAGGCACCCTCACCGCTCTGGGCCTGCTGTTGCTGCTCGGCGCGTGCGGCAAATCCGCGCAGGTGCCGCTGCAGTCCTGGCTCGGCGACGCGATGGAAGGCCCGACTCCGGTGTCGGCCCTCATCCACGCCGCCACCATGGTGACCGCGGGTGTGTATCTGATCGCGCGGTCGAACGCGATCTTCGACGCGGCCCCGGCGGCGCGCGCGGGCGTGCTGGTGGTGGGCGCGGTGACGCTGCTGTTCGGCGCCGTGATCGGCTGTGCGAAGGACGACATCAAGAAGGCGCTGGCGGCGTCCACGATGAGTCAGATCGGCTATATGGTGCTGGCCGCCGGACTGGGGCCGGCCGGATATGCCGTGGCGATCATGCATCTGCTCACCCACGGCTTCTTCAAGGCCGGATTGTTCCTCGGCGCCGGATCGGTCATGCACGCGATGAACGACGAGACGGATATGCGCCGTTACGGCGGGCTGCGAAAGTACCTGCCGATCACGTTCGTCACCTTCGGGCTCGGCTATCTGGCGATCATCGGGGTGCCGCCGTTCGCGGGGTTCTTCTCCAAGGATCGGATCATCGAGGCCGCGTTCGGCTACGGCGGCGCGAACGGCATCACCCTCGGCGCCGCCGCGCTGCTCGGCGCCGGGATCACCGCCTTCTATATGACGCGCGTGATGTTGTTGACGTTCTTCGGCGAAAAGCGTTGGGCTGCTGACGATTCCGAGCCTCAGCCGCATCCGCACGAAGCCCCCGCGGTGATGACCGGCCCGATGATCGTGCTGGCGATCGGCTCGGTGTTCTCCGGCGGAGTGTTCGTCTTCGGATCGTCGCTGCAGAACTGGCTGGCACCGGTGGTCGGCACCGAACACGCCGAAAGCGTCGTGCCGGCGTGGGCGGTCACCGTGGCCGCGCTGGTCGTGGTCGCGATCGGTGTCGCGGTCGCCTACCGCCAGTACGCGCGACGGCCGGTGCCGCGCACCGCCCCGCAGGAGGTCACACCGTTGACCGTCGCGGCTCGCCGCGATCTGTACGGCGACGCGTTCAACGAAGCCGCGTTCATGCGTCCGGGCACCCACCTGACCCGCTCGCTGGTCTTCCTCGACAACCGCGGTATCGACGGCATCGTCAACACCACGGCCGCGGTGATCGGCGGCCTGTCGGCGCGAATCCGGCGCGTGCAAACGGGTTTCGTGCGCTCGTACGCCCTGTCCATGTTCACCGGCGCGGCCCTGGTGGTCGCGGCCCTGCTGGCGGTGAGGTTGCTGTGACGGAGTATCCCTGGCTGACCACACTGTGGGTGCTGCCTCTGGCCGGCGCCGTCGTCGTGCTGGTCGTTCCGGCCGGCCGGCGCACGATGGCCCGGGTGACCGGACTGGTGTTGTCGCTGGCCACCTTGGCCGTCGCGATCGTGGTCGCGGTGCGGTTCGATCCCGGCGGCCCGCAATACCAACTCGTCGAATCACACCGCTGGATACCGGCTTTCGGCGCCGGCTACACCCTCGGCGTCGACGGCATCGCGCTGGTGCTGCTGCTGTTGACCGCCGCACTGGTGCCGCTGCTGATCCTCGCCGGATGGAAGGACGACCGCGAAGCGGGCGGCGGGCGGCGGGTCGCGCACATCTACGTCGCGCTCACCCTGATCGTCGAGTCGATGGTGCTGATCTCGTTCGTCTCGCTCGACATCCTGCTGTTCTACGTGTTCTTCGAGGTCATGCTGATCCCGATGTATTTCCTCATCGGCGGATTCGGGCCCCGTACCAGCGGCGGTGAATCGGCGGCCGCGGAACTGGCACTGCGGCAGCAGCGTTCGCGCGCGGCGGTGAAATTCCTGCTGTACAACCTGTTCGGCGGCCTGATCATGCTGGCCGCCGTGATCGGGCTCTACGTACTCACCGCACGGGCGCATCTCGGCGGTGCGGGTGGCACCTTCGATTTCCGGGCGGTCACGGCGGCGGCGAATTCCGGGCAGCTCGGCGCCGGTCCGGCCGTGCTCAACGCGCTGTTCCTCGGCTTCATGTTCGCCTTCGCGGTGAAGGCGCCGCTGTGGCCGCTGCATACCTGGCTGCCCGGCGCGGCGGTGTCGGCCACACCGGCGAGCGCGGTACTGATGATGGCGGTGGTCGACAAGGTCGGCACCTTCGGCATGCTGCGCTACTGCCTGCTGCTGTTCCCGGCCGCCTCGACCACCTACGCGCCGATGATCAGCGTGCTGGCGGTGATCGGCATCCTCTACGGCGCGCTGCTGGCCATCGGGCAGACCGATGTGATGCGCCTGATCGCCTACACCTCGATCTCGCATTTCGGCTTCATCATCCTCGGCATCTTCGCGATGACCAATCAAGGCGGGTCGGGTGCGACGCTGTACATGGTCAACCACGGCATCTCGACCGCGGCGCTGTTCCTCATCGCGGGATTCCTGGTGTCGCGCCGCGGAACTCGGGTGATCGCGGAATTCGGCGGGGTACAGAAGGTGGCGCCGGTACTGGCGGGCACCTTCCTGATCGCGGGCCTGGCGACGCTCTCACTGCCCGGCCTCGCGCCGTTCGTGAGCGAATTCCTCGTCCTGGCCGGCACGTTCACCCGCTATCCGGTGGCGGCCGTGTTCGCCACCGGCGCACTGGTGCTGGCGGCGCTGTACGTGCTGTGGATGTACCAGCGCATGATGACCGGACCGGTCCGCAAGGGCAATGAGCGATTGCAGGATCTGCTGCCGCGCGAACTGCTGGTCGTGGTGCCGCTGCTGGTGGCGTTGCTGGTCCTCGGCGCGTATCCGAAACCGGTTCTCGACCGGATCAATCCGGCGGTGGCCGGCACGCTCACCACCATCGGCAAACACGATCCGGCGCCCACGGTCGCGCCGGATGCCGCGACCGTACCGGCCGCGACCACTCCGAGCGGAGGTAACCACCGGTGAATCAGCTTCTGGCCGCGACGGTTCCGGCTCCTTCGATCGAATATCACGCTTTGGCACCGATGCTCGTCGTCTTCGGTGTGGCCGTCGCCGGGGTGATCGCCGAGGCGTTCCTGCCCCGGTCGTGGCGCTATCCGGTCCATCTGGTGCTCGCGCTGGGCGGTTTGGTGGCGGCGTTGGTGGCCGTGATCGCGCTCGCCGGCACTCATGCCACGGTGGCCGTCGGCGCGGTCGCCGTCGACAACGTGACGCTGATGCTGCAGGGCACCATCCTGGTGGTGGCGATTCTCGCGGTCGCGCTGATGGCCGAACGCGGCATCGAACCGCGGCTGGCGCGCGAAAGCCGGGAGGGCCCCGGGAGCTGGAGCCGGGCGGCCGCGGAGGCTTCCGGTGCGGTCGTCGTCGACGCCTTCACTCCGCAGGCCGCGGCGGTGCCGGGCAGTTCGGACGAGATCGCGGCGGCGCGGGCCGGCATCACCACCACCGAGGTGTTTCCGCTGACTCTGTTCGCGGTCGGTGGCATGCTGCTGTTTCCCGCGTCCAACGATCTGCTGTCGATGTTCGTCGCTCTCGAGGTGCTGTCGCTGCCGCTGTATCTGCTGTGCGGGCTGGCGCGGCGGCGTCGGCTGCTGTCGCAGGAGGCGGCGCTGAAGTACTTCCTGCTGGGCGCGTTCGCCTCGGCGTTCTTCCTGTACGGGATGGCGCTGCTGTACGGCTACGCCGGCACGGTCCGCCTCTCCGGGATCGCCGACGCCGTGGCGCGCGATTCCGGCTCGAAAACCCTTGCGGTGCTGGGGGTGGCGATGCTGGCGGTGGGGTTGCTGTTCAAGATCGGCGCCGTGCCGTTCCAGTCGTGGGTGCCCGATGTGTATCAGGGGGCGCCGACCGCGGTGACCGCGTTCATGGCCGCGGCGACCAAGATCGCGGCAGTGGGAGCTCTACTGCGCATCCTGCAGGTCGCGGTGCCGGGACTGAGTGCGGACTGGCGTCCGATCCTGGGCGCCGTGGCGGTGGCCACGATGGTGCTGGGCGCGATTCTCGCCGTCACTCAGACCGATGTGAAGCGCATGCTCGCCTACTCCTCCATCGCGCACGCCGGCTTCATTCTCACCGCGCTGGTGGCGGCCAATTCCGACGGGGTCTCGTCGGTGCTGTTCTATCTGGCCGTCTACGGCGTGAGCACGGTGGGCGCGTTCGCGGTGGTCACGCTGGTGCGCGACCGCGTGGGAGACGAGGCCACCGCACTGTCGGCGTGGGCCGGGCTCGGCCGCCGTTCACCATGGCTGGCAACGGTTTTCGCGTTGTTTCTGCTGTCGTTCGCGGGCATTCCGCTGACCAGTGGCTTCGTCGGGAAATTCGCGGTGTTCTCGGCGGCCGCCTCCGGACATGCGGCGTATCTGGTGATCGTCGGTGTGATCTCGAGTGCGATCGCCGTGTTCTTCTACATTCGCGTCATCGTGCAGATGTTCTTCACCGATCCCCCGGAGGCGCCGCCCGCCGTGGTCACCGCGCCGGTGACCACGATGGTCGTCATCGTCACCGGCGCCGCCACCCTGGCGCTGGGTATCGTGCCGCAACCGCTGCTCGACCTGGCGAACCGCGCGGTCGGATTCGTCAGCGGATGATGCCGGAGGCCGCTTCGGGGACAACGGTTCTCGTCGAGGCCGCACCGAAACGTCAACGGTGGCTCTAGGATCGAGTCCGACGACAACCTCCGCGCACAGAAACTGGTGTCATGACCGACAGCGCCGCACAGGTGGATCAATCGAAGCCGAGCATCGCCCGCGTGTACGACTATCTGCTGGGCGGGCGCGACAATTACGCCGTCGACCGCAAGGTCGGTGACTACTTCATCAACGATCTACCCGGTTCGGTCGCCATCGCCTATGCCAATCGGCAGGCCATGATTCGCGCGGTCGCCGATATCGCCGAATCCGGTGTGCGCCAGTTCATCGATATGGGCAGCGGGTTGCCGACCGTCGACAACGTGCATCAGGTCGCGCAGCGTCACCTCGACACCGCGCGCGTGGTGTACGTGGACAACGATCCGATCGTGCTGGCCCATGGTCGCGCCCTGCTGTCCGCCGACGACAACACCACGGTCATCCACGCGGATCTGCGCGATCCGGAGGCCATCTTCTCCCATCCGGACCTGCGGCGGCTGATCGATTTCGACGAGCCGGTGGCGGTGATCTTCAGCGCGATCCTGCACCACCTCAACAACGACGAGAATCCGGCCGACCTGGTGAAGTGGTGGACCGACCGGATTCCGGTGGGCTCACAGATCTACATCTCGCATTTCCGCTCCGGCTTCAACGAGGAGACGCAGGCCGCGGAGGAGAAGCTCCAGGCGACCTTCGGGCGTGGCCGCTGGCGTTCGGACGAGGAGATCCTCGATCTGTTCGGCGATCTCGAGGTGCTCGAGCCGGGGCTGGAGATCTGCGCCCGGTGGCGGCCCGCCGAAGCCGACGCCTCGGTCTCGCGCATCGGCCCCGCCGAGCGCGAACCCACGCTGTGGGAACAACTGATCGCATGCGCCCTGGCCCGTAAGTCGTAGCGGTCATACGTCGCGGGGCACTAAGCTTCCGGGCACCATGTGCGCACCTCGGATCGTCCGGATCGCCCACGACGGTGCCGATTTCGCGACGGCCCCGTCGCGGCGCGCGTTGGCGGGCGCGGCCGGCCTCGCGGCGCTGGCGGTGGCGGCCACCGCACCCGTCGCACGCCCTCGCGCCGGAGCCGTCGTCGATCTCACCCATCCGGTGGGCCCGAATACGCCGATGTGGCCGGGCAATCCGCCGTTCGCGATGGTTCCGGTGGCATGGCATGCGCTGGGCGGTTTCGACCAGAACACGATCGCGCTGTGGGAGCACACCGGAACCCATGTCGATGCGCCGCTGCGCCGCGCCTCCGGCGGGGCGTCGGGCGGCACCTTCTCGGTGCGTGATCTGGTGGCTCCGCTCATCGTGATCGACATCAGCGCGAAGGCGGCGTTCGATGTCGACGCGACGGTCACGATCGACGACATCGATGCGTTCGAGCGAATCTACGGCCGTATTCCGCCCCGGGCCTTCGTCGCCATGTTCTCCGGGTGGGAACGCCGGCTCGCGCATCCGGCGGCCTTCGTCAACCTCGACGTCCAGGGCACCCCGCATGCGCCCGGCTTCTGCGCCGAGGCCGCGGATTACCTTGTGCGCCAGCGCGATATCGTCGGCGCGGGGGTGGATACACTCAGCCTCGACCATGCGGCCGATCCCGACTACGGCGCACACACCGCCTTCCTCGGCGGCGGTCGCTACGGCGTGGAGATGGTGGCCAATCTCGGCTCGGTCCCGCCGACCGGTGCCACCGTCGTGGTCGGCGCGCCCGAACACATCGGCGGTACGGGCCGACCGTGCCGAATGCTCGCCTACACCTGAGGCCCGGCATCCCGCGTGCTCGAATCGCCTCAGCCGGTGACCGGATGCACCTCCAGGGCGCAGGTGTCGATGGTGGTGTGCACCGTGCGTGTGTCGGTCGAATCGGGAGCTGTCACATCGAGACTCGTGTACAGCGGGCAGTCCTCGCCGGCCGGGCCCATCGCGGAGCCTTCCACGACCGCGCGGGCGGGGCGACCGGGCAGCACCGTGACGACGGGTGGAGTGTCGTCGTCGCGGGGAAGGCCACCCATGTATCCGCGCGGGGTGCGTCGGGCGTGCAGGACCGGGCCGCCCTCGTCGGTGTCGACGCCGGGATAGCCGCCAATCGTGCAGGGCGGGGTGTCGGCGGCGAGGGCGAAGCTCAGTTCGACGCCGCGATGCATCATCCCCGGCGAGAGGGTGTGGGCGGTGATGTCCAGCTGGCGTGGCCGGCACGCCGCGACGGCCGCGGTGGTGGTGGGCCCCGGTGTGGGGGTGTGCTGCGGCGAAGGCGACTGCGCGGCAGGCGTTTCGGTGGCCGGTCGCGCGGAGGGTGCGGTCCCGGAATCACGTTGCGCACAACCGGCGAGGGTGGTGGCGGCGGCCGCGCCGAGCACCACCACCGCAGCCGTCCGATATCCGTATCTGCCGAATCTCACCTCGACTCCTTCCGATCGCACGCGTGCGCGCTCAGTTCACCGCTACCTCCGGCACTACCCCCGCCGTCGCGCGCCCTCCGCATCGGTCCAGCTCACCCGGACCCACCCAGGCGCGGAGACGGCCGACGGCGAGGGAACCCGATTGACGCGCACCGCGTTCGGCGTTTCCGGATCGGCGGCGGACACCTCGACGGTGCGGTGAGCAGTTCGAGTTTGCCGGGCTCGAGGGTGGTGTGGTGAACGACAGCCATGTCCCGACCCTAATCCGCGGCCCGGACGGGGGTTTGCGCGCGCGGTCCGAGCAGGCCGCGCACCCCCACCTGGTCGCCGCCGCGTTCGGGACGGCGGACGCGGACGGCCATGCGGATCTCCATCGCGCCGAGCAGGATCAGGCAGACGCCGACCAGAACCGACAGGGCCGCGACGGTGTCGATCGGCCACACCAGCACGAGGAGCCCGGCCAGCAGTGTGGCCAGGCCGTAGCCCTCACGCCGGCCCGGCTTCGGCAGGTCCTCCGACCAGGCCGCGACGATCGCCTGCACGATCCCGCGGATCATCCATCCCATGCCGACCCACATCGCCAGCAACGCCACCCAGTCACCGCTGCGCATGCACCACAGCGCCAGCAGCACCGACAGGGCCCCGGTCCCGAATTCCAGCGCCTTGAGCCCGCCGCGGATGCGCGCGCGGAAGGCGACCGTGAACTGCCAGGCGGCGGTCAGCAGCAGGGTCGTTCCGAGCAATAGTTCCGCTACCGGAACGGACTTATCGGGCCAAACGAGCAGAATCACCCCGACGGTGATCGACGCACAGCCGATCGCGCACGCCAGGTGCCAGGCATCACCAGCGAAGACATCCCTGCGTCCGGCCGCTCGGAAGGTGGGCATGGCCCCGATGATATGGCCCCGGACGGTGCACCCTGCGCAATTTCCCGGGTTCGGCCCGGCCGATCCAGCTATCGGACAGCCGCCCACTGCTCATGGAACATGTGTGGTCCGGTAACGGTTACCGGGCTACCGTGGGGTGGATATCGGATCTCGCACCGCCGCGGACCGTCGGGAGGTAGCCCCATGACCACTGTGTTCCCGCCGGGTCCCCGGCTGCCGCGGGTGGCGCAGACGCTGTTGCACGCGAAGTGGCGGGGCTGGTTCGCCGGGGTGGCCTCACGCCGCTACGGCGATGTCTACACGATGCGCATGATCGCACCGTATGCCGAGAATCTGGTGGTGTTCTCGCGTCCGGAACACATCCGCGAGATCTTCGCCGGCGCCCCGGCGGATCTGCATGCCGGCGAAGGCAATCGGGTGCTGGAGCCGGTGATGGGACAGCATTCGCTGTTGCTCACCGACGAGGACGAGCACGCGCGAGCCCGCCGGCTGCTGATGCCGGCGTTCACCGGCTCGGCGCTGCGCGGCTACCGCGACCTGGTCGAGGCTATCGCCAAACACCACATCGACCAGTGGCAGCCGGATACCACGCTGGTGACGCTGCCACGGATGAACGAACTGACACTCGATGTGATCATGCAGGTGGTGTTCGGCATCAGCGAGCAGCGCGGACGTGCCGAGCTCGCGCCGCGGCTGCGGTACCTGGTCGATGTCGGCCCGCTGATCTTCCTGGGCTGGAAATGGCATCGGCTGCAGCGTTTCGGCCCGTGGAAGCGTTTCGCCGACAACAAGAATGCGATCGACGCGCTGCTCTACGAGGAGATCGCGCGCCGGCGCGACGAGCCGGATCCCGGTGAGCGCGCCGACGTGCTGGCCGGGTTGCTCGCGGTGGGCGCGGAGGCCGGCGACGAGCCGCTCTCGGATGCCGAACTGCGCGATCAGTTGGTGACCCTGCTGCTGGCCGGGCACGAAACCACCGCGTCGGCGCTGTCGTGGGCGATGTTCGAATTGGCCGCCCATCCCGAGGTGCAGCAGCGGGCGCGCCGCGCGGCCGCCGAGGGCGACGACAAATATCTGGAAGCGGTGCTCAAGGAGGCGATGCGCCGCCATCCGGTCATCGGCGGCACACTGCGCCGGCTCACGCGCGAAACGACGATCGGCGGGTACACCCTGCCCCGCGGCACCGTCGTGCAGACCTCGATCGTGCTGGCGCATGCGAATCCGGACAATCATCCCGAACCCGAAAGTTTCCGTCCCGAACGCTTTCTCGACGGCAGTGTGGCAGCCAACACCTGGCTGCCGTTCGGTGGCGGTGTGCGTCGCTGTATCGGCGCCGGATTCTCACTCATGGAGGGCACGGCGGTGCTGTCGGAAGTGCTGGGCCGATTCGCCCTGGCGCCCGTGCGCACCCATGAACGCGGCCGCATCCGCAACATCACCAATGTGCCCGCCCACGGTGCGCCGGTGCTGCTGCGACCGCATCCGGGCACGCTCTGATCCCACAACCGATCCCGCAGCGCCGATTCCGTAGATCCCGCGGCACTCCGGCCCGCTACTGCACTCGTTCCCAGCCGCGCGGCGGCCGGTGCGCCCCGAGCGACACGTCCCGACTGCGATACACCAGATAGGGCCGCGTCAGATAGCCGACGGGCGCCGAGAACACGTGGACGAGCCGGCTGAACGGCCAGAACGCGAACAACGCACAGGCCGAGAGGGCGTGCAGCTGGAAGCCCAGCGGCGCCGCGGCCATCAGTTCGGGGTGCGGATCGAGGTAGAACAGCGACCGGAACCACGGCGAGACGTCGGTGCGGTAGTTGTGTGGATTGCCGGTCGCATTGCCGTAGACGGTGGCGGCGAGCCCGAGCACCAGAGTCACGCCCAGCAGTACGTACATGATCTTGTCGTTGCGGGTGGTCGCGGAGAACACCGAACCCACGGTGCGTCGGCGGTAGATCAGGATGGCCAGCCCGGCCACGGTCGCGATGCCGGCGACGGCGCCGAGGCTGAACGACACGATGTGATAGGTGTTTTCGCCGATACCGACCGCCTCGGTCCACGACTGTGGGATCACCAGGCCAAGGACGTGACCGAGAAAGACGAACACGATGCCGTAGTGGAACAGCGGGCTGCCCAGCCGCAGCAGCCGGTTCTCGTACAGCTGCGAGGAGCGGGTGGTCCAGCCGAATTTGTCGTAGCGGTAGCGCCAGATCAGCCCCACCACGCAGATCGCCAGCGCCGCGTACGGCACCGCCACCCACAGCAGCACATCGGTCGCGCTCACGGTCATCGGCGGCCTCCGATCGGCGTCGGCATGTAGGTGGGCGGTGCGAACGGTTCGGTGCCGACCTCCTCACCGGGCGGGCCGGCGGCGATGAGCCGGGCGACGGCCTCGCTGTCGCTGCCACGCAGCGGCGGCAGGGTGGCCGAGACCGAATCCAGGACCCCGGCCCAGGGGGATCCGTACTCGCGCAGGGCTGCTCGCATCACCTCCACACCGGCGCGATGGTCGGTGAGTACCCGCAGGCCGGCTTCCGGTTCGGTGGCGGCGAATTCGAGTACGACCGCCAGATGGTCGGGAAGTTCCGCGTCGTCGAGTTGCCACCCGGCGCGGCGGTAGAGCTGCTCGAGGCGCAGCAACGCCATCCCGCGTTTACGGGTGTCGCCGTGGGAGAAGTAGGTGAGATAGGGGCTGAACCGTTTGCGGTGGTCGAAGGTGTCGACGTATTCGCCGCCCAGCAACATCGGCGGAGTACTCGCGAGGTGGGACAGCAGCGGACGCACGGGTGCGCCGACTGCCACCGGCAGCGCCGCCGTGGCCCGGGTGAGCAGCGGCAGCGAATCCAGCAGCGCCGCATCGGGATAGCCGAGCAGCAGCGATTGGATCTGCCACGCCGCGCAGCGTGTCGTCGTGCGGGTCATGTGCGGTGCCTCCCGCCCCGGCGCCGCGGTAACAGGCCTTCCGGGCGCCCGCGTCCGTCCCAGTTGAGCTGCGAATCAGCGCCGCCGTCACTTCGGAATCCAGGGCCGCGCCGTCCCCGCGTGCGGTACGTGCCATCTGCCCGCCTCTCGCCCGGATCGCGGCGTCCCGCGCGATCGCCTCACCCCGTCACACGCACACTGGCACCGCAATCGCTAATCATTGGCAATCGTCGTATTTCGGCGACAACGGATACGGAGTCGAAATCGGTGACGAGCAGCGATCACCCAGCATGCCGTGCCATCGCGCACCCGGGCGCGGGACGTTTCGGCGCGGAGTCCACAATCGGCAGTGGACCGCACTCGCCGACAGAGAGGTGATCGCTCGTGAAGGTATTCCAGATCGGCGCGGCGGGCGGCGTGGGCCGCCGCCTCGCGCAACGGCTCGCGGACCGCGGTGACCAGGTCACCGGTATGCATCGCAATCCCGAACAGGCCGAGACCGTCGCGGCGACCGGGGCGACGCCGGTGACCGGCGATCTGATCCACGACACGGTGGAGAAATTGGCGGCCGAGATCGCCGGGCACGACGCGGTGGTGTTCTCCGCGGGCGCGCACGGCACCGGCCCCGACAAGACCACCGCCATCGACGGCGCCGGACTGGAGAAGGCCGCCGCGGCCGCCGCGCAGGCGGGCGTCTCGCGCTTCGTGCTGGTGTCGGTATTCCCCGATGCCGGGCGCGACCGCGAAACCTCGGAAGGGTTCGAGCACTACATGCGGGTGAAGAAGTCCGCGGATGTCCATCTGACCCACACCGCGCTGGACTGGCTCATCGTGCGTCCGGGAACGCTGCTCGACGATCCGGGGTCCGGCACCGTCACCGCCGGCCTGGCCATCGAATACGGTTCGGTCTCCCGCGAGGACGTCGCCGCCTTCATCGACGCGGCTCTGCACGAACCGGCACTGAACCGGGTCATCGTCGAGCTCACCGGCGGCAGCACTCCTGTCGCCGACGCGGTGGCCGAACTGGTGGCCGCGACCACCCCGCGCAAAACCGTGTGACAGCCGACGCCGCCCGGCCTAGCGTTCTCGGGCATGTCGAGGATCGCGCCCGAGGTCACCGCCAGGGACCGGCTGGGTTCGGGCACGGGGTGCGCGGTGGTGTCGGCGGTGTCGTTCGCACTCTCGGGCCCCTTGGCGCGCGGCCTGATGAACGCCGGCTGGAGTTCCGCGGCGGTGGTGATCGTGCGCGTCCTGGTCGGCGCCGCGGCGCTCGTACCGATCGCGGCCGTCGAACTGCGCAACAACTGGAAGTCGGTGCGCGGCAACGCGGCTCTGATCCTCAGCTACGGGCTGGTGGCGATCGCCGGAGTGCAGCTGGCGTATTTCACCGCCGTATCGCGTCTGGCGGTGGGGATGGCGTTGCTGATCCAGTACACCTCGCCGATCGCGGTGGTCGGTTGGTTGTGGCTGCGTCGCCGGCAACGTCCGGCCGGGCCGACGGTGGCCGGAGCTTTCCTCGGCCTCACCGGGTTGTTCTTCGTGATCGATCTGCGGTCGGGCGCGGCCACCGACTGGATCGGCATCTGCTGGGCGCTGCTGGCCATGGCCTGCGGGGTGGTGTACTTCCTGCTCTCGGCGCACGGCCACGGCACCTTGCCGGGAACCGTCCTGGCCACCGGTGGGCTGCTCGTCGGCGGACTCGGACTGCTCGCCGCCGGAGCGACGGGCGTCCTTCCGCTGCGAGC
Source organism: Nocardia sp. AB354 (assembly GCF_049538315.1). Taxonomy (NCBI): domain Bacteria; kingdom Bacillati; phylum Actinomycetota; class Actinomycetes; order Mycobacteriales; family Nocardiaceae; genus Nocardia; species Nocardia sp. AB354. The sequence goes on along the minus strand of NZ_JBMVFU010000008.1, from coordinate 204,530 downwards.
CACCGCGAATCCCGTTGTGTATCAAGGTGTCACGATGCCGTGGTGGCTGCCGATCGCGATCCTCGGCACCGTGACCGCTGCCCTCGCCTACGTCGCCGGCATCGCCGCCACCCGCCTGCTCGGCTCCCGGGCGGCGGCGTTCACGGGGCTGCTCGAAGTGGTGGCGGCCCTGATCGTCGCGTGGGCGCTGCTCGGTGAGGCCCCGCACCCCGCCCAGTTGCTCGGCGGCGTGCTGGTCCTCACCGGCGTGCTCATCGTGCGCCGCGGCGAGGCGGCCGTAACTACACCGATCAGTCGGTGAGCCGCTGCTCGGCGTAGACGGCCATCGCGTCGCGCTGGTATTCGGCCAATCCGGCCGCGATCCGCTCGTAGTTCGCCTTGAACCGTTCGTCGTCGACATACATCTGGCCGAGGCAGGTGTACGCGCTCCGGTTCGGGGTCCAGAAACGGCGAATCCCCTCGTACTGAGCGTGGATTTCGGCCTGTACCGCCGCATCCTCGACCGGTGTTCCGGCGGCCATGAATTCGGCCATCCGGATCATCGCCGCGGTCAGTTCCCGCTGCATGCGCTCGACGTCCTCGGCGGTCATATCTGCGGTCGCCTGCCGCGACTGCTCGAACTGTTCGGGCCAGCGCTCCCTGGCCTCGTCGTCGTACTGCGTGTGGTCGAAGCCCGCGAACAGATTTTCCGGGCGGTTGATCTGCACTGACATCTCCTTGTTCCCTTCGAGTTCGGCGATGGTGCGCGCCACGGTCTCGGCCATCCGTCCCAGCCGGTCGCGTTCGGCGAGCAGCCGGGCGTACTGGCGTTTGAGCGCCGCCAGCGTGTCCGGTTCGGAGTCGACCGCCTCGGCGATCTCGGCGAGACCGAGCCCCAGCTCGCGCAGCACGAGGATTTGCTGCAGCCGCAACAGACTCTGCTCGTCGTAGTAGCGATAGCCGTTGCTGCCCACATGAGCCGGGGTGAGCAGACCGATGTCGTCGTAGTGGCGCAAGGTGCGGGCGGTGACTCCCGACATCTTCGCCACCTCCGCGATCGACCAGCTCATGGTGCTTCCCATCTGTCCTGAGGCCGGTCGCTCCGGCCTCGTCTTCGACGGTAGAAGTTGCCGTAACGTGAAGGTCAAGCCGAAAATTCGGCGGCCGGGCGCAGCCCGAGCAGGGTTTCGGCGATCTGCCGCATCTCGGCGAGATACCGGGCGCGTTCGGGCGCCGGATCGGCCCGGCGGGCGAGCATGCCACTGGTCAGCGCATAGCCGACTGTTTCGGCGACCACGCGAACCGGCGCCGCGGGGGTGACGGTCCCGGCACGGTGTTCCCGGTCCAGGTAGCGGGCGAAGCGGCGGATCGGACGTTCGGAGATTTCGGCGGCCAGCTCGCCGATCTCGGGGTCGACGGCGCCGCGCTCTTCGATCAACCGCAGCAGCGGGCCGGCGTGCAGGACCGCCTCGGCGAACGATTCTATGGTGGCGCGCAACATCTCTCGCGGATCGGAATCGGCCAGTTCGGGTTCCTGGGCGGCGAGGAATTCGTCGCGAACCCGGGTGGCGAGCGCGTGGAAGATCTCGTCCTTCGAGGCGAAGTAGACATACAGCGTCGCGCGGGAGACACCGGCCCGGGCGGTGATCGCGGCCACCGTCGTCGCCGCGTAGCCGCGTTCGATGAAAACGTCGGCCGCGGCATCGAGCAGGGCCCGATGCCGGTCGGTATCCGAGCGCTCCCGGGCCGCTCGCACACTCCACGACGAGGTCATACCGTCCAGCATATTGACGTTGACGTCAATGTCAATCAGACTGGCGGCATGCAGGTGGCGGTGGCGAACCGAGGTGAAGTGGCGGTCCGTGTGTTGCGAACGGCGCGAGAGCGCGGCTACGGCACGTGGGCGTTGTCGACGGCGGACGAGCCGGACGCGATGCCGGTGCGGCTGGCCGACGAGGCGGTCCGGTTGCCGGGCTCGGGCGCCGCGGCCTACCTCGACATCGACGCCGTCGTCGCGGCCGCCGGCAGTGCGGGGCCGGGCGCGCTGGTACATCCGGGCTACGGATTCCTCAGCGAGAGCGCCGATTTCGCCGCCGCATGCGCGGCAGCGGGACTGGTGTTCGCCGGGCCGGCTCCGGAGGTGCTGCGGACCTTCGGCGACAAGGTGGCGGCCCGGCGTGCCGCGGAACAGGCCGGTGTCGCGGTGCTGCCCGCGACCGCCGGCGCCGCCGGGCCCGAGCAGATCGAGGCCCTCCTCCTCGCTCACCCCGAAGGCGTGATGATCAAGGCAACGGCCGGTGGCGGCGGACGCGGGATGCGCGTGGTGCGCCGTCGCGAGGAACTGGCGCAGGCCTACGCCCACTGCCGCGCCGAGGCTCGCGCGGGTTTCGGTGACGACACCGTCTACGCCGAGGCGTTGGTCGAACACGCCCGCCACATCGAGGTGCAGATCGTCGCCGACGGTTCGCGCGCGGTCGCGGTCGGCGATCGCGATTGCAGCGTGCAGCGGCGCCGCCAGAAATTGATCGAGATCGCGCCCGCGCCCTCGCTCGCGCCGGATATGCGCGAGCACCTGCATGCCGAGGCGGTACGGCTGGCCGAAACGGTCGGTTGTCGTGGCGTGATCACGGTCGAATTCCTGGTGCGCGGCGACACCGCGTGGTTCCTCGAGGTCAATCCGCGGCTGCAGGTCGAGCACACCGTCACCGAGGAGGTGACGGGCCTGGATCTGGTGGCCGTACAGTTCGACCTCGCTCAGGGCCACACACTGGACGATCTCGCGCTGTCGCACGCCTCCCGCGGATATGCGGTGCAGGTGCGTGTCAATGCCGAAATTCTCAGCGCGACAGGCGATGTGCTGCCCAGTACCGGCGTGCTCACCCGGTTCACTCCCCCGACCGGATCCGGTGTGCGCGTCGACACCGCCGCCTACAGCGGGATGCGTCAGGGCGCCGGCTTCGATTCACTGCTGGCCAAGATCATCGCGCGCGGACCGACCTGTCCGGCGGCGCTGCGGCGCGCCGCCGACGCGCTGGCCGAAACCACGATCGACGGCGTCGACACTACGGTCGCCCTGCAGCGCGCCGTCCTCGACGCCTTGCCCGGCGACACCACGGTCGACACGCTGTGGTTCGAACGCCACAGCGCCGAATTGGCGCGCCGGGCCGAGGAATCGGCTCCCCCGCCGACACCGCCCGCGGCCGGTGCCCCGGCCCCGGCGGAGCAGTTCGACGACGGCGAGCAAGTCTTGCGCTCACCCCTGGGTGGCACGGTCATCAGCGTGGTGGAACCCGGCACGGTGGTGGCCGCGGGCGCCGAGGTCGCCGTCGTGGAGGCGATGAAGATGCATCACGTGGTCCGCGCCGGACAGTCGTTGCGAGTGGTGCGGGTGCTGGCCGAACCCGCGACGGTCGTGGATCCGCATGCGGCACTGCTGGTGTGGGACGACGCGGACCACGACGGCGAACACGCCGACCTCACCGCCGTGGACCTCGACGCCGAACGCGAGGATCTCGCGGAGGTGCGGGCCCGCCACCGTGCCGGACTCGACGACGCACGCCCGGAGGCGGTGGCCAAGCGACACCGGCTGGGGCGTCGCACCGCCCGCGAGAACATCGCCGATCTGGTCGACGACGACAGTTTCGTCGAATACGGGGCGCTGGCGGTGGCGGCGCAGCGTTCCCGGCGCAGTATCGAGGATCTCATCGCGAATACGCCGGCCGACGGGCTCGTCGCGGGCGTGGCGACCGTCAACGCCGGACGATTCGGTCACGATCGCGCCCGGGCGGTGGTGATGTCCTACGACTACACGGTGCTGGCCGGTACCCAGGGCATGCGCAATCACGCCAAGACCGACCGCATGCTGGAACTGGCACGCGAACAACGACTTCCGGTGGTTTTCTTCACCGAGGGCGGCGGCGGCCGGCCCGGCGACACCGATCACTCGGGTATCTCGGGTCTGGACGTGACGACTTTCCGCGCGATGGCCGCCCTCTCGGGCACGGTCCCGCTGATCGGTATCGTGTCCGGGCGCTGCTTCGCCGGAAATGCCGCGCTGCTCGGCATGTGCGATGTCGTCATCGCCACGCCGGACGCCAATATCGGCATGGGCGGGCCCGCGATGATCGAGGGCGGTGGCCTGGGGGTCTACGCACCGGAAGAGATCGGGCCCGTGCGGGTGCAGCGCCGCAACGGTGTGGTGCACATCGTCGCGGGCGACGAGGCCGAGGCGGTGGCGATCGCGCGTGACTACCTCGGCTATTTCCAAGGGGCCCTCGACACGTGGGAGGAGCCGGACCCGCGGCTGGCCCGTCATGTGGTGCCGCAGGACCGGCTGCGCGCCTATGACATCCGCGCGGCCGTCGCCGCGGTCGCCGACACCGATTCGGTCTTGGAATTGCGCCGCGATTGGGGCGCGGGCGTGGTCACCGCGCTGATCCGCGTGGAGGGCAGGGCTTTCGGGCTCATCGCCAACGACTGCCATCACCTGGGCGGCGCCATCGACGCCCCGGCGGCCGACAAGCTCAGCGCCTTCCTGCGACTGTGCGACGCACACGGACTGCCCATCGTATCGCTGTGTGACACACCGGGTTTCATGGTCGGGCCGGAGGCCGAAACCCATGCCACCGTCACGAAGTTCAGCCGCCTGTTCATCGACGCGGCCGCCATGTCGGTGCCGTGGGGCACCGTCATTCTGCGCAAGGGCTACGGATTGGGTGCGCAGGCGATGGCGGCCGGATCGTTTCGCGCCCCGCGGTTCGTCATCGCCTGGCCCACCGGGGAAATCGGTGGAATGGGTCTGGAGGGAGCCGTACGGCTGGGGTTCGCGAAGGAACTCGCGGCGGTCGAGGATCCGGTGCAGCGGGCCACCGCATTCGACAATCTGGTCCGCGCCGCCTACGAGAGCGGGAAGGCGCTCACCGCCGCGACGGTGCTCGAACTCGACGACGTCATCGATCCGGCGCAGACGCGCCGCTGGATCGGCACCCTGCGCTGACGCGCGGGTGCCGATCCCGGTGCGGCTCAGGCGGATTTGCGGGCCAGTCCGGCGACGATCAGTTGCTCCCACACGCTGAGTTCGCGGCCACTGCCGGAATCCTCGGCGGCCGAGCGCGGCCACCAGCGCGCGCACGGCTGCAGGCCCGGATCGATCAGTTCCAGGTCGCCGAACAGCGCCTCGATCTCGTCGTCGTTGCGCCAGCGACCGCGCCCGAAGGCGTCGAGCACCTTCCGCTCGGTGGTGTTGGTCTCGCGGTTGTGCCCGGAGCGGAAATGGGAGATGTAGACCTGACTGCCAGCCGGAACACGGGCGGCCCAGTCGCCGACCACACCGGCGGGATTCTCGTTGTCCTCCACGAAAGCCAGCACGACCCCGAACAGCAGGCCCACCGGCTCGTCGAAGTTGATCAGCCGCTGGACGTCGGCATGGTCGGCGATGTCGGAGACCTGGCACAGGTCACGACCCAGCACCGCGATCCGATCGTCGACCGACAGCAGCGCGCGGCCGTGGGCGACGACGAAGGGATCGTTGTCGACGTAGACGATCGGCGCGTCGGGATGCTGGCGGCGCACCACGTCGTGCACGTTCTCGGTGGTGGGCAGTCCGCATCCCAGATCGATGTATTGGCGAATTCCATTGGCGCACATGCTGCGTACGGCGCGCAGCGTGGCCGCGCGAGCGGTGATCGCGACCTGTTCGGAACCGGGCAGGAAGTCGATGAAGTAGTCCGCGAGGTTCTGGTCGACTCCGTAGTTGTCCCGTCCGCCGAGGATGTAGTCGTATACCCGTGCCACGCTCGGCCTTGCTTGCCGCGCTCGCATGGCGTCGTCGTTCACTTGTCACCTCTCGATTCCCACGACGCCCGTCGCAGCCGTGGCTGATTAGTTGTCGAGCATAGCGGTCGGCCCCCACCGAAGCCGACGATCGACTCGGTCTCGGCGTGGTTTCCAAGCCTGTCGCCGGTTGATTGCGTGATTGATCACCACGTCAGCGGGGATCGGCCATTTCTGGTGCGCCAGTGCCTGATTCGCTCTCCCGCGCGGTGCGCGTGCCGGTCCGCCGCGACAGTTCGGCGTCGAGTTGCGCCTCGGCCCGTTCGGCCCGGGCCAGGGTCTGGCGGCGCGCGTCCTCGACCGCCGCGAGCCGGGCCGCGGTCTGCTGCGCGACGTGTTCTGCGGCCGCGGCGGCTTCGGCACGCACGGCGGCGATATCGTCGGCGGCACGCTGTTGTGCCGCATTCGCCTCCGCCCGCATCCGGTCGATCTCGCCGCGGGCGCGGGCCAATTCCGCCTTGGTCTCCTCCAGGGTCCGGTTTCGTTCCGCGACGGCCGATTCGGCGCGTTCGATGGCGCGTTCGGCGTCGGCGGCGCGCTGGACGGCCAGGTCACGTTCGGCGCCGGCGGCGGTGATGCGCTGGGCACTGTCGCGACGCACCTGTTCGAGTTCCGCGGTGAACGTGGTGCGCGCCAATTCGATTTGCTCGGCGGCCTGCCGCCGCGCCTCGTCGACGTCGTGCGCGCACTGCGCGCGAACCGCGCGGATCTCGGCGTCGGCCTCGGTGCGTGCGGCGAATACGTCGTCAGCCGCCTGTTTGCTGACGCGCTGCACTTCCCGCAGTGCGTCGTCGCGTGCGGTGAGTGCCTCCGCGATACGTGCTTCGGCCGTCTCGGCGGCCGCGGCGGCGTCTTCGGCCGCCGATTCCGCTGCGTCGCGGGCGTCTTCGGCCTCGCGCCGCGCCTTCTCCGCTGCCACGGTGGCGACCTCGGCCTCCGCGATGCGCCGCGCGGCATCGGCCTGCACGGCTTGGACCTGCGCCTCGGCCACCGAAGGGTCGGCCAGGGTCGACAATTCGGCCACGGCAACCGACAGCGTGTTGCTCAGCTGGTCGGCCAGAGTCCGGAACTGAGTGAGCATCTCGTCGGCTCGCAACCGGGCGGCGGTCACCGGACCTGGTTGCGTCACAGTGACGTTCGTCTCCGTCCCCTCACCCTCCTGCTGACGACGCTGTCGCTCCCGCCATGCCCGCCATCGCGTGTGATCGGGATGGTCGCAATATTCCGACGGCCGTCCCGGAGTCCCGCCGCGGGTGATGGTGCGCGTACAGCCGGGGTAGTTACAGATGCTCGACACACGGGAATCGTAACGTTTGTTTCGTTGGATACAACGGAATGACACGAAACGAAAACTGGGAAGCGCCAGCGGATCCCATACTTTGCTGACCTCCGATAAGTGAACCTTATCGGAGGTCAGCCCTGCGCTTCGCTCCGAAATCCCCTCCGGCTTTTACGTTTACGTTTGGTCGCACTCAACTAAACGTAACTACAACGCAACCCGCCGAAAACTGTGCTCGGCGGTACGGCCGTACCAATCGGCCTTTCCGCGTTGGATACGTGCGCTGCTCCACTGACGAACCAGCAGTTCGCCGAACACCCTGACCGCCATGTGATCTGACGGCTGGAGTGCTGTCGTCGTTCGCTATTTAGCTATAGTGCTAAACTCCGAATATGACCGAGATCGGGCCTGAAGAGGAAGCCGGAGTGTTCCGCGCGCTGGCCGACCCCACGCGCCGACAGATCCTCGAGGATTTGCGGTTCGGCGAGTTGACCGCAGGGGAAATCGCCGCCAAGTTTCCGATCAGCGGTCCGTCGATCTCCCGGCATCTGGGCGTACTCAAGGCAGCCGGGCTCGTCCGAGAGCGACGAGCCGGCAATCGCATCTTCTACTCGCTTGTCGAGGAACGACTGGCTTTGTGTGTCGGCAGGTTCCTGAGCGCGATCTGCCCGGAGCAGGTCATCGTCAGACAGCGCAGACCCCGAACCACCGAGAACAGGGGAACCTGATGAGACCTCCGCGGATGTCCAGCGTCGTCGAGCGACGCCTTCTGGTGAACTACCGCGTCGACCCTGAGGCTGCCGCGAGCTTGGTGCCGTCGCCGATGCGGCCTCAATTGGTCGGCGGCTGGGCGGTTGCCGGAATCTGCCTGATCCGCCTGGGGCAGTTGCGACCCAGTCGGCTACCCGGCTGGATCGGGCTGCGCAGCGAGAACGCGGCACATCGCGTCGCGGTTGAGTGGGATGGTCCGCAGGGGCGCTCGACCGGTGCGTACATCTCGCGTCGCGACAGCGGCTCGGTGATCAATGTCCTTGCCGGTGGCCGACTGTTTCCGGGTGAGCACAGTCTGGCGCGGTTCGACGTGCGGGAGACGACGCAGGACCTGCATGTGGCCTTCGCCAGTCATGACGGGTCCCTCTCCGTGAGCGTGGATGTCCGGACCGCCGAGCGGTTCCAGGGAAGCGAACTGTTCGCCGATCTGGCGCAGGCATCGGACTTCTTTCGGCATGGCTCTGCCGGATTCTCGGCCACGCGTGGCGGTCGATGCCTCGATGGGCTCGAGCTCCAGACGAACTCGTGGCACGTCGAGCCGGTCGAGGTCTGCTCGGTTCGGTCCACGGTCTTCGACGACCGGGACCGGTTCCCGCCCGGCACCGCAGTGCTCGACTGCGCCTTGCTCATGCGCCAGGTGCCGGTGTCCTGGCGCCCGCTTCCGCCCCTGCGGGTCGATGCCGGCTCCGTGCCGGCGGGGGAAAGCGCACATCCGGAATAACTGCTCTGCGGCGGCCGCGCCACGAATCTCTTCCGCCCGCGACAAGCGGACACAACCCGACCTAGTTCGCTGCGATCGTTGGTATCGGAATCGACAACGACCCGAAAGGACAACGATGACCACCGAGAACACCCCGGCGTCCGCACTCGACGGCGAACGCGCCGATCTGCTCGCCCAGCTCGCCGCCACACGCAGCGCCCTGCGCGGCACCGTCGACGGGCTGACCGACGAGCAGGCCGGCGCGCATCCCACCGTCAGCGCCCTGTCGCTGGGCGGGCTGGTCAAACATGTCGCGGCGATGGAGGACAACTGGCTGCGGTTCGTCGTGGAGGGCCCCTCGGCCATGACCTACGAGCTGCCCGAGGGGGTCACCTGGGCGGACTTCGCCGCCGGCACCGCGCGGGAGTATCCGCAGTGGGCCATCGACCACCGCAACACCTTCGTCATGCTGCCCGGCGAAACCCTCGCCGGCATCCTGACCCGCTACGAGCAGATCGCCGCGCGCACGGAGGAGATCATCGCCGCCGTGCCCGATCTCGCGGCCACGCATCCGCTCCCCGACGCGCCGTGGCACGAGACGGGTGCGGTGCGCAGCGTGCGCCGGGTGCTGATGCATCTGATCCAGGAGACCGCGCAGCACGCCGGGCACGCCGACATCATCCGCGAGTCACTGGACGGCCGGACCGCGGGCTGACGCCCGGACCATCACCGGGCTCACGCGGCGGGCGCATACCGGCCGCCGCGTGGGCCCGGGCGAAGGTGGCGCTTTCAGCGCCCGGCGGTGACGCGGTCGCGCAGCCCTTCGGCGAAGGTGCGTGCCGCGTGGAGGTCGGCGGCGTCGGGATGTCCCTTGCTGATTCCGCCGACGATTCGCATCGGCAGCCAGGTATCGAGGCCGCGGCAGGTGAAGGTGTCGAGCACGGTGAAGCCGCGCTGGCTGAGAAGTGTTGCGAGCGAACGGGTATAGCGGCGCAGGGGTGTTTCCGGCATACCGCTGGTGGCGTAGACGAACGCCTTCGTACCGGACTGCGCCGGCAGCGCGCGGATCAGCTCGCGCAAGCGGGGATGGAAGTTCATGGTGAAGATGCCGGACCCGAATCCCACGAGGTCGCAGGAGGCGAGTTCGGCGGTGTCGAGTTCCTCGGGCCCGACGACGCGGGCGCCGAGCACTTCGCCCATGGCCTCAGCGATCCGCCGGGTATTGCCGTGCGATACCGAGACACATACGATGACGGCCTTCATGCGGGCTCCCTTGCTCGTCCGGTTCGACTCGGATTCCCGGATCGTATCGACCGCGCCCTCCCTTACGATGACGCCATGGCGGAGATCACGGTGGAACGGCGCGATGCGGTCGCGGTGGTGACGGTATCGGACCCGCAACGCCGAAATGCGTTGACACTCGGGCTGTCCGAGCAGCTGGCGGCGGCGATCGCGGAGGCGGAAGCCGATTCCGGGGTGCACGCGGTGGTGATCACCGGGGCTCCGCCGGCATTCTGCGCGGGCGCCGATCTCAGCGCACTCGGCGAGGCGGCGGAGGAAGGCTTGCGGGCCATCTACGCGGGATTCCTCGCTGTGGCCGAATGCTCGCTGCCCACGGTCGCGGCCGTCGGCGGGGCCGCGGTCGGCGCGGGGCTGAATCTGGCGCTAGCCGCCGATGTGCGCCTCGCCGGACCGCGCGCTCGGTTCGATGCGCGATTCCTGCGGCTGGGTATCCATCCCGGCGGCGGCATGACCTGGATGTTGCAGCGCGCCGTCGGGTCGCAGCAGGCTGCGGCCATGACGCTGCTGGGCGAGATCCTCGATGCCGACGCGGCCCACAGTGCGGGCCTCGTGCATCGTGTCGTACTCGGCGACCATGACGACTTGCTCTCCGCCGCAGTCGAATTGGCGGCCGGTGCGGCCGAGGCGCCGCGCGATCTGCTGATCACCACCAAACGCACCATGCGCCACACACGCACCCTGGACGCGCATGCCGAGGCCGTCGACGCGGAGATCGTGCCGCAGGTGGCATCGCTGGATTCCGAGGAATTCGCCGCCCGGCTCGCCGCGATGAAGGCGCGCATCAGCGCCCCGCGGTAGCGGGATGAGAATGCGATTCTCCTTGAAGTAGAATCAAATCGCTCGTGTGTGGCCCGGCCGGGACGCACCGGACCGGAGGAGATGCCGTGAGTGTCGAAAGCAGACTGTCCCCGCGCCGCCACGTGCTGCTCGAACTCGGCTTCGCTACCCGGCGCGCCGGTGACGAGGTGCACGGTTCCGCGACCATCGTGCCGGAACTGCACGCGCCGGGAACCGCGCATCTGCGCACCTCCATTCTCGCCACCTGGGCCGATACCGTGGCCGGGTTGCTGGCGTCGCTGGTGATGCATCCGCGGGTCCCGGTGACCCTGGAACTCGACGTCAACCTCTACCGGCCCGCGCCCGCGGCCGAACAGCTCGAGGCGATCGGCCGCACCGTGAAGGTGGGCCGGTCGGTCTTCGTGGCCGAGATCGACTTCGCCGTCGACGGCGAACCGCTGGCCTTGGCCGGCGCCTCCTTCATGGTCGCGCCCGATCCGGACCTGCAACTTCCCCGCGCGCTCAGCATCGACATGCCGGCCGGCCGCGATCGGCTCACCACTCCCCTGGCCGAACGCCTGCGCTGCGAACGGGCGCGCCCCGGCGTGGCCGTTCTCCCGCGCACCGACGAGGTGCTCAACGCCGCCGGCAGCGTCAACGGCGGCCTCATCGCCGTCGCGGCCGAGGAAGCCGTGCTGTCCCTGGCTCCCGGTGACAGCCTCAGCTTCCTCGGCCTGCGTTATCTGCAACCGGCCAAGGTGGGCCCGGTGACGGCCACCGCGACGCTGCGGGGCGGTGTCGGACGGGTCGATCTGCGCGACACCGGCGCCGACGACCGCCTCGCCACCATCGCCACCGCCCGCACCTTCGGTGTCGTGGCGCGACCGTAGATCCGGCGGCCGATCAGGCCGCGCCGAACCAGGTCGGGAGATGGGCGAGCAGATCGTCCTGGTCGTCGCCGACCCACGCCACATGCCCGTCCGGCCGTAAAAGAACTGCGGGAACATCCAATTCGTCGCTGACATCGGCGACGTGATCCACCCGGTCGGCCCACCCCGCCACCGACAGCCGGCCGGTCTGATCCAGCAGCAGTCCGCGGCCCGCGTGCATCAACTCGTAGAGGCGTCCGTCCTTCAACCGCACGTCCCGCAGGCGCCGGCCGAGCAGTTCGTGCCCGTCACCGAAGTCGTAGCGGATCGCCGTGCCGGTGATCTTCTCGGTCAGCCGCCGGTTGACCTCCTCGATATCGATGAGCTCGGTGAGCAGCCGCCGCACCGCACGGGGCCCCGGCTCGAGCGATATCAGCTCCATCTGCGCGCGCGTGTTGTCCAGCACGTCGGCGGCGACCGGGTGCCGCTCGGACTCGTAGCTGTCCAGCAGCCCGGTGGGCGCCCAGCCGGCGACTTCGCCGGCCAGCTTCCACCCCAGATTGAACGCGTCCTGGATGCCGAGGTTGAGACCCTGACCGCCGACCGGCGGATGGACGTGCGCGGCATCCCCGGCCAGCAGCACCCGTCCGGACCGATACCGCGCGGCCAGCCGAGTCGCGTCTCCGAAACGCGAGAGCCAGCGCGGTGAATGCACGCCGAAGTCGGTGCCGGCGGTGGCCACCAGCTGTCGCTTCACCTCCTCCATCGTCGGTGGCACCGTACGGTCCTCGGACAACCCCTCGGCCGGCACTACGAAGCGGAACGTCCCGTTGCCCGACGGCCCGACCCCGAAACGCCGCTGGGTCTTGCGGACCTCGGTCACCACCGCGGCCACGGTCTCCAGCGGCGCGTCCAGCTCGACCTCCCCCAGCAGCGTCTCCACCCGCGTCGGTTCACCGGGGAAATCGATCCCCGCGAGTTTGCGCACGGTGCTGCGTCCGCCGTCGCAGCCGACGAGATACCGTGCGCGCAGCCGGCTGCCGTCGGCCAAGTCGACGGTCACACCCTCCGCATCCTGGGTGGCGCCGACCACCTCGCAGCCGCGCCGGATGTCGACGCCCATCTCGGCCGCATGGTCGGCGAGCAGCCGATCGGTGACGGTCTGCGGAATGCCGAGCACATACGCGTGCGCCGAGTCCAGCTCCGGCTGCGGTGCCGTGATACCGGCGAAGAACCCGCCGACCGGATATTTCGTGCCCAGCTCGAGGAAACGCTCCAGCAGCCCGCGTTGATCCATGACCTCGATACTGCGCGCGTGCAGGCCCAGCGCGCGGACAACCTTCGTCGGCTCGGTCTCCTTCTCCAGCACGACCGGGTTCAGGCCGTGCAACCGCAATTCGCACGCCAGCATCAGACCGGTAGGCCCGGCGCCGGCAACGATCACGTCAATCATGAAACCCCATTCGACACGGTGGTGGCCGAGCCCGCGGAACAGCCGATTTCCGCAGGTCATGGCGTTGGCTCGACGATTGTGCAGCACACCCCCGGCCTTGCCGCAAGACCCCCTGTGCGATATATATTGATAGTGGAAGGGAGTTCGGGGGAACTTCGCGCAATCCGATTCCGGGGCGCAATCCGATTCCGGGCTACTACTGTTCCCGCGCTTCCGCCTCGTCCGCAGCTCACACCGCGCGCGTCATGAAGACACTCGTCCCGTTGTCGAGGTAGTCGCCGAACGCGCCGCACCGCACGAACCCGCACCGTTCGTACAGCGTGCGCGCAGGCCGAAACGCTTCGCCCGCACCGGTTTCCAGACTCACGCGCACCCAGCCGCGGGCGCGTGCCAGCTCGAGCAGATGCGTGACGATCGCGGCGCCGACGCCGTGCCCGCGCGCCGCGTCGACGGTGTGCATCGATTTCAGTTCCCCGTGCCCGCCACCGAGATCACGCACCGCGCCTATACCCAGCAGCAGACCGTCGCGCCGAGCGGTGACCAACGTGAGTAATGGATCGGCCCATCCGCCCTGGTCGAGCGCGAAGACGGCCTCGGCGGGGGTATGGGCCCGCGCGAAGGCGAGATGGCGGGCGGCCAGAGCCCGCACGTCGGCTCGGGCGGGATCGTCGGCGGCGACTGTCACGGACGGCACGGTCGATCATTCTTCCCGGCGCGGGCGGGCGCGGCGAACGTCGTTGCCCGGTAGCCTGTCTCGCGATGAGCGTCTCACCGGATCCCGTGGTCGTCGATATCGCCGTGCCGGAGGCGGTTCGCACCGAATTACGGCGGGGTGTGCGCAGTGTGCTCGTCGACACGGTCGCCCTGCGGATGGTGCGGGAGCGCTTCGACACCGAGCAAGCCGGGGCACTGGGCCGTTATCTGGAGGCTTCACAGTCGCCGAACACGGTGCGCGCCTACCGATCCGACTGGATCGGATGGTCGGCGTGGTGTGCGGCCGAGGCGCGGTGCGCACTTCCCGCGGACGCCCTGGACGTCGCGGTATATCTGGCCGCGGCCGCCGATGCGCGAAAACCGTCCGGTGAGTGGGCATTCGGGCCGGCCACACTGGAACGCAAGAGCGCCGCCATCGCCGCGGTCCATGCCGCCAACGGCCTGCCCTCCCCGACCCGATCCGATGTGGTGCGGCTGACCCTGCGTGGCATTCGCCGCACCCGTCGCAGCGTGCCCAACCGTAAGCGTCCCGTGCTGCTGCACACGCTCGAACAACTGCTGGACGGATTGCCGGCCCCGGGCTGGCCCACCGAGCCGGCCCGCCGCCGAGACCGGCTGATGCTGCTCGTCGGCTTCGCCGGGGCACTGCGCCGTAGCGAACTCGCCGGACTACGCGTCGGCGATGTGGCGGTCACCGTCGATCACCGCACGGGCGAGCCCGTGCTGCTGGTGCGGCTGCCGGCGACAAAAACCGATCCGACCGGCGCGGGCGCCCAATCGGTGGCCCTGCCGCGTGGGGCACGACCCTCGACGTGTCCGGTGTGCGCCTTCGCGGAGTGGATCGACCTGCGCGACATCCATTCCGAGGGCGGCGCCGACGATCTGCGGTCCTGGACTGAGCGCACTACCGCCGCCACCGACATCCACCGCTGCCACGGCTTCACCGGCGCCACCCGGGTCGATCCGCAGGCCCCGCTGTTCCCGCCGGTGTCGCGGCACGGCGGCATCGGCGCGCAGCCGATTTCCGGGCGGGCGGTGGCGGAACTGGTGAAACGCTATGCCGCACGGGCGGGACTCGATCCGGCCCTGTTCTCCGGACATTCGCTGCGCGCCGGATTCGCCACCCAGGCCGCATTGGGCGGCGCGAGCGACCGCGAAATCATGCGCCAGGGCCGCTGGTCCAATCCACGCACCGTGCACGGCTACATCCGCACCGCGAACCCGTTGGAGGACAACGCGGTAACGAAACTCGGGTTGTGAGGCCGAGTCGAACGGTCTGCGGCAGAAGTGGAAATACGGCAGCCATTGTGACATCTATCCCGTTGTCTGAAACGGCATTTCATGGCTTGCGCCGGCAAAGCCGGGGCGCTGTCTGCGTCATGACCTGGGAATATGACAGAACGAATGCGTTGATTTGCCCTGCAAGTGGCCTCGTTCGAATTTCCTCTTTGCGCGAAGAGGTATTTTATGCCCCCTGCCGCGGACCAATACCTTCCGATTCATGGAGTGGAACTTTCAGTCGGCCGAAGAAATTGCGGCTGCCTTGCGTGCCGGTGTGGTGACCTCGGTCGAGCTGACCGACGCGGCGATCGCCCGTATCGAGCGCGACGACAAGGCGATCAACGCGATCTGTGTGCCGGACTTCGACAATGCGCGGGCCGCCGCGCGCGCTGCCGACCGGGCGCGCGCCCGCGGCGAGGACCGCCCGCTGCTCGGTATTCCGGTGACGGTCAAGGAGTCCTACGATATGGCCGGGCTGCCCACGACCTGGGGGATACCGCAGCACGCCGACTATGTACCGACCGAAGACGCGGTACAGGTATCGCGGTTGAAGGCCGCCGGTGCGGTGATCCTCGGCAAAACCAATGTGCCGCTGATGCTGCGAGATATCCAGAGCTTCAACGAGATCTACGGCACCACCAACAATCCGTGGGATCACGGCCGCACGTCGGGTGGGTCGTCCGGCGGTTCGGCGGCGGCCCTGGCATGCGGATTCGGCGCGCTGTCCATCGGCTCCGACCTTGCCGGTTCGTTGCGGACCCCCGCGCATTTCTGCGGCATCTACGCGCACAAGCCGACACTCGGGCTGGCACCCACCCGCGGGATGGTCGCGCCGCCCGCGCCGGCACTGCCGGTGGACCTCGACCTCGCCGTTGTGGGGCCGATGGCGCGCACCGCCCGCGACCTCACACTCCTGCTCGACGTGATGGCCGGACCGGACCCGCTGACCCACGGCGTCGCCTACGACGTCGTATTGCCGCCCGCGCGCCACGACCGGCTCGCCGACTTCCGTGTGCTGGTCGTCGAGGAACATCCGCTCATTCCGACCGGGGCGGCGGTGCGGGCGGGCGTGAACCGGGTCGCCGAGGCGCTCGTGGACGAGGGTGCCCGCGTGGAACGGCACAGCCCGCTGCTGCCCGACCCGACCGAAGCGGCGACACTGTATATGCAGCTGATGCTGTCGAACGCCGCAGCAGGTCTTCCCCTCGACGCGTACCGGCAGCTGCAGACCCGCGCCGCTGTCCTCAGCGAGGACGATCGGGGTCTCGACGCGGCGCGATTGCGCGGCATGGTGCTCAGCCACCGCGACTGGGTAGCGGCGAACAACGGTCGCGAACTCCACCGCCACGGTTGGCGGCGACTGTTCTCCGAGTTCGATGCGGTGGTGTGCCCCGTCACGCCCACTCCCGCCTATCCGCACGACCACAATGGAGATCTGGAGGACCGGCACATCGACATCGACGGCGTCGAGTACCCGTACTTCGACCAGCTGGTGTGGGCCGGCATGGCCACCATGCCCGGCCTGCCCGCCACCGCCATACCGGCGGGCCGCTCGCCCGAGGGCCTGCCGGTGGGAGTGCAGCTCATCGGCCCGATGTTCGAGGACCGCACTCCGCTGCGGCTGGCCGAACTGCTCGAGCAGAAGATCGGCGGCTTCCGGGCACCGTAGTGCGGGCGCTGAGTCGGACCAGTGCGTCGGCGCCGATGCCCCGGCCGGCGCTGCGCACTCGAGACTCTCCCATCGAGTGGGGCCGGAATCCGCACGATGTCGATACCGCTGCGCCACCGGTCGCGTTTGTGCGGTGCGCGGGTCTGAGTGGCTGCGCGGCCGGAAATTGATGTGCGCGTGGCCGTTCGCCCGCACTATCGTTGCCTCTCCGGTGATGGTGCCGGTGCGCTTCGGGGCGTGGCTTGGTCGCAGCGGGCGACAGGGCGTACGGACGGGGGTGGGCAGGTGGAGAATCTGCTGTTGGAGGGCGTCGTCGGGTCGCAGGCGTACGGCTTGGCAACGGCGATGAGCGATACCGACTATGCCGGGGTCTACGCGGAACCGACGAGTGCGTTGCTGGGTTTGCATCCGCCGGCGCGAGCCAGCCGCACCGGCCGCGGTGGCGACGACGCCGTCTACCACGAAATCGGTAAGGCGATGGCCCTGATGCTGTCGTGCAATCCGACGGCCTACGAATTGCTGTGGCTCGACACCTACACGGTCACAACGGCTTTCGGGCGGGAACTCGTCTCGCTGCGTGGGTGTTTCGCGTCGGCGAGGCGGGTCCGGCGGGCGTATGTCGGGTATGCCGCCGCGCAGCTGCGTGATCTGGAACAGCGCCCGCATCCGTCGCCGGGCCGGCGCGCCAAACAAGCCCGCCACACGTTGCGGCTGCTGTGGCAGGGACATCAGCTCTACACCACCGGCTTCCTGCCGATCCGGGTGCCGGATCCGGAGCGCTACCTCGAGTTCGGGCAGCGGGCCGCGGCCGAGGGGGCGACTCCGGTGCGGGCGGTGTTCGCCGAGTACGAGGCGGCATTCGCCGAGGCGACCTCGGCCCTGCGGAAGGAGCCCGACGAAACGCCGATCGAGTCGCTGCTGCAACGGATCCGACGTGCCTATCTGAACGAGGAGACAACATGAGCGAGGTGTGGTTCCTCGCCGATCCGCACGTGGGGCATCGGCTGGTGTCGGGCCTGCGCGGGTTCGACACACCCGAGGCGCACGATGCCGAGCTCGCCGAGCGGTGGGACGGCAGGGTCGGCGTCGAGGATCAGGTCTGGGTGCTCGGCGACATCTCGGTCGGTGGCACGAAGGCCCAGATGACCGCACTCGAGTGGATGTCGCGGCGGCCGGGGGTGAAGCATCTGGTCGCGGGCAACCACGACGGCTGCCACCCGATGCGCTCGCGCGCCGACCACTGGCAGCGCAACTACCTGGCCGCCGGATTCGCGTCCGTGCAGTCGGCGGCCACCCGCAAAATCGCCGGGCAACGAGTCCTGTTGTCGCACTTCCCGTTCGCGGGCACCGCCGACGGCGACCACACCCCGGAAAACCGGTTCGAGGAGTGGCGGCTACCCGCGACCGGCGACAACGCCGGCCGGTGGCTGCTGCACGGCCACACCCACAGTTCGGTGCGGATCCGCGGCCGGATGATTCACGTCGGTCTCGACGCCCATGAGCTGGCGCCGGTGCCGTTGGAGTGGGTGCGCCGAGTCATCGCGGGTACGGAGAAGGAGTCGGAAATCCGGTGGCCGGGCCGGTTCGCCGATCGTTAGGGTCGTCCTGTGGTGGCGCGTGATCATCTGCTCGAATTCGCCGGATTGGCCGCACTGCTCGTCGTCGTCCCCGGGCCGAGCGTCCTGTTCGCGATCACCCGTGCGATCACGGTCGGGCGGCGGGAAGCACTGTTCACCGTGGCCGGCAACGCGGTCGGTGTGTACCTGCAGGTCGCCGCGGTCGCGTTCGGGCTCGGGACCGTGGTCGCGGCGTCGGCCACCGTGTTCACCGCCGTCAAAGTCCTGGGCGCGACCTACCTGATCTATATAGGGCTCCAAGCGATTCGCCATCGAGCTCGGCTGGCCGACACCTTCACCGCTGAGGTGACCGCACTCCGGCGTGGTCCGCTCACCATGCTGCGCGACGGGCTGATCGTCGGATTCGCCAACCCGAAGTCCCTGGTCTTCCTCGCCGCGCTGCTGCCGCAATTCGTCACCCCGGAAAACGGCTGGGTTCCGGTGCAGATGCTGATACTCGGCATGTGTATCCCGATGTTCGGGTTGATCTTCGACTCCGCGTGGGCACTGACCGCCGGGACAGCGCGCGCCTGGTTCGCGCGCTCGCCCCGACGACTGGCCGCCGTCGGAGGTGCCGGTGGGCTCATGATGATCGGACTCGGTACCAGCTTGGCGTTGACCGGCCGAAAAGACTGAGGCTGGAGCCCGGCACATGGGCGTGCACCGCACCCGCCGGATGTCGTTGTCCGGCAGGCGATTAAGAGCAAACGTCCGATGAGGCCGAAACGATCCGCGGTGGGGTGAGCACCGTCAGGTTCGGGACCGCGCCGTGATAGGCCTCGATCTGCACGAGCGCCAGTTGTCCCGTACTGCCCTGGCTCAGCGTGGAGGAGGGGCGGTCCGCGGTGAGCACGTTCGGGTTGCCGTGCCGGCAGAACGACGGATCCGCGGGATCCGGATCGTACCACGCGCCGGTGGACAGTTGCGCGATACCCGGCGCGACCGCGTCGTCGACGACGAGTCCGGCCAGGCAGGAGCCCCGGTCGTTGTACAGGCGCACGATATCGCCGTCGGCCAGACCACGGGAGTGGGCCTCCGATGGATGCAGGCGCACCGGTTCGCGGTCGCGGATCTTCACCGATCGGCTGTGGGCGCCGACGTCGAGCTGGCTGTGCAGTTTGGTGCGCGGCTGGTTGGCGACCAGTTGAAGCGGAAAGCGTTGTGCCGCAGGGCTGCCCAGCCATTCATCCGGTTCGAGCCATATCGGGTGGCCGGGGCAGTCGGAGTAGCCGTACCCGGCGATGGTTTCGGAGAAGATCTCGATGCGACCGGAGGGGGGCGGTAGCGGATGCGTCCCGGGGTCGGCGCGGAAATCCGCGAACACCACCTGCGGTGGGTCGGCGACGGGCAGGTCGAGACCGGAACCGGCCCAGAACCGGTCGAAGTCCGGGAAGCCTCGTCCGCGTTCGCCGAGGTCGGACAACCATTGCTCGTACAGGTGCCGCAGCCATTCGCCTGTTGTGCGTCCCTCGGTGAATTCCTTGCCGGTGCCGAGTCTTTCGGACAATTCGGCGAGGATGTCGTAGTCGTCGCGGGCTTGCCCGTACGGGCGGGTGAGGGCCGGCATCGGGAACAGGACGCCGTCGTTGTCGCCGGTGCCGTAGTCGTCGCGTTCGATGGTCATGGTGGCCGGCAGCACGATATCGGCGTGGCGGGCGGTGGCGGTCCAGAACGAGTCGTGGACGACGATGGTGTCGGGCCGATCGAAGGCGCGGCGCAGGCGCGCCAGGTCCTGATGGTGATGGAAGGGGTTGCCACCGGCCCAATAGACCAGGCGGATATCGGGATAGCGCAGCTCACGTCCGTCGTATCGGAACGGCGTGCCGGGTGCGAGCAGCATATCGGCGATGCGCGCGACGGGGATGAATCGGTCGATCGGGTTGGCGCCCTGGGGAAGTCGCGGCAGCGGCAGGGTGCGGGTGGGTTCGCCGACGCTCGCCGAGGATCCGTAGCCGTGTCCGAAACCGCCGCCGGGCAATCCGATCTGGCCCAGCATGGCGGCCAGCACCACGCCCAGCCACGTCGGTTGCTCCCCGTACTGCGCCCGCTGCAGCGACCAGCTCACCGTGACGAGCGTGCGCGCCGCGGCCATCTCGTGTGCCAGCGCCCGGATGCGTTCGGCCGGCACCCCGGTGATCGCGGCCGCCCAGACGGGATCCTTCACCACCCCGTCGGCCGTGCCGCGTAGATAGTGCGCGAACTGTTCGTAGCCGACGGTGTGGGAGTTCAGGAATGCGGTGTCGGCCAGGCCGTCGGCGTCGAGAACCTGGGCCAGCGCGAGCATCAGCGCGGCGTCGGTGCCCGGGCGCGGGGTGATCCACTCCGCCTCCGCGACCTCGGCGGTGTCGTCGCGCAGCGGGGCGACGGTGACGAACCGGCAGCCACGCCGCCGGGCTCGCTCGATCCAGTCGCGGGTGTGGTGGCGCGAGACACCGCCCGGATTGACCGCGGCGTTCTTCGGCGAGATACCTCCGAACGCGACCACCAGTTCCGTGTTCTCGGCGATCACCGATTTGGCGGTGAAGCGTCCCAGCAGCGCGAACAGCGGACCCAGCACATAGGGCAGCAATACCGTGGAGGTGCCCAGGCTGTAGCTGTTGACGTGACGGACGTAGCCACCCAGGCAGTTCAGGAACCGGTGCAACTGGCTCTGGGCGTGATGGAATCGTCCCGCGCTGGCCCAGCCGTAGGAACCGCCGTAGACGGCTTCGGGGCCGAATTCGCTGTAGACCCGGCGCAATTCGCCGCTGAGCAGATCCAGCGCGCGGTCCCAGCTCACCGGGACATAGGAATCGCTGCCGCGGCCGGAGGCTCCCGGTCCGTGTTCGAGCCATGATTTCCGGACGTAGGGCCGGTCTATGCGGGTTGGGTGATGCTGCGCCGAAGCCACATTGCCGATCAGCGGGGTGGGCTCGGGATCGCCGGGCCAGGGCCGTACGTCGGTCAGCCGTTCGCCGTCGCTGACGGCGTCGAACGCTCCCCAATGCGTCATGTGCGTGGCCATGGCCGCCACCCTAGCCGCGCGCACCGACAGTGTTCGACCGAATTACGCAACATCTGGACACTTGCCCAATTGCGGGTGAGAATGACTGCGCCGCAACCGGCCGTACGCGAGTGGTGACCGGGTTACCGTTGCCGGAGCGTGCCCCACCGGATACCGAGGAGTTCGATGCGCAACGTCAGTCGCCGCCAGGCTTTCGGTCTGCTCGCCGCCGGGACCGCCGCCGCCGTGGCCGGTCCCGCCGCCTTCGCCCGGGCCCGTCCCGCCGCGCCGGCCACCGTGCCGAATCTGGGCGGTGACTTCCTGTGGGGTGTGGCCAGCGCCGGATTCCAGTGCGAAGGCCATGCGCCCGACAGCAACTGGCTCCGGTACGTGGCCTCGCATCCCGACTTCGACCGTTACCACGATGCGGTCGATTTCTTCACCGGCTATCGCTCCGATATCGGACTGGCCGCCGGCCTCGGCGTCGGCGTCTACCGCATCAGCGTCGAATGGGCACGGGTGCAGCCGCGGCCCGGCGAATGGGACGCGGCCGGATTCGCCTTCTACGACAGCGTTCTCGACATGATGGCCGCACACGGCATCCGCCCGATGCTGACCCTGGACCACTGGGTGTATCCCGGCTGGGCCGCCGACCGCGGCGGCTGGGCGCATCCGGCGATGCTCGACGACTGGCTGGCCAACGCGCGAACGGTGGTGCAGCGCTATGCCTCTCGCAATCCGCTGTGGGTCACGCTCAACGAGCCGGCAATGTACATCGTCAACGAAACCCGCAACGGCGGATTGTCGCCGGCGGACGTCCCGGCGATGCAGCTGCGACTGATCCAGGCGCACAACACCATCTACGACGACATCCACCGGATGCAGCCGGGCGCCATGGTGACCAGCAACCTCGCCTACATCGTCGGCACCGCGGAACCGGTGGTCAACGGTCCGATGATCGATGCCATCGCCGCGAAACTCGACTATGTCGGCATCGATTACTACTACGGGCACACCCCGCAGGACCTGGCCCGGCTGTCGCCGGGCGACCTCGAGCAGCTGTGGAAGATGCCCCTGCAACCCGAGGGAATCTACTACGCGCTGGAATACTATTCGCGTCGATTCCCCGGTAAGCCGCTGTACATAGTGGAGAACGGCATGCCGACCGAGAACGGCGCGCCCCGCCCCGACGGTTACACCCGCGGCGACGATCTGCGCGACACCGTGTACTGGCTCCAGCGCGCCAAAGCCGACGGCATCGACGTGATGGGCTACAACTACTGGTCGATCACCGACAACTACGAGTGGGGCAGCTACACACCGCGCTTCGGCTTGTACACCGTCGACGTGCTGACCGACCCCGCTCTGACCCGCCGCCCCACCGACGCCGTGGACGCCTACCGCGCGATCACTCGGGCCGGGGGTGTTTCCGCGGACTACCGTCCCGCGCGCGGACCGGTGGCCTGTTCGCTGGTCGACATTCCGGGCAGCTGTGCCGATCCGGTGACCGTGCCGCACTGATCGCACCCACCCGGTATGCGGGCGCGCGGCACTGGGGCTAGTTTCAGAGGGGCAAATGTTGCGGTCCGGTCACGGACCGACGAAACACCCTGATGGAGGACAGCTCGTGCGCATCCTGTTGGTCGCCAGCGCATTCAACAGTCTCACCCAGCGAGTGCATGCCGAATTGCGGGAACGCGATCACGAGGTCGGCGTCGAGTTGGCTCTCGGCGACGATCTACTCCGTGCCCGGGTCGCCCGCTTCCGGCCGGATCTGATTCTGGCGCCGATGCTCACCACGGCGATTCCCGAGGATGTGTGGACCGAACATCCGGTGTTCATCGTGCATCCGGGACCGATGGGCGATCGGGGGCCGTCGTCGCTGGACTGGGCCATCACCGAGGGTGCGACCCGCTGGGGTGTGACGGTGCTGCAGGCGGTGGCGGAGATGGACGCCGGTCCGATCTGGGCGTCGGCGGGTTTCGATGTGGCGCCGTGCGGTAAGAGCGAGCTGTATCGCAACGAGGTGTCCGACGCGGCGGTCGAGGCGGTGCTGACGGCGGTGCGCCGTTTCGCATCCGGCGACTACGTGCCCGAACCGCTGGATTACGACCGCCCCGACGTCACCGGCCGGCTGCGGCCGTTCCTCACCCAGCAGGTACGCCGCATCGATTGGGCCAGCGCCGATACCGCCACGGTGATCCGCACCCTGCGCGCGGCCGATTCCCAGCCGGGTGTGCTGGACGAACTGTTCGGCCGCGAATACTTCGTCCACGGTGGCCATTACGAGGACCGGCTGCGTGGCGAACCGGGCGCGGTGATCGCCACCCGCGACGGTGCGATCTGCCGGGCCACCGTCGACGGTGCGGTGTGGTTGCCGCAGCTGCGCCCGCGCCGCGTGCCGGGCGGACCGGTGACGTTCAAGATGCCGGCCACCGACGCGCTGGGCGCCGATCTGCCCGCCGGAGTCCCCGAGGTGCCGGTCTCCCCCGCCGAGGCGGCGGTGCGCGATACCTGGTCGGAGCTGCGCTACCACGAGGACGCCGGCGTGGGATATCTCGAATTCGCCTATCCCGGTGGGGCGATGGACACCCGGCAGTGCCGGCGGCTGCTGACCGCGTATCGCGAGGCCTGCGATCGACCGGTGGATGTGCTGGTGCTGGGGCCGCGGCGCGACTTCTTCTCCAACGGCATCCATCTCAACGTGATCGAGGCGGCCGCCGATCCGGCCGAGGAGTCGTGGCGCAATATCAACGCGATCGACGATGTGGTGGAGGCGATTCTCACCACCACCGACAAACTGGTGATCGCGGCGCTGTCGGGCAATGCCGCCGCCGGTGGGGTGATGCTGGCCCTGGCCGCCGACCACGTGTGGTGCCGGGAATCGGTGGTGCTCAATCCGCACTACCGGCTGATGGGCCTGCACGGTTCGGAGTATTGGACCTACACCTTGCCGCAACGGGTGGGCACGGAGATGGCGGAGCAGCTGACCAGCCGGACCCTGCCGGTCGGCGCGCGGGCCGCGGCGCGAGTGGGTTTGGTGGACAAGGTGTTCGAAGGCTCCACCGAGCAGTTCCGGGCACAGGTTCGGCGCGAGGCCGAAAACCTCGCGGCCGCACCGGAACTGCAGAATCTACTGCTGGCGAAGAAGCAGCGCCGCGCGGCCGACGAGGCGGTGCGGCCGTTGGCGCGGTATCGGGCCGAGGAGCTGGCGCATATGCATCGCAACTTCTTCGGCGACGGCGAGTCCTATCACCGGTTGCGGCGTGAATTCGTCGCCAACACCAAACCGCTGGCGACGCCCGCGCATCTGCTGGGCTGAGGTCCCGGGCCGTCCGGTCGCGTGCGCTGCCGCGACCGGACGGTGTTCCGCGCGAAGATGTTCAGGCGGAACGGGATTCGACGACCGGGCGAGCGGCCGCCGAACCGGTGCCGAAGCGCAGGATGCCGTCTTCGAGGTCGGCTTTGCGCAGCAGCGCGCGGTCGCGGTAGTAGTTGTTGATCACCTTCCACGGGCCGCGGCGGCCCTGGCGCGGCATGACCGCGTCGCCGCGGGCGATGTAGCCGGAGGTCAGCGCGCCGCCCATCATCGATTCCGGCGCCCGGTCGGCTTCCTCGGCTTCGGCGACGAACGTCGAATACCCCTCGGCCTTCATGTGATTGAGCAGGCGGCAGAAGTATTCGGCGGCGAGATCGGCCTTCAGCGTCCAGGAGGCGTTGGTGTAGCCGATGATCATCATGGCGTTGGGCAGCCCGCTCATCAGCGCACCCTTGTAGGCGACCAGATCGCGGGTGGCGATCGGGGTGCCGTCCACATCGATCGCCGCGCCGCCTAGCATCTGGATGTTGAGGCCGGTCGCGCTGATCACGATGTCGGCCGGCAGTTCCTCGCCGGATTCCAGGCGGATGCCGGTTTCGGTGAAGGTCGCGATCCGGTCGGTGACGATGGAGGCGCGTCCGTTGCGCAGCACCTTGAACAGATCCCCGTTGGGAACGATGCACAGCCGCTGATCCCACGGGTTGTAGCTGGGGCTGAAGTGGCGCATGTCCACGTTCGGCCCGACGGCGACCCGCACGGCCTGCAGGAGCAGTTTCCGCGACAGGGCGGGGTTGCTGCGGGAGAGGGCGAAACTGGCGCGCTGCAGGGCGATATTGCGGGCGCGGCCGGTCTTGTAGGCCAGCGCGGCGGGCAGTTTGGCCTTCTTCATGCCGACCGCGACGGGGTCCTCGGCCGGCAGCGGCGCGATGTAGGTGGGCGAACGCTGCAGCATGGTCACGTGCGCGGCGTCCTCGCTCATGGCCGGGACCAGCGTGATCGCAGTGGCGCCGGAGCCGATGACGACGACCCGCTTGCCGCGGTAGTCCAGGTCCTCGGGCCAGTGCTGGGGGTGCACGATCTGCCCGCCGAAGTTCTCCTCACCGGGGAACTGCGGGCGAAAGCCCTGGTCGTAGTCGTAGTAGCCGGTGCAGCCGACCAGGAAGTTGCTGGTGTAGGTCTCGGTGTCGCCGGTCTGTTCGTCGAGCGCCTCGGTGGTCCACAGCTGTTCGGTGCTGGACCAGCTCGACTTCACGACCTTGCGGCCGAAGCGGATGTGGCGGGTGACGCCGTATTCCTCGGCGGTGTCGGCGATGTACTGGCGGATGTGCGGTCCGTCGGCGAGCACCTTGGTGCCGATCCAGGGGCGGAAGCCGTAGCCGAAGGTGAGCATGTCGGAGTCCGAGCGGATGCCCGGGTAGCGGAACAGGTCCCAGGTGCCCCCGATCGCGCTGCGCCGTTCGAGGATCGCGTAGCTGCGTCCGGTGTTCTCCCGGCTGAGATGGCAGGCCATCCCGATGCCGGACAGGCCCGCACCGATGATCAACACGTCGACATGCCGCGTCATTGAGGTATCCGTTTCGTCCGAATGTCAGCCCGGACCTCGCCGTCCGGATACCCGAAGGTTACGTGTTATTTCTGGTTACGTCTAGTCGCGGCAGCGGCGGAGGGGCGATCAGTGCATGGCCGCGCCGAGGATCTCCCCCGCGCCCGCGGTGGTCAGCCCGATCGCGACGACGCCGACGGCCACCCGCGACACCGTGGCCCGCGCGACCCCGCGCCGACTCGCCAGATGGACCCAGCAACCGACCGCGATCGCCGTTGCCAGCAAATGCAACCAGATGAGATTTCGAAGCAGTACCGTCGTCACCCCCGCGCCCGGTGGCGCCTGCGGCCCCACGTTGTCCAACTGAGCCGTAAAAATGTCGTGAACAGCGTTGACAGTCATCGCGGGCACGCCCTTCCCCTCGCCCGTCCGGTCGGGCGCACCGCTGCGGACGCACCCATCCGTGACCCTCAACGGTACCCCCGCGGCAAATTTCTAGCATCCCCATTTCGGGTCCTTCGTGAGCGGTCGGAGGCTACGCTGACCGAGGCGCACCACCGCCCCCGCGGCGGGGTCGGCCGGCCGATGACGGCGAGGTCGTCGGCGGTCGCCGGTGCCGCCGAGTTTCGTGTCCGGGGAAATGAGGGACCGACAGTGAGGAATCGACGACCGTGCGTACGCTCGATACCAATTTCAACACCCGCAACGGCGGCTTCCGCGAGGTAGTCGTCACCGCGATTGAGATCACCACCTCCATCGGCGCCGATACCGAAAGTACTTGGCAGGCGCTACTTTCCGGCGCCAGCGGGATCAAGGTCCTCACCGACGAGGACATCATCCGCCAGGATCTGCCCAATGCGATCGGCGGCAAACTGATCCACGACCCCACCACCGATCTGGACCGGGTGCGCAAGCGCCGCATGTGCTACGTCCAGCAGATGTCGTACGCGATGGGTCAGCGGCTGTGGGAGACCGCGGGGACACCGGAGGTCGACAAGGACCGCCTCGGCGTCTGCATCGGCACCGGCCTGGGCGGCGCCGACGTCATCGTCGAAGCCCACGACACCATGCGCGAACACGGCTACCGCAAGGTGTCCCCGTTCGCGGTGCCGATGAGCATGCCCAACGGCGTCTCGGGCGTGGTCGGACTGGACATCGGGGCGCGCGCGAGCCTGGTGACGCCGGTGTCGGCGTGCGCCTCGGGCAACGAGGCGCTGGTGCACGCGTGGCGCTCGATCGTGCTGGGCGATGCCGACATGGTCGTCGCGGGCGGGGTGGAGGGCTACATCAACCCGATGGCGATCGCCGGATTCACCATGGCCCGCGCGCTCAGCTCCCGCGTCGACGAACCCGAACGAGCGTCGCGGCCCTTCGATCGCGACCGGGACGGTTTCGTCTTCGGTGAGGCCGCCGCGCTGCTGCTGCTCGAATCGGAGGAGCATGCGCTGGCGCGCGGGGCGACACCGCTGGCCCGGCTGCTCGGCGCCGGATTGACCGCGGACGGGTACCACATGGTCGCCCCCGATCCGGAGGGGCTCGGCTGTGCCCGGGCGATGCGCCGAGCCATCGAGACCGCGGGGGTGAGCGCCGTCGATGTCGATCACGTCAACGCTCACGCCACCGGCACCTCGATCGGCGATCTGGCCGAGGCCAAGGGCATCGCCGCCGCCATCGGCACCCATCCGGCGGTCTACGCGCCGAAGTCGGCACTCGGGCATTCGGTGGGTGCGGTGGGCGCGCTCGAGGCCGCGATCTCGGTGCTGACACTGCGTGATCAGGTCATCCCGCCGACGCTCAACCTCGACAATCAGGACCCGGGGATCGAGCTCGACATCGTGCACGACAAACCGCGGCACACCGACGTCGAGTTCGCGATGAACAACTCCTTCGGATTCGGCGGCCACAACGCGGCGGTACTGTTCGGCCGCTACTGACCGAGCAGATCCGGGTGCGTCTGCCCGGTTCGCCCGATCGCACCGGGATTCACGGCAACGCCCGAGGTTCGGACAGGAGGTCACCGGATCAGCTGAGATGCTCTCCCGGAGAAATTCCCACAGCAGGGAAGACGCGCCGAAACACCTACTATCGGCCCGTGGGCGACTTGGATTTGGGGAATGGCAGAAGCCTGCCGCTCTATCTCGCCCCCGACTCTTTCGATTCGGCTGTCCTCGGGGTGGTCTTGACCTACGACAGCCTGACGAGACTGCTGAACAACTTGGAGAACACCGTCATCGACGGCTCCGGTCTGGGTGACAGCACGGTGGCGGCGGCGTGCGCGGACTTCCGAAGTGCATGGGAGACCGAAACCGAAATTACCGCCAAAGCCGTCGGCATCATCGTGGACTTGCTACCTCGGGTCAAACGCGAGTACCAGGACGCCGACCAGGATGCCGGCATGAGCATCGGCGGCACCGATCCGACGCCGTCGCTGGTACCTTCGGTCACCCAACCTTCGGGCCGTCCACCGAGCGGATGACCGGCGACCGGCGCTTCGATGCCGAACTGCGCACCCTGGATGTCGCGTCGGCGGTGGCTGGAGCGATGTCGAACACCAGTGACGATCGAGGCATCGCGCTCGCCGACGCGGCGGTGGCCGCCGCGGTGCAACTGGGGGATGTCGGGGTGGGGCCTGATCCGGTGGCCTTCCTCGCCGGCTGCGTGCGTGCCGTGGGGCTGCCCGATGCCCGGCGGCTGCCCGAACCACTGGTCGGCACCGAACCGACGGCGATGGTTCGTTCCTGGGTGGCGGCGGCATGCCCCGACGCCGAACCCGATGTCGCTCGCGACGAGGCGTTCGCACGGTGGTTGGAGATGGTGGCCGCCGTGCTGCGATCGCGGCGCACCCTCGGCCGCGGCGCCTCCACGCCGTGGAGCCCCTTGTGATCAGCAAGACCTGGCAACGCGTCGGCGCCGGGTTGCTCGGCGGCGCTATCTCGCTGGCCCCCATTCCGGGCGCAGCACTCATCGGCGGAGCAGTCGGCGGCGTTCTCACCGGGATGATCGACGGCCAGTCCGGTACCGGCCTCTTGGTCGATGCCGGCGTGGGTGCTCTGGTGGGGCAAGTCGGCAAGGTGGGCGGCCGGGCGCTACCCGGTTTGCTGGGCAAATTGCCCGGCGTCGCCAAACTTGTTTCGCCACTCGCTGCCCGACTGCCCGGGAGTATCGGCTCGGTGGCGAGCACGCTGGCCCAGGTCGCGGTGGTCGGTGGGCTCAGTACGGCATATGCCTATTCATATGACAAATTCTCGGAGATCCCATCGGACCTCACGCTGCCCGCGAAAAGTGAACGGCTGAAGGCGCTGGAGTTGGCGTTGGAGTCGATGCAGCTGGGCCTCAACAGAAGTCATCTGCGGGCCGCGATCGACATCGCGCTCAAGGTGCCGGCGTTGCCCGGAACCACGACAGCCGTCGATGCCCAGGCCCGTGCTTTCGCCGACGCCGCTTCGGCGTACAAGCTCATGCACAGCGATCTCGAGAGCGTCGCAAAAGACAAGCTGCCGGACTCGTGGCGTGGTCATGCCGGCGAGACGGCCGCGGACGCAGTGTCGACCTTCGCCGGTGCCGCGTGGCATGCACACGAGGCGTTCACCTGGGCCAACGACGCGCTTCGCATCTGGTCGGACGCACTGGTCGAGACACAACGGCAAGACACCACGGGAGTCGACGGACTCACGAAGGCACACACCCAGCTGAACAACAAACCTGACGAAGAGGTCCGCAGGCACGCCATCGACAGCTGCCGAACCCGGATCACCGCGACGAAGGCATACGAAACCGCGGCAACAACGTGTGCGTCGTCGGTCGGCGCAGCAGCCCGGACGGCACGGGCCAGGACCGTCGAAGCGCCCGGTATGGACCCGGTCGATGCCGAAACCCTCGCCTACACCGGTCAAGCCGGCGGAGCGCCCAGCACCGCCGACGACATCCTCACTCCGACGGCATTGGTACGTGCCTCGCAGCGGCTCTCGGCGATGTCATCCGATGATCGGTCCTCGTTCGAGAAGCTGGTGAGCAACGCCAAGTCTCCGCAGGAGGCGGCTTACCTGTGGGAGGCACTGTCGGCGGGATACTCGCTGCCCGATATCACCGCGTTCGATGAACAGATCCACGAGCACGGGAACGACCGCTATTGGCTCTGGAAACATCTGCACGTCAACGACGTCGCGAACAACCGAACCGTGCGCGACGGACGGCAGGAGCTCAGCTACGCCCCCGACGACGTGGCCAAGGCCGCCACCTACGCCCAGGACAGGGGGAACTGCACCTCGGCATCCACCGTGATCGCCCGGCTGGATGCCGATCCGGTGCTGATGCTGGGTGTCACCACAGGCACCGGCCCCGCGGCGGTGAGCGGCCCGGCCGCAGGCAACGACAGCCCGAAGGCATTCCGGGACCGGCTCGTTCGGGTATTCGACGACAACTTCGATCCCGACCTCACTCCCTATCCACGAGGCGACCAGAAGATGGTGAACAGCCTGCTCAACCCCGTCACCGGCAGCACCTATCACATGGCCGAATTGTCCACCGAGGAGGCGCGACAAGCTGCCCTGCCACGGATCGAGGCCGCGGTGGCTGCGGGCAAACCCGTCCCGATCGGGCTCGCTCCGAAGGGCGACGGTGACGGTCACCAGGTGGTCGTGGTTGCCACCCGGCCGGGCGAACTGCAGATCTACAACCCGTGGGGCTTCACCCAGTGGGTGACCACCGAGCAATTCGTCAAGTCCGAGATGCCCGATATCGAGCGTCCGGATGACGTCATGCTCCCGGACTGAGAATCACCTACGCGCGACAACGGGTTTCGACGCCCGATTCGCCCGATCGCGCCGGACTCACAGCAATCTCCAAGGGTTCGGACAGGGTGGTCACCGGATGGGCTGAGACGCTCCCGCGGTGACAGTGACGACTGCCGACACCGCCGTGCCCGTATCGCCCGAATCGGCGCGTCCGCCGGATCCGGATCCGCCACCGCCGCGGCGCCGGGACCGGCTCGCGCTGGTGGTACTGCTGGCCGCCACCGCGGCCGCGTATCTGTGGAACATCACCGTCAACGGGATGGGCAACGGGTTCTACGCGGCGGCGGCGTGGTCGGGGTCGCGGGACTGGAAGGCGCTGCTGTTCGGGTCGCTGGATCCGGCCAACTTCATCACCGTCGACAAACCGCCGGTCTCGCAGTGGGTGATGGGGTTGTCCGGGCAGTTGTTCGGTTTCTCCAGTGCCTCCATGCTGGTTCCGCAGGCGTTGATGGCGGTGGCGGCGGTCGCGCTGATGTACGGCGCGATCACCCGCGCCACCGGCAGCCGCGGCGCGGGTCTGCTGGCCGGTCTCCTGCTGGCGCTGACACCGGTGGTGGCGTTGATGTTCCGGTTCAACAATCCGGATGCGGTGATGGTGCTGCTGATGACAGCCGCCGCCTACTGCACCGTGCGCGCGTTGCGCCACGCGAGCCCGCGCTGGCTCGTATCGGCCGGTGTCGCATTGGGTTTCGCGTTCCTGGCGAAGATGCTCGAGGGCCTGATGGTGCTGCCCGCACTGGGTGTGGCGTACCTGGTGGCGGCGCCGGCGGGTTTCGGTAAACGGATCGCGCACCTGCTGGCCGCGGCGGTGGCGCTGGTGGTCTCGTCGGGGTGGTATGTGCTGCTGACGATTCTGTGGCCCGCCGATTCGCGCCCCTATCTGGCCGGTTCCAAGGACAACACGTTCATGGATCTGGTGCTGGGTTACAACGGTTTCGCCCGCTACCTCGGACACAACCACGCCGGGCGCAAACCCTTCGAACTGCCGCCGGGATACGAGTTGCCGCATATGGGTGGCGGCGGCTTCAACGGTTTCGGGTCCGGCCCGCAGCGGTTGTTCACCGGCGAGATCGGCTTCGAGATCTCGTGGCTGCTGCCGGCGGCCGTGCTGGGGTTCGTCGTCGTGCTGATCACGCGCCGGAAGTATCCGCGCACCGACCTCGTGCGCGGGGCGGCATTGGTTTTCGGGCTGTGGCTGCTGATCGACGGGGTGGCGTTCTCGGCGATGAAGGGCGGCATGCACGCCTACTACACCCTGGCCATCGCGCCCGCGGTGGTCGGCAGTTTCGTTCTCGGCCTGGCCGAGGTGTGGCGTTGCCGGGATCGGATGTGGGGCCGGGCCGGGGCGGCGGGACTCGTTGTGGCCGGCGGCGTGTGGGGCTTCGTCCTGCTCGATCGCAATGCGGACTGGCAGCCGTGGCTGCGGTGGACGATCCTCGCGGTGACCGTCGTGGCCGCCGCCGCTCTCGTGCTGACGGCGCTGCCGGTGCTGTCGCGACGTGTGCCCGCCCGCGCGGTCGCGGTCGCCGTGGGCGCCGGTGTGCTGGCCGCGACGGCCGGGTCGAGCGCGTATGCGGTGGCGACGCTGCCGCAGTCGCATACCGGCGGCAGCCCGGTCGTCGGGCCGGCGCATCCGGACCTGCCGCAGGCGTTGAATCCGTTCCGCCGCCAGATCGGCATGCTGATGGGCGGCACGGACACCGATCCGAAGCTGGTGGAGATGTTGCGGGCAACGCAGACGACGTGGTCGGCGGCCATCGACCGCTCGGGACCGGCGGCCGGACTCGAACTGGCCAGCCGGACACCGGTGATCGCCATCGGCGGATTCACTTCCGAAGATCCGGTCCCCACCGTGGCGGGATTGCAGGACCTGATCCGCGACCACCGGATCACCTACTATCTGGCGCCCGAGATGAAGCTGCCGGACTCGTGGCGAACGCATGACCAGCACCGATCCCCCGGCGGCGCGCACACTCCGGCGACCGCACCGAACCCGCCGGCCACCGACGCGGAGCCGGAGATGTGGCATCCGGTCGGCAACACCGACATCTACGCCTGGGTGTCGGCGCACTACACGCCGCAACACCTCGGTGGTCTCGAGGTCTTCGACCTCACCGCACCGCCGCACTGACCCCGGCGTCGAGCGGCCGATCGCCCGCTCGACACGCCCTTGCGCACACCGGAATTCAGCAATCTCACAGCTACGATTGCTGGATGCGAGAGCCGAACCGCCGCCAGGTGCTGGCCACCGGACTGGCCGCAGCCGCCGCGCTGCTGCTGCCGGTCCGCGCGGGCGCCGACCCCGTCCGCCGGGCGGCGTCGGCTCTCGCTCCCCTGGGCCCCGAATTCGTGTGGGGGGTGGCCACATCCGGATTCCAGACCGAAGGCCACGCCCCCGACAGCAACTGGACCCGCTACATCGCGACCGGGGCGGCCGAACCGTATCGGGATTCGGTGCGCTTCCTCGACACCTACGCCGACGATATCGAGCGCGCCGCGCAGCTGGGCGCCAAGAGCTTCCGCATGAGTATCGAATGGGCCCGGGTGCAGCCCCATCCCGACGAATGGGACGAGCAGGCATTCGCCCGCTACGACCGGATCGTCGACGCCGTTTACGCCGCGGGTATGACCCCGATGCTGACCCTGGACCACTGGGTGTATCCGGGCTGGGCCGCCGACCGCGGCGGCTGGCGCAACCAGGGCATGGTCGACGACTGGCTGGCCAATGCGCGGAAAGTGGTGCAGCGCTACGGTTCTCGCGATCCGATCTGGGTCACGATCAACGAACCGGCCGCCTATCTCGGCACCGAGATCCGCATCGGCGCCCTCTCGCACGAGGAGTGGCCGGCGGCGATGGACCGGCTGGCGCAGGCCCACAATCAAATCTACGACGACATTCACGCCGCCTATCCGAAGGCGATGGTCACCAGCAACATCGGCTATGTGCCCGGCGCCGACACCGAGGTGAATCAGCCGTATATCGACAAGGTGCGCGACAAACTCGACTTCGTCGGCGTCGACTACTACTTCGGCCCCACCCCGGCCGCGGACGGCTCGTCGGCGACCTCGGCCGGTGCGCCCGCGATGTGGGAGTTGCCGCTGCAGACCGAGGGCGTCTACTACGCGCTGCGCCGCTATGCCCGCCAGTTCCCCGGCAAACCGCTGTACGTGGTGGAGAACGGGATGCCGACCGAGAACGGTAAACCCCGCCCGGACGGCTACACTCGCGCCGACCAGTTGCGCGACACCGTGTACTGGATCCAGCGCGCCAAGGCCGACGGTATCGATGTGCGCGGCTACAACTATTGGAGCCTCACCGACAACTACGAATGGGGCAGCTACACACCCCGTTTCGGCCTCTTCACCGTCGATGTCATCTCCGATCCGGATCTGGTGCGCCGGCCCACCGACGCGGTGGAGGTGTTCGCCTCGCTCGTGCGCGCGGGCGGGGTGCCCGCCGATTACCGGCCCACCCGCGCCCCCGTCGCCTGTTCCCAGGTCGATCCTCCGGCCAGTTGCGACGAGCCGGTGATGTTGCCGGGCGCGGATCCGGCCGCCACAGCGAGCCCGTAACCACCCGTCTCGGCGGGCGCACCACGCGATCGATTCCGCATACGGAGATACCGCGGCCAGGGCGCGCGGGTCACCGGTCTGCGGACCCCTGCCCTCTCACTCGAGGGAGACCGTGAATTTTTCGACGCCCAGCACCTTCAGCAACGCGAGCTTCTGCTGGTCCTCGGTACCCGGGGTAGCGGTGAAAATGAGAAGCGCCTGTCCTTGATCCGGCTCGAGCAGAAGCTGGCAGTAAAGGTCCAGCCGCCCGATCTCGGGGTGGACGAATCGCTTGGTGTCGCTGGAACGCAGGCCCACCTCGTGCCGGTCCCACAATCGGGCGAACTCGTTGTTGGTCTCACGCAGAAACTCGACGAGATCTGCCGCCGGCGAGCCGGGCCCGTCCCGGGTGAGCGCCGCGCGAAGCTGCGCCACATTGGCCCGGCTGGTCATGTCGTGATCGTCGGGGTGGTAGCGCGCACGCGCGGCCGGATCGGTGAACCAGCGGAACGCCGCGCTACGCGCGCGGCCGGTGTACCCCGTCTGTGTGCCCAGCAGGGCCACCGCGGACGCGGTCTGCAGCAACGTTTCCCCCAACGGCCCCATCACCTGCGCCGGCATGTCGCGGAGGCCGTCCATCACGCGCATCAATCCGGGACTCACATGCTGAACCTGCAGGTCGCGGCGAACTGTGCGGTACCCCGTGAGCAGGAACAGGTGATCGCGTTCGTCCGGGGTGAGCCGCAGGCCGCGGGCGATGGCCGCGAGCATGCTCTGTGATGGTAGCGGCCCGTCGCCGCGTTCCAGCCGTGCGAAGTAGTCCGCGGACATGGCGCACAGCTCGGCCACCTCTTCGCGCCGCAGCCCGGGTGCGCGCCGCCGCGGCCCCCGGCGCAGCCCGACGTCTTCCGGTTGCAGAGACGCTCGCCGAGCCCGCAAGAAAGCGCCCAGCGATGAACGGTCGAACCCACGATCCATGATGTGCATTCTGATCCGTCCGGCGCCGCTCAGCCGCGACCTCTCGTTCAGTGGTTGTGTGTGTCCTTCCGCGGCCGGACGGCGGCGCATTCACTGATCACAGCGATCACCGGTCGCTTCCGACGAGCACGGCATTCGAACAGCGAACAACGAACAACGGAGTGCGGACGTATGGCCACATGGAGCAGAAACGAACTTCCCGACATGACAGGACGGACGGTGGTGATCACCGGCGCCGGCCGCGGGCTGGGCCTGATCACCGCGCGAGAACTCGCCGGTGCCGGAGCACACGTCGTGCTGGGTGTGCGTGACACGCAGCGGGCCCGCCGCGCCGTCGCGGACCTCCCCGGCATCTTCGACGTCCGACCGCTCGATGTCGCGGAGCTCGGCTCGGTGCGCGCCTTCGCCGAGGCGTGGTCCGGCGACCTCGACATCCTGATCAACAATGCGGGTGTGATGGACATCCCCGCCGCACGTACCCGGGACGGCCTCGATCAGCAGACGGCCACCAACTACATCGGTCCCTTCCTGCTGACCACCATGTTGCTCGACCACATCACCGATCGTGTGGTGCATGTGACCAGTCAGCTGCACCGGCAGGGCAAGATCGACCTGGCCGATGTGGACTGGCGCACGCGCAAATACGACGCGATGGCGGCCTACCGGGCATCGAAGCTCGGTGTCGTGTTGTTCTCGCTGGAACTGCAACGCCGGCTGACCGCTGACGGCAGCCGGGTCCGCTCGGTGCTCGCCAGTCCCGGTATCGCTCGTACCGGTCTGGCCGCGCACTCCCGGGCGAACCTCGTCAACCGGTTCACATTCCTGACCAATTCGCCTGAGCGTGGTGCGCTGTCGGTGCTGTACGCCGCGACTCAGGACGTTGTCGGCAATGCGTACGTCGGGCCGGACGGGCCGGGAGGCCTGCGTGGCTATCCGGCGGTCGGCCGGCAAGGCAAGGCCGGTCTCGACGAGGAGCTGGCCGCACGGCTGTGGAACGCGACCGCCGAACTTCTCGCGGCAGTGGATCGATGAGCTGTCGGGCAGCCCCGAACCAGGCGTTCGCCGCTCAGGCGGGAAGTTGCAGCCCGGCCGCGAGGACCGGCCACGACTGGATCAGCGCGTCGTGCCAGTAGCCCCAGGAATGGGTTCCGGTCGGAGTGAAGTCGTAGGTCGCCGGAATGCCGAGACCGTTGAGCTTGGCCTGCAGGTTGTGGCTGCAGTAGTTGACCGCGGCCTCGATCACGCCGCCGATGATCACTTGATTGGCCAGGCCGCCCGGTCCGGGCAGCGTGTAGGGCCCGTTGAGCGTGTCCCACTGCCCGGGCAGTCCGGATCCACTGGAGATGAACAGGTTGAGCCCGCGCAGCTGGTCGGCGTGCACGTAGGGATCGTTGGCGGCCCACATCGGATCGTTCTGCGGCCCATACATGTTCACGGTGTTGCCGCCGCCCCACACGTTGACCGCGAGATTGACCGCGGTGTAGCCCACGGGGTCGCTGATCTGGGCGCAACCGCTGTAGGCGGCAACGGATTTGTACAGGCCGGGTTTGGCGATCGGCAACTGCAGCACCGAGGTGCCGGAGGTGGACAGCCCGGCGATGGCGTTGAGTCCGTTGGTGCCCAGGGCGCCGTCGATGATGGGCGGCAGTTCCTCGGTGAAGAACGTCCGCCACTTGTTGACGCCCAGCTTCGGATCCGGTGCGCGCCAATCGGTGTAGTAGCTCCAGGCGCCGCCGACGGGCTGGACGACGTTGACGTCCTTGTCGGCGAGGAACTTCAGCGCGTCGGGGGCCTTGTTGTCCCAGGTGGCGCTGTCCTCACCACCGCCGGCGCCGTTGAGCAGATACAGCACCGGGCGCGGTGTGGAGGCGTCGGCGGGCCGCTGCACGTT
The DNA here is from genome assembly GCF_049538315.1 of Nocardia sp. AB354. NCBI lineage: Bacteria > Bacillati > Actinomycetota > Actinomycetes > Mycobacteriales > Nocardiaceae > Nocardia > Nocardia sp. AB354. The sequence continues at coordinate 167,229 of NZ_JBMVFU010000008.1, read as the reverse complement.
GATCGTGATCGGTTTGTCCATGGCTGCGGAGTACACCTTGAAGGTGACGTTGCGGCCGTCGACGACCGAGAAGTCGACGATCTTGGATCCGTCGGCGGATACCGGATGTGCCAGCGGGGCACCGGAATCGACGACCGGATCGCCCGCGGCGGCGGCCGGTCCGGCCGCCATGGTCGCCGATACCGCGGCCAGCACCGCCGCGGCCGCGACCGTCGCGATCCGGGTGCTCCCGCGTACCCGCTCTCGCACCGCCGATCTGCCTGCCCGAGTACTGCTCGCCACGTGCACCTCCGAATCCCGTTCGGTCTTGCGCGTTCCCCTGCTTGGGCAGACTAATTCAGCGGCAACCGTTTGGCGATCGGTTAGGCGGGCGCGTCGAGCAGGTCGTCACATTCGTCGCATCACGGACACGACTTTGCCGAGCACGACCGCACGGTCGCCGTCGATGACGTCGTAGGCGGGGTTGCGGGGTTCGAGGTAGACATGGCCGTTGCGCCGGCGATAGACCTTCACGGTGGCCTCGTCGTCGATCATCGCGGCCACGATGTCCCCGGAATGCGCTTCGTGCTGGCGGCGCACGACCACGATGTCGCCGTCGCAGATCGCGGCGTCGATCATCGAATCACCGCGCACTCGCAGCCCGAATACGGTTCCGCGCCCGACCAGTTGCCGCGACAGGGTGAGCTGGTCGTCGGCGTGTTCCTCGGCGAGGATCGGGGCGCCGGCGGCGATATCGCCGACCACCGGCACGATCACCGAATCCTGTTCGCCGCCATGGCTTTCGGCGGGGGCGAGGAACAGGCGCACGTCGATGGGCCGGGAGACACTGGCACTGCGGCGCAGGAATCCCTTGTCCTCGAGATCCTTCAGGTGTTTCGACACCGACGAGCCCGATTTCAGTCCGACGGCGGCCGCGATCTCCCGAGACGACGGCGCATACCCGTTGCGCTGCACCGCATCCCGGATCACGCCGAGGATGCGGCGCTGCCGCTCGGGCAGCCGGGAGGTGTCGAGATGGTCGTATGCGTCGTCGTATCCGGTCACCGGGGAATCGTAGACGGCCGCCGCCGCGGCGCCTCAGTTCACGCAGGGTATGTCGGATCCGATGCTGGTGGTGACCGGTTTACCGGAGTCGGGACGATCGTCGGTGGTGGCGGTGGTCGACGCCGAACTGCCGCCGCTGGTGGTCGTGGTGAGCCCGGTGGTGGGGTCGGTGGTCGTCACTGAGGACGCCGAGGACGAGGTGAGGCTGTCGGGCATGCTGAAGTCGCTGCCGATCACGATCTTCACCGTCCCCGGATCGAGGGATTTCGATGCGGCCGTGGGCAATCCGCCCAGCATGTCGGCGGCCTGGGTGGCGTCGGTGTCGGCGCCGGAGCCGAAGTACACGACCGAACTGGATCCGTCGCTGTAGGTGGCGTTCCCGACATTGCCCTTGCGGAAGCCCTTGTCCACCAGCGCGGTGGACACCTTGGCCGCCATGCCGCTCGCGCCGCCGGCGTTGACGACGTCGATGGTGCTGGTGGGGGTGGTGGTCGGGGCGCTCGATTGTGGTTCGGCCACGCCGAAGGCGGTGCGCACGGTCTTCTTGATAGCGGCCGGGTCGACGATGTTGACGTCCTGGCCGTCGACGGTGTCGTACGCCTTCACCGGCAGGGTCTGGAATTCGATCGGGATGGATCCGGCGCGGCCGAGGGTCTGGGCGAAGTCGAGCAGGTTCCAGCCCTGCGACAGCACGATGTCGTTCTGCGCCGCGCTGATCAGGTCCTGCAGTTTGCCGATATTGGTGAGCGTGCCCGAATCCTTGAGCTGTTTGGCGACCGAGGTCAGGAATGCCTGCTGGCGGTGGGTGCGGTCGAGGTCGCCGTTGTCGAGGCCGTGCCGCTGACGCACGAACGACAGCGCGTTGGCGGCGTCGAGATGCTGGCGGCCCGCGGGAAACACCGCGCCGGAGTAGTACTCGTCGTCGACGGCGTGGTTGAGACATACGTCGACGCCGCCGAGGATATTGGCCAGATCGTAGAAGCCGACCAGCGAGATCTCGGCGAACCGGTTGATCGGCACTCCGGTGAGCTGTTTGACCGTCTGCACGATCGATTCGCGCCCGGCCTCGCGGCCCTGGCGTTCGAGTTCGACCTTGTCCTTGACGCCCTGATTCTCCAGCTTCTGTTCCACCGAGGCCTTTTTCAGCCCGTAGGCCTCCTTGATCTTGGCGTGGTCGTAGCCGGGGATGCCCGAGACCGCGACGTAGTCGTCGCGCGGGATGGAGAAGGCGGTGACCTTCTTCAGATCCTTCGGAATGTGCACCAGGATCAGCGAATTCGCGTTGTAGCCGCCTTCGCTGCCGTCACCGGCGTGCAATTGGTCGAGGATGTTCTTGGGCAGGTCGTTGCCGTTCTGGTCCTTGCGGGTGTCCAGGCCGATCAACAGGATGTTCAGATCGCCGTCGAGGGCGGCGGCATCGGCCTCGCTGATCGCATTGGACCGGGTGAAACCCTGATCGACGCTGCGTTCGGTGTAGTAGGCCAGGCCGGTGCCGCTGACCACGACCACGGCCGTGACCGCGGCCAGCACACGACCACCGACCCGCACGGCCTTACCCCCGCGATTCGGGCGCGGCGGCGGTGCGGTGCGGGCGCGGCGGGCCCGCCGATTCGGCGGCGGCGCGGCGCCTTCGGCGGCGGCCACGGTCTCTGTCGCGGCGCCGGCAGCGGTCGGTGCGGCGCGGGTGGCTCGGCGCCGCGGTTCGGTGTCGCCGCGTTCGGGTGCGAGGGCCTGCGCGGGTGCGGGACGACGCCGGGGGCTCGGTTCGGCGGCGGCGTCGGGTTGTTCCCGTCGTCCCGGACGATGTGGCGGCGGGGCTGCTCGGCGGGTGCGTTCGCTGTCGCGCTGGTCGGCGGGTGCGGCCATGCCGCGACTCCAGGGCGGGGTGGCCGCCCGGACCGTGCGGGGGCTATGTCGACCGGACCGATCTTGCGGCGACTCGTCGTCGGGTCGCGCGTGCCGCGATCGGCCGCTGCCGCCGCGGGGATCCACCACCGGGATCGGTTCGGTTTCGTCGTTCATTTCGCCGTTCAGTCTTTCATTCCCGGATATGGGAAAGCTGAGAATGAGCTTTATCGGGTTGTGACATCCTGCACGATGGCGGTCACGAATGCATACCCGCCGCGCAGGCTAGTCCGCTGGGGCAGCGCGGAATCCGAGGATCGCGCACAGATTGTCCAGGTGGATGTCGAAAACCTGGGTGCGATCGGTGAAGGTCTGCGCGCCGTACATGTCGAACACGTCGAAGCTCACCGCGCCGAACAGGCCGGTCCACACCGTCAGCGTGCGCACCATCGCCCAGTCCGGCAGCTCCAGCCCGAATTCGGCCCGGATGCGCTCGATGTCGGCGGCCAGTTCGGCCGGGGTCGCCGGGACGGGGTCCGGCGTCGTGAGCTCTCCTGCGCGACAGGCGTTTTCGACGATCGCGAGCAGTGATCCGATCACCCGGGTGCCGGGAGCGGTCGTCTCCTGGGCGGGTGCGTCGTAGCCAGGGACGGGAGTCCCGAACAGCAGGCCGTAGCGGGCCGGTTCGGCCAGCGCCCAGTCGCGCACGGCATGGGCCAGCACCCGCAGCCGGGCGGCGCCGTCGGCGGGTGCGCCCGCCAGGGCGGCGTCGACGGCGTCGGCCAGTTCGGTGTAGCCGTCGACGACGAGCATGGTCAGCAGTTCGTCGCGGCTGCGCACGTAGCGGTACACCGCCGAGGAGACCACGCCGAGGTCGCGGGCGACAGCGCGCAGCGACAGCGCCGCGGCGCCGTGTACCGCCAGATGGTCACGGCCGATGCGCACGATCTCGTCCATCGTGCGGGCGCGGGCGCGGGATCGGGGAGTGCTCATACCCCCACCCTGCCATACAGAGAGCGGTGCTTACCAGAGTGATCGGCGATCTGGCGATGCGAGTCGTACTTGTCACAAATCGTGACGCAGATTACTGTTACCCGCCGGTAATGAGCGTGCCCGGCCACCGACCGGCGAACAAAAGCGAGGAGATCGACACCTGATCGATTCGAGATCGCCGCTCGCCCCGCCGTCGCCGCCGACCCGCACCGAAACTCGGCCGGACCTGCCGCGCCGGCCCTGCGGTCACGCGCCGATTTTCCCTCGATCCGCGCCATGAGCAGGCGCGACATTGTTTAGGGATACCGGGGGACACACCTAAACTACTCGGTAGTAGCGTTGATATTCGTCACCGGCGACACACACTCACGGAGGCCCGATGAGACACCATGCGCAGCCCGTTCACGGGGCCGACCGGTTGCGGGTTGCCCGCACCCGGCAGGAGCGGCCATGACCGCGCGCGACACCGATTTCGACGTCCTGATCGTCGGCTCCGGATTCGGCGGCAGCGTCACCGCGCTGCGGCTGGTCGAGAAGGGTTACCGGGTCGGCATTCTCGAGGCCGGTCGCCGCTTCGCCGACGACGAACTGCCCGAAACCAGCTGGGACCTCCGCAAATTCCTGTGGGCTCCCGCCCTGGGCTGCTACGGCATCCAGCGCATCCACCTACTGCGCGATGTGCTGATCCTCGGCGGCGCGGGCGTCGGTGGCGGCTCGCTCAACTACGCCAACACCCTCTACGTGCCGCCGGAACCGTTCTTCCAGGACAACCAGTGGCGCGACATCACCGATTGGCGCGCCGAACTGACGCCCTACTACGAGCAGGCCACCAAGATGCTGGGCGTGGTGCGCAATCCGCACATCACCCCCGCCGACGAGGTGTTCAAGCAGGTCGCCGACGACATGGGCGTCGGTGACACCTTCGTGCAGACCCCGGTGGGCGTGTTCTTCGGCGAGCCCGGAAAAACCGTGGACGACCCGTATTTCGGCGGTGCCGGCCCGCAGCGCACCGGCTGCCTGGAATGCGGCGAATGTATGACCGGCTGCCGCCACGGCGCCAAGAACACGCTGGTGAAGAACTACCTGTATCTGGCCGAGCAGGCCGGTGCGCAGGTGCTGCCGCTGACCACGGTCACCGCGGTGCGGCCGCTGCCCGACGGCAGCTGGCAGGTCGACACCCGCCGCACCGGCGCGAAGATCCGCAGATCACCGGCCTCCTACACGGCCGGACACGTCGTCCTCGCCGCCGGCACCCGCGGCACCCAGAAGCTGCTGTTCGACATGCGCGACAAGGGAATTCTGCCGCAACTGTCGCCGCGGCTGGGCGAGCTGACCCGCACCAACTCCGAATCCATTCTGGGCGCGGCGACCCCGACGGTGGACCCCGAGCGCGACTTCACCCGCGGTGTGGCCATCACCTCCTCCATCCACCCCACCCCCGACACCCACATCGAACCGGTCCGCTACGGCAAGGGATCCAATTCGATGGGGCTGCTGCAGACGCTGATGGTCGACGGCGGCGGCCGGATCCCGCGCTGGCTGCGGTTCCTGCTGGAAGTGCTGCGCCATCCGCTGACCCTGCTGCGGATGCTCAGCGTGCGCAACTGGAGCGAGCGCACGGTCATCTCGCTGGTGATGCAGCATCTGGACAACTCCATCACCACCTACACCAAGCGCGGTGTGTTCGGCCGCAAGCTGACCTCCAAACAGGGCCACGGCGAACCGAATCCGACCTGGATCCCGGCCGGCAACGATGTGACCCGCCGCGTGGCGGAGAAGATCGGCGGCACCGCGGGCGGCACCTGGGGCGAGGTGTTCAACATCCCGCTGACCGCCCACTTCCTGGGCGGCGCGGTGATCGGCGCCGACGCCGACCACGGTGTCATCGACCCCTACCACCGCGTCTACGGCTATCCGACGCTGAGTGTGGTCGACGGCGCGGCGGTGTCGGCGAACCTCGGTGTGAACCCGTCGCTGACGATCACCGCGCAGGCCGAACGGGCGGCCGCACTGTGGCCGAACAAGGGCGAAAAGGACACCCGCCCGCCGCAGGACAGCCCCTACCAGCGCATTTCCCCGGTCGCGCCGCGGCAGCCGGTGGTTCCGGCCTCGGCGCCGGCGGCGCTGGTGCTGCCGATCGTCGAAATCAAGCGCGACAGCGCCTGATTCACCCGCACCCGCGATCCGGCCGCCGTGGCGATCTGTCGCCGCGGCGGCCGGTTCAGTTCGCGGAGATGTGGGCGAAGCCCATCGGCGAGGTCGGCGGCGGCGCCGAGGTCAGCGGCGCCCGGAATTCCTGCAGCGCGGTGAGCACATCGACGTGACGTCCGGCATAGCAGCGCACCTGCGGTAGCGCGTGGGCGACCTCGCTGCGTTCCATGGCCTCGGCGTCGATGTAGCCGATCGCGTCGAGTTCGATCCGCAACTGTGCCGCGATCCGCGTGATCGCCGCCGATTTGCGACCCCACCCGACCTCGACGGCGGCGAACAGCCCGTGCAGGCCGTGACGTTCCAATTTGTCGGTCGTCCAGGACCATTCGCCGCGGCTGGCCACGGCGTGCATCACGCCCCGGCCGGTCAGCGTATGCAGCGCCCGCACCGCGTCCGGGCGCAGTGCACCACTGGTCGAATCGCAGACCACACCGTCCCACATGGTGTTGTCCAGTTCCCAGACAAGACATTTCACTGCCGGTGCTGTCATCTCGCCCCTACGGTCCACTCTCCTCAACACCCACATCGGCCACACCCGCGGGGCACAGCCGATGGGTACCGCCACCATCCAGGTACCGATTGTGCCGGACAAGCCCCCGCTTTCCTGGGCCGGTCCCGCGAGAGGTCATAGTAGGGATGCGGGGCCGCGCACACCAGCCCTGGCAAATCACTGGCTCGCGGCACGGCTCACAGCGTCGGTGTCACCAGCGGGACGGCCTCCACCGGATGCCCGGCCTGGATGGGGGCGCCGATCGAGGCCACCCGCCACACGCCGCCGTCGCGATACACCTTCGCCACCACCATGCCGGTGTGCGGCCCACCGCCGCGCAGATTGCCCCGCGCCAGCTCGGCGGTCGAGGAACCGTCGATCATGCGCCAGTAGCCGTTTCGGATGCGTTCGAAGGTATGCCCCGCATAGGAGGTGACCACGAAGACCACCGACGTCACCTGCGCCGGCAGCCGGGCCAGGTCCACGGTGATGACCTCGTCGTCGCCCTTACCGTCGCCGGTCAGGTTGTCCCCGGAGTGGCGCACCGCACCGTCACGGGAGGAAAGCTGCTGGTAGAACGCCACATCCACGAGTGTCTGCCCGACGAACAGCAGCGCCGAGGCGTCCAGGTCGATCTCGAGGGCGCGCAGCCCGCGCGGGCCGTGCACCTTCATCGGATCCCATCCGACACCCATCTTCACCATCGACAGCTCACCCTTGCGGATCTGGCTGAGCGCCACCTCCTGACCGGGCGCCAGCACCGCCGGTCCGCGATAGGGCAACTCGTCGGCCCCGCCGCCCACCGCGACACCGTGCGCGGTCACCAGCGCCGCGAACCCGGCCGGGAATCCGTGCCCGAGCGGGCGCACCTGCCAGGTGCTGCCGACACGGTCCAGATCGGCGACGATCACCGCCGGTTCCTCACCCAGGCCGTCGACGGTGTACTCGTACACCGCATTTCCGCTCGAATCGGCCACGATCAGCTGCGGCGGCGCGTAATCGCCGAAGCGATCCTGCTGATCCTCGAGCGAGGCCACGATGCGCACATGCTCGATTTCCGGTGGGAGCGAACGCAATCCGATCGACAACTCCGGGCGGCCGGAGGCCAGGCGCACCCCGTGCGCTGCGGGCTGGTTGTAGAAAATCAGATCGGTTTCGTCACGGACCCTGCCGGCCGAATTCAGCAGCAGCGCCGAGACATCGACGGGTTCGCTGTGCCGGACGGATACGACGACCTCGTCGTGGGTCAGACGATCCACCTGTCCCTTGGTCAACTGAGCGGCCACCCTCCCACTCTACGTCGACTCCCGGCGGTATTCGGGCAACACGGGCGGGCGGCCCCGCCGGTTCCGGTGCGCCCGGGCGTGGCGGGTAGCGTGAGCGGCGACGGTGGATCGCGACGTCGAAAGGGACGCGGATGAGGTCGGGGGCACGACGAGCACCCGGTCGCGGGCCGCGAGGGGCCGCGGCGGCAGCGTTGGTGGTGTCGGCCGTGTTCGCGGTCGCCGGATGCGGTGACGACTCGGCGAGCACCGAATCCCCCGCGCCCGCAACCACGACCACTGCCGTGCGCACCTCCGAGGCACCGACGAGCGCGCCGCCCGCCGAACCCACCACCGATCCGTTCGCAGGCAGCCCGCTGATCGATCACACCGAATGGACCGACGACCCCGACGGCCGCCGCCTGCACGTCTATCCGACCGCCGCCGGTCGCGCCGACCAATTCCCCACCGCCCTGGACCGCGCCTGGTCGGAGGTGCTCGCCGACTCCCCCGACGCCGATTCGCCCGGCATGTACGACCAGTTCCAATGCCATTGGGTGTGGGCGCGAATGGTCGCACCGAACAAGCCGAGCTGGAATCTGGAACCGTGGCGCCCGGCCGTCGGCTACCAGGCCACCGTCCAGGCGATGTGCAATCCCGGCGGTCCCGACCCGGCCGGCAACTGATCGCGAAACCGGCCTGCTCCGGCCACGATTCGCGGTTCTGGACGATCGACCGGTGAAAAGCGTTGTCCGCGACCGGCTTCGAAGGAGACCGCGGCGATAGGTATCGTGGATGTGGTCGCCAGCGTACGAGCCGAAGGGAGCGTCACGTTGCGGTCGCCGATCCCTCGGCCCGCGCACGCCCACCCGGCGAGCGCCCCGGCCTCCGCACCCACTCCCGCGCACTCCATCGCCCGGATCTCCTCACCCCCTGCGTGTTCGCCTTGCCGCCCGGTCGGCGAGGCCACCGCCCCGGCGGCCGTCCGCGATCTCTTCCCCGCGCTCACCGGCGACGGACCGGTCTATCTGGACAGCGCCGCGACCACGCAGAAACCGCTGCCGGTGATCGAGGCGATCGAGGGCTATCACCGCCGCCACACCGCCAATTCCGGCCGTGGCACCTACCCGTGGGCGACGACGCTGACGCGCGCGATCGAACAGGTCCGCGCCGATACCGCCCGCTTCCTGCACGCCGAGCCGGACGAGGTGGTGTTCACCGCGGGCGCCACGGCCGGCCTCAACGCGGTCGCCCTCGCCTGGGGGCTGACCACCCTCGCCGACGGCGACGAAATCCTCTACAGCCCACGCGATCACGCCTCCAACGTGTATCCGTGGCTGCAGCTGCGGGCCACACTCGCCCACTTCGGCCGCCGGGTGCGGCTGGTCCCCTATCGGACCACCGCACTGGGCGAGGCCGATATCGACGACATCGCCGCCAAACTCGGGCCGCGCACCCGGCTGCTGACCCTCAGCCATCTGCACCACGTCTACGGCGCGCGCACCACTCTCGAGGAGCTGCGCGGCCGCATCGACCCACGGGTGGCCGTATGTTTCGACTGCAGCCAGAGCGCCGGGCACATCCCGATCGATGTGCGTGAGCTGGGCGCGGATTTCGCGGTGCTGTCGGCGCACAAGATGTTCGCCGCGCCCGGCACGGGGGTGCTGTTCTGCCACCGCCGCATCCACGACCAGCTGAGCCCGTTCCTGCCGGGCGGCAACTCCGGTGTCAGCGTGCGCGATTCGGCGCTGCTGCCGGCTCGGATGCCGCATCGACTCGAAGGCGGAACCCACAACATCCCGGGCATCCTCGCTCTCGGCGCCGCCCTGCGGGTACTCGACTCGATCGGCATCGACACCGTCGAACGGCACAACCGGATGCTGACCCGCCGCCTCCTCGACGGCATGCGCGCACTACCCGGGCTGCGCCTGCTGCCCGGCCCCGGCCACGCCCCCTGCGACACCGGGTACGGCATCGTGTCGTTCACCCTCGACGGGATCACCGCCACCGATCTCGGCTTCGTGCTCGCGGAACTGGGTTTCCTGGTGCGCACCGGCGCGCACTGCGTCCCCACCGGCACCGCGAGCGACGACGCCGAAATGGTTGCGGCCGAGACTGATTCGGTGCGTGTGAGTACTCACGTCTACACCACGGCCGAGGAGATCGACCGTTTCCTCGGTTGCCTCACCACCATCGCCACGGAGGTCCGATGACCACACGCCGCGAAACCGCCGCAGCCGTCTCCACCGCCGCCCCCGAACCGGAGTCCGGGTCCGACGCCGGCAGCGCACCCGAAGGCAACGCAGCGGATTACGACCGCCGCAGCGCGTCCCGGATTCTCGCCGAACTGGCCCGACCCGGCCTGTTCACCACCGCCGCACCCACGGCGGCGCGCACCATCGCGGTGACCCGCACGCCGGTGCGACCCGAGCCGGGCAGCCACCTGACGCTGTCGCAGCGGATGTATCTGGAATCGTTCATGCGCCCGTGCCGTGCCGATCAGGTCACCAGCGCCACCCATCGGGTGGTATGGACCGACAGCGACGGCATACCCAATACCGGCCACGTTCGCGCCGGTGGTCTCGGGCCGATCGTGCCGGTCGCGGTCCGCGAAACCGTGCTGGCCCTGTGGCACAGCCTCGAGGCCGATACCGCACTGGCCGAACGGATCGCCGCGCTCACCCCGCACGATCGCGCGGTGCTGGGCGCGACCACCACCGATCAGGATGCGATCGACATCTTCCGCGTCGGTATCGAAGCCACCGGCCGGGCACTGGCACAGCACGCGCTGCTCGCCGCCGCGACTCCGTACCGGACCGCCACCGAATTCGCCCGCGGGCTGCGCGATTCCGGCATTTTCGCCGCGGTCGCCACCCGCTGGTACTGGGAGCAGCAGGCCTCCACCTATCGGCGCGGCATGATCGCGGCCGCCTTCGACACCCAGCCCGACGGCACCGTCCGCTACACCGCCGACACCATCGCCACCCTGCGCGCGATGAAGGACGCCACCATCCACGACGCCCACACCGTGATGCGGCGCGCCACGACCGAGGAAAACCTGTCGGTGGAGGCGGCCATCGGCAAGTATCACGACGAACTCGACCTCATCTCACGCCAATACGCACTGCTGCCGGCGGGAGTGCGCCCGTCGTGCCTGGCGGCGATGCCGCATCGCATCGACGGCGAACACTACAGTCTGCTGCCCGAGGTGGTCGATCGGTTCGTGGACCTGTTCACCCACACCGTGGCCGGACTCGACATCGTCGAAACAGCCGATGCCACAGGCGATCTCGCGGGAGCGGCCGAGCATCTGTTCTATGTGCCGGATATGAACTGCAAACATTGTGTGCGCACCATCGGCGGCGTGCTGGAATCGATGCAGATCGCGGTGCACGAGATCGATCTGACCAGCAAGCGGGTGCGCGCCGAATTCCGCAGCCCCCGCAACCGGCACCGGGCCTTCGAAGCGTTGCGCGACAGCGGTTACAACCCGACCCTCGCGGCCCCGGACCCGGCGGGATGAGCGCACCGCCCGCGTTACCGGCGCTGCTGCATCCCCTGGTCCGCGCCTACCTCGACTGCCCGCACGCCCTCACCGCGGCCGTCGCCCGGTTCGGCACACCCGCGCATCTGCTGTTCCCGCAGGTCTATCTCGACAATCTGCGACGACTGCGGGCCGTACCGGTGCGGCATCGGCTACGGCATCGGATCTGCTACGCGCACAAGGTGAATCATTCGACAGCGTTACTGGCGACCGCGCACCGAGCCGGTATCGGCGTCGACGTCGCCTCGGCGCAGGAACTCGCCGCGGCCCGCGAGGTGGGTTTCGCGCCCGGCGATATCGAGGTGACCGGACCGAAGGGCAGGCGATTGCTCACCGCACTCGCCGGTTCCGGTGTGACGGTGAACGTGGACAATCCGTGGGAATTGCGCGAGCTGGCCGGCCTGGCCACCTCGTCCGCGCCGATCCCGGTGCTGTTGCGGCTGAGCGGCTTCCCCGTCCCCGGCGGACAGCCGGCGGTGAGCCGATTCGGCATCGGCCCCGACGAGGTGGCCGAACAACTGGCGTTACTGGCCGCGAGCCGAGACCGGATCACGTTGCGCGGCTTCGCCTTTCACCTCGATTCCGGAGACATCGGTGAACGGGTGCGGGCGGTGGAGGCGTGCCTGGACTGGATCGAACGCGCCTATGCCCACGGCCTGGCCCCCACGGTGCTCGATATCGGCGGCGGGTTCCGGCAGGTGTTCACCGCCGACGCCGACCGGTTCGACCGCTACGCGCTGGCGCTGCGGGATTCGCTCGTCGGGCGCGGGGAGCCGATGAGCTGGGCCGGCAACACCTTCGGATACACGATCGACGACACCGGCGCGCACGGCATCCCGATCTTCCACAAATACGCCAACACGATGCCGGGGCCGCGCATGCTCGACGACCTGCTCGGCGCGCCACTGGCCGCCCAGGGCGGGCAACCGCTGGCCCGGGTACTCGCCGACAACCTGCTGGAACTGTGGTGCGAACCGGGGAAGGCGCTGGCCGATCATGCCGGGATCACGGTGGCGGGAGTGGAATTCGTCAAGCGCACGGCGGACGGCAGCACGGTGGTGACCGTCGATATCGGGCGTGACACGATCACGCCCGCCGACCAGGAGGTGATGGTGGATCCGCTGCTGCTGCCCGGACCCGAATCCGGCGACCGCCCTGTCAAGGATCCCGGCGGGCCGGTCGGGGTGTACATCGGCGGGCATCTGTGCCTGGAACGCGATCTGGTCAGCAATCACAAGGTGTGGTTGCCGCGGCTGCCGCAGCCCGGTGATCTGCTGGTCTTCCCGAATACCGGCGCCTATCACATGGATTTGTCGGCAGCGCGCGCATCGATGCATCCCCTGCCGCCCAAATTGGCCGTCGACTACCGCGACGACGGCTTCCACGTGGTGCCCGACGCCGAATACCGCCCCGGGAGGCCGTGATGCGCTACGACGACATCACCGATCTGATCGGTGACACGCCCCTGCTGCGCCTGGACCCGGCCGTGCACCGGCTGCCCGGGGTGCAACTGTACGCCAAACTCGAGTTCTGCAACCCGTTCGGTTCGGTGAAAGACCGCGTCGCCTGGGGCATGATCCGCGACGAGCTCGACGAGATCACCGCGCGCGGGCAGACACTCATCGAGGCCTCCAGCGGCAACACCGCCAAGGCGTTGCGGCTGCTGGGTGCCCGCCGCGGTGTGGGCCTGCACGCGGTGACCAACCGGATCAAGGTCGACGAGGTGCGCGATCTGCTGCAGCTGTTCGGCACGCGGATCGAGGAGCTGCCGGGACTGTCGGAATGCCCGGATCCGACCACACCCAACGACGTGTATTCGGTGATCGAGACGACGATGGCGAAAAGTCCCGGCGCCTACCATCATCCGTCGCAGTACACCAACGAGAAGAACATCGACGCCCACTATCACGGCACCGGGCGCGAGATCCACGAGGACCTGGCCGCCGCCGGACTGGGCGCCGACTATCTCATCGGCGGACTCGGCACCACCGGTTCCACCCGCGGCACCGCCACCTATCTGCGCAAACACCATCCGGACCTGCGCACGATCGCGGTCGTGTCGCAGCGCGGTGACTTCATTCCCGGCATCCGGTCGGAAACCGAGATGTGGGATGTGGGGCTGTTCCAGCCGGAGTTCTACGACCGGATCGTGACGATCGACGCAACCCGGGCGATCGAAGCCACCCTCGAATTGGCCACCGGCTACGGCATTCTCGCCGGCCCCACCAGCGGCGCCGGATACGCCGCCGCGCTGGAGGTGTTGCGCGAGCTGCCGCCGGGGCCGACGCCGATCGTGGCGGTGCTGATCGTGTGCGACCGCATCGAACCGTATCTGTCCTACATCAAGAAACGCCGCCCGGACCTGTTCGGCCGCACGGGTTCGGCTGTGGCGGCGCCCACCGACGCGGAACTGCACACCGTCCGCGAACTGTCGGCGGACCAGTTGCGCGAACTCGACGCCACCAGCCGCCCGACGATCGTCGACACCCGCGGCGCGATGGCCTACCGGATCGGGCACATCCCGGGCGCGATCAATATTCGCGACGACCAGCTGGACGACATGTTCGCCCACGGGGTGCCGTTCTCCCGTTCGCGCCCGGTGGTTTTCGTCTGCCCGGTGGGTGATCTGTCGCGCCGCTTCGCCGCCACGGCCGCCCGCGCGGGCTACGAGGCGGCAAGCCTCGCGGGCGGCATCGTCGCCTGGCGCGATGCCGGGTTCGAGCTGGAAAGGGCAGCGCCATCGGCGATCTGAGCGCCGACGGCTGGGCGGGCGCATTGCCCGAAGGGGTGCTGCTGTCGCATGCGCGCGGCGCGCACGACGCCGGGGTGGCCGAATGGGTTCTGGGAGCGTTGATCACGCTGTGCCGCGACTTCCCGGTCTTCGCCCGTGCCCGGCAGGAACGCCGCTGGGCCACCCGCCCCACCGACACCCTGTACGGGAAGAAGGTGCTCATCGTCGGCGCCGGCGATCTCGCCGATGCCCTGGCTCGCGCGCTGGCGCCCTTCCGGACTCCGGTGACGGTGGTGGCGAGTACCGCGCGGGCGGCGCGATTCTGGTGAACGTCTCGCAGGGTCGGGTGGTCGACACCGAAGCCCTTGTCGCCGAGCTGTATTCGCATCGGTTGCGCGCCGCGCTCGATGTCACCGATCCCGAACCGCTGCCGCCGGATCATCCGCTGTGGGGTGCGCCGGGGCTGTTTCTCACCCCGCATGTCGCCGGCACCGGCAGCCACAGCACGATCCGCGCCTATGCGGTTGCCGCCACCCAGACGAGCGGTTCCTCACCGGCCGGCTTCCGGACAACCTCGTCCGCCGAGCACGGTGAGCGTGCGCCGCGAGTCGTTGCGGCGCAACGGTTGTCAGCGTGAGCGCGGCCGGCGGATGTGTTCGGTCATGGCCTCGGCGATCGGCGCCGGTGGGGGCGCGGCCGGTGCGGCCTGGGTGCGCCCGTCGTGGGAGATGCGGATCAGCAGTGCCACGATCACGTAATTGGCCAGCAGCGACGATCCGCCGTAGGACATGAACGGCGTGGTCAGTCCGGTCAGTGGAATCAGCTTCGTCACACCGCCCACGACGACGAACAACTGCCAGCCCACCGAGAACGCGAGCCCGCCGCCGAGCAGTTTCCCGAACGCGTCCCGCGTGGCCAGAGCCGCCGCGAAGCCGCGCACGGTGATCACCCCGAACAGCAGAATCACCGCCGTCAGCCCGAACAACCCCAACTCCTCACCGATGGTGGAGATGATGAAGTCGGTTTTGGCGAACGGCACCTCCTGCGGCCGGCCCGCCCCGAGCCCGGTCCCCCACAGCCCGCCGGTTCCCAGCCCGAACAACCCCTGCGCGATCTGATAGCCGTTGGTGTAATAGGTGGCCATCGGATCCTCCCAGACCCGCACCCGCACCCGCACGTGCGCGAACAGGTGATAGGCGACCACGGCGCCGACGGCGAACATCGCCACCCCGATCAGCAGCCACGACGCCCGCCCGGTCGCGATGTACACCATCGCCAGCACCGTGCCGAACACCAGCAGCGAGAACCCCAGGTTCTTCTCGTACACCAGCACCAGCACCGACACGAACGTCACCACCAGCAGCGGCCCCAGATCACGCAGTCGCGGCACTGTGAAACCCAGCACCCGCCGTCCGGCCGCGCCGAACAGATCGCGGTTGGCAACCAGGAACGCCGCCACGAAGATCAGCAGCAGCACCTTGGCGAATTCGCCGGGCTGAATCGAGAACCCGGAGAACAGGATCCAGCTCTTACCGCCGTTGACCTCGCTGAAGCGAGCGGGCAGCACCGCCGGAATCAGCAATGCCACCACACCCGCCAGCCCGCACGTGTAGGCGTAGCGCGCCGGCTGCGTGTGATTGCGCACCACCACCAGCACGAGCGCGAACAACGCGATACCGGCTGCGGTCCAGATCAATTGGTGCGCGGCGTCCGAAGAGGGCGCGGCCGTCCCCTTGGCGGCGGCGCTCACGGCCTCGGCCCGGTCGAGCCGGTCGATCAACACCAGCCCGAGGCCGTTGAGCAACACCACGCACGGCAGGATCACCGGGTCGGCGTTGCCGGCGAACTGCCGCACCGCCAGGTGCGCCAGCAGCGTCAACGCGGCGAACACCAGCAACGACCACTGCAGCGATCGGCCGTCGTCACCCCCCGCGGCCGCGGACATGATCCACGCCGCGATCCCCACCACGACCACCGCCGCGGCACACAACGTCAATTCCGTACGCCGCGGCCGACCGCGCACGATCGGTCCCGACGACATCCCGGTCCGCAGCGCATTCATCGTGTCCAGTATGCGGATCCCCGCCGCCGCGCGCCGACCGGCCGCACCCGCCCGGATCGTCCCCGGTGCCCGGATGCGCGTACGACCAGGCGTAACTGGCACGATGGGCGGGTGCATATCGCGTTCGGGGTTGTGGCCGTGCTCGCCGTGGCGGTCGCGCTGGCGGCGCTGGCCCGCCGGATCGGCATGGCCGAACCGCTGCTGCTCACCGTCGCCGGGGTCGTCGCCTCCTACCTGCCGTTCGTCCCGCAGATCGATATCGATCCGGAGTGGGTGCTGCTGGGTCTGCTGCCACCGCTGCTGTACACGGCCTCGATCAGCACCTCGCTGCTGGAATTCAAACCGAAGAAGGTCTCGATCACCCTGCTCTCGGTCGGGCTGGTACTGGCCACCACCTTCGCGGTCGCGGCGGTGGTGTGGCGACTGCTGCCGGTGCCGTTCGCGGCCGCGGTCGCCCTCGGCGCGATCGTCGCGCCGCCGGACGCGGTGGCCGCCATCGCGGTGGCCCGCCGGGTCGGGATGCCGCGGCGCATCGTCACCCTGCTCGAGGGCGAATCGCTGTTCAACGACGCCACCGCGCTGGTGGCGTTGCGCACCGCGATCGCGGCGATGGCGGGCAGTTTCAGTGTGTGGCAGGCCGGCGGCGACTTCGTCTACGCGGCCGCCGGCGGCGCGGTGATCGGCATCGCCGCGGCCGCGGTGCTGGTGTTGGTGCGACGCCGCATCACCGATCCGGTGCTGGACACGGGTGTGTCGCTGCTGGCGCCGTTCGCGGCCTATCTGCCCGCCGAGGCCGCGCACGCCTCCGGGGTGATCGCGGTGGTGGTGTGCGGTCTGATCCTGGGCCAGGGTGCCCCGGTGTGGCAGTCGGCGGCCTCGCGCGTCGCCGAGCGCACCAACTGGCGCACCATCCAATTCCTGTTGGAGAGCGCGGTATTCCTGCTGATCGGCCTGCAGGTGCGCCATATCGTCGACGACGCCTGGAACAGCGGGCTCGACCACGCCACCATCGTGTTCACCGCCCTCGCGGTGCTGGTCACCGTCATCGTGGTGCGCCCGATCTGGGTTTTCCCCGCCACCTACTTCTCGTGGTTCGTCGAAAGCCGCCCCCGCGGCAATCCCAAACCGGCGTGGACCGGTCCCGCGGTGGTGGCGTGGGCCGGGATGCGCGGCGTGGTCACCCTCGCCGCGGCCACCCTGCTGCCCGACGACACCCCGCAGCTGGCGACACTGAAACTGCTCGCCCTCGTCGTGGTCGGCGGAACGCTACTGCTGCAAGGTATTTCGCTGCCCGCGCTGGTGCGGCTGCTGCAACTGCGCGGTCCCAGCCGCGCCGAGGACGCCCTGCAGGAGGCCGCGCTGCTGCAGCAGGCCACCGCCGCCGGACTCGAGGCCCTCGACGAGGCGGTCGCCCCCGAAACTCCACCCGAGGTGGTGGCGAGCCTGCGCGACCGGGTCGCGCGGCGCACCCACGCGGCATGGGAACAGCTCGGGCGCGCGGAATCGGTGCGCGTCACCCCCAGCGGCGAATACCGGCGGCTGCGCCTGGTGATGCTGCACGCCGAACGCGAGGCGGTGCTGCGCGCCCGCGACGGCGGCGGTATCGATCACGAAGTCCTCGAGCAGGTGATGACCGCGATCGATCTGGAAGAGTCCACGATCGACCGGATCAGCGAGGCCGACGACGACGAGGCCGCGGGTCCGCTCGCGGCCCCGGTCTCCGGCGGCTGCGAACATCTCGTCGCCGCCCCGCACACCCACACCCCCGACCACCCGGACTACTGTTCCGAATGCGTCGCCGAGGGGCTGACGTGGGTGCATCTGCGCATGTGCCTGACCTGCGGGCATATCGCCTGCTGCGATTCCTCGGTCGGCAATCACGCCACCAAGCACTTCCACGCCACGACGCATCCGGTGATGCGCAGCGTGGAGCCCGGCGAGAAATGGCGCTGGTGTTATGTCGACGAAATCCTGGGCTGAACCCACCCGTTAGGCTCGGGAACGTGCGAACAGGTCAGGACTCCGCCGACAACGACACCCGCATCTGGGGTGGTACCACGCTCACCGAACGCCGCGAGGCGCGCCGGACCGCGTTGCTGGAGGCCGCGTTGGACCTGATCGGCGAGGCCGGCGCGGGCGCGGTCACCATGCGCGCGGTGTGCCGGCGCGCGGGCCTGACCGACCGCTACTTCTACGAAAGCTTCACCGGCCGCGACGATCTGCTCGACGTGCTCTACCGGCAGGTCGCCGACGACTTCCGCGAACCGATGACCTCCTTCGCCGCGGCCGCCGACCCCGACCGCGACCGCGAACTGGCGACGGTGCTGGTCGACAAGGTGCTGGCCGATCCCCGCAAATCGCGGCTGTTTCTGGTCGAACCGTATTCGAGCACCGGATTGGGCCAGACCACCATCGCGGTGATGCCGACGTTCACCCGGCTCATCCAGGATCACCTGTTCACCGATATCGGCGATCCGATGCGGCGGCGGATGGCGGCGGTCACCATGGCCTCGGGCAATGCCGGACTGTTCGCGGCCTGGCTCAACGGCTCCCTGCGCGCCGACCGCGAGCAGGTGGTGAACCATCTGGTCGCGGTGATCGGGGCCTACCGGTCGATGTATCGCGACTGACTCCCGCCCCGGCGCCGATGAATTCCGGGCGCGGCTGCCGTCTGTCTCGGTGAGAGCCGGGTCCGGCGCGAGAGCCGAAGGAGCGAACAGATGGCGACAGTGGTGTGCGGGGCGAGCATGTCCCTCGACGGATATATCGCCGGGCCGGAGGAGTCCGGATTCGAGCATCTGTTCGCGTGGTACGAGGCCGGCGACCGAACCTACCCCAGTACCCATCCGGAGGTGCGGTTCTCGCTGACCGACGTCGACTACGACCATGTCAGCGCCTATCTCGACGCGGTCGGCGTGTTCGTGGTCGGGCGCCGGCTGTTCGACCTCACCGACGGCTGGGGCGGCGTGCATCCGTTCGACCGGCCGATAGTCGTTGTCACCCACCACATTCCGCAGGAATGGATCGACTCCCATCCCGGGGCGCCGTTCACCTTCGTCACCGACGGTATCGAGGCCGCCGTCGAGCGCGCCGCCGCCCTCGCCGGCGGCCGGGCGGTGGGCGTCAACGGCGGCACGATGGCGCGCCAGGCGCTCGAGGCCGGACTGCTCGACGAGATCTGGATCGATCTGGTGCCGGTGCTGCTGGGCGGCGGCACACCGATGTTCGATCATCTCGGCGCCGCACCGCAGCTGCTGGAGGATCCGGTCGTCGTGGCGGGCAGCCGGGTCACCCACCTGCGTTATCGGGTGCGCCGCTGAGTTCCGGGGTGCGGCTGCTCGGTATCCGGTGCCGGGCCGGGGCGGCCCAGATCGGCCGTGGGTGCCTCCCCCAG
This sequence comes from Nocardia sp. AB354, assembly GCF_049538315.1. NCBI lineage: Bacteria > Bacillati > Actinomycetota > Actinomycetes > Mycobacteriales > Nocardiaceae > Nocardia > Nocardia sp. AB354. Next base: position 147,653 of record NZ_JBMVFU010000008.1, on the reverse strand, counting down.
GCGCGCGGCCATCCCGTCCAGGACACAGACCAGCCCGAAGTCGAATGCGAGCGCTCGCGCGACTTCCGGATCCTGCGGTAGCGCGTCGCGGTAGTCGGCTCGCAGTTGCGGGTAGTCCGCGGCCAGCTGGTCCATCGAGGCGAGCACCGATTGGTGGTCGACCTCACCGCCGACGGCCTTACGATATGTCAGCTCCGGAATCACCTGTCCCAGAATGAAACTCATCACCAGGGCGCTGGCCAGATAGACGTCGGTGCCGTCGAATCCGGCCCGCAGGCAGGTGCGGCGCAGCCGGTCGGTGAGCCCGAAGGCGTTAGGGCCGACGCTGGGCAGCTGCCCCAGCAGACTCGCCGCCCACGGATGGGAGCGGATCGTGGCGCGCAGGCTGTAGGCGAAGGTGGTGAACACCTCCCGCCAGCTCGTGCGGTCGGGATCGGGGATCTTGACCAGGCCCCAGACCTCGTCGAGCGCCAATTCCAGCAGTTCGTCCTTGTTGGCCACGTACCAGTAGAGACTGGTCGCGCCGGCATTGAGACGGGCGCCGAGTTTACGCATGCTCAGCGCCTCGAGGCCGTCGGCGTCGAGCAGTTCCACAGTGGCCGCGACGATCTGTTCGCGGGTCAGCCCCGACCTCCTGGGCGGGCGGGCCTGCCGCGTCCACACCGAGCTGAACGGTTTGGTCACGGCACCACTGTAATTGCCTCGCACACTGTTCGAGTTTATCGTACGCTGCTCGAGTGGAATCGAACACTGTACGAGAACCCGCGGAGACGACCCCGCGCGATCCCCGCCGCTGGTGGATCCTGGGTGTGCTCTGCCTGTCCCTGCTGGTGCTGATGATCGACGGCACCGTCCTCAACCTGGCCATTCCGTCACTGATCCGGGAACTGGGCGCGAGCCCCTCCGACATCCAGTGGATCCTCGACGCCTACGTCCTCGTCTTCGCCGGACTCCTGCTCACCGCCGGCAGCCTGTCCGACCGGTTCGGCCGCCGGCGCATGCTCATCACCGGACTCGCGGTATTCGGCGCGGCGTCACTGCTGGCCGTCCTGGCCGACGAACCGTGGCAGGTGATCGCCGCCCGCGCCGCCATGGGCGTCGGCGGATCGCTGCTCATGCCCTCGACACTGTCGATCCTGATGACGACCTTCGAGGAGGACGAACGCCGCAAGGCGATGGCCGGCTGGTCCACGGTGTCCATGGTCGGCATCGTGCTCGGCCCCACCCTGGGCGGCTTTCTGCTGCAGCACTTCTGGTGGGGGTCGGTCTTCCTGCTCAACATCCCCGTCGCGATCGTCGCGATCATCGCCGCGGTGGTACTGATGCCCGAAACCTACGGGCAGCAACGCCCCGTCGACCTGGTCGGGGTGCTGCTGTCGATCGCGGCGCTCACCGCGACCGTCTACGTGATCATCGAACGCGAATGGAACATCCCCGTCATCGCACTCGCGGTGGTGGCCGCGGCCGGATTCACCTACTGGGAATACCGCTCCCCGCATCCGATGCTGCCGCTGGCGGTGTTCCGCAATCGCGACTTCACCGGCACCTGCCTGACGCTGCTGCTGATGGTGTTCGGCATGGGCGCGGTGATGCTGATGCTCACCCAGTACCTGCAGTTCGTCCTCGGATACGGCCCGATGAAAGCCGGGCTGGCACTGCTGCCGTACGCCGTGGCCGCGACGGTGTGCAACGGACTGGGCGCCACGCTCGGCAAGAAGCTGAGCAACAAGACCCTGATCGTCGCGGGCTTGGCGGTGATGGCGGGGGCGTTCGTCATCCTCGCCAACGCCGACAGCTACGCGTGGGTGCTGGCCTCCATGCTGGTGATGGGTATCGGCGGCGGCCTGGCCGGTCCCGCGGCCTATGCCGCGATCATGAGCGCGATCCCGCTCGAACACGCCGGTGTCGGCTCGGCGATGAACGACACCATCCAGCAGGTCGGAATGGCGGTCAGCATCGCGGTGCTCGGCAGTGTGCTGGCGGGCGTGTTCACCTCGCACATGCCCGCCGATGCTCCCGACGCGGCGCGCGAGAACATCGGCAACGCTTTCGCCCTCGGCTTCGGCGAACCGGCCAAGTCGGCGTTCACCACCGCCATGTCCTACGGAGCGTGGATCAGCGCCGGTTTCAGTCTCGCGGCCGCCCTGCTGGGCCTGATCCTGCTGCGACACCGCGCGGCGCAACCGGCTGCGCAACCCGAACCGGCGCAGGCGAGCTGAGCGCGGTCACGCCACGGCACGCGGATCGGTCCCCGCGGCACGCGCGGGGACCGATACCGTTGGGCGCAAGGCATTGTCGGGCAGCCACCGGGAGAACCGTTCCACCACTTCCAGCGCGCCTAGCCCCACGTATCCGGCCAGCACGCTTTCGGCCAGCGTCATATCGTCCTCGGGCAAACCGTAGACCGAGACGAGCAGACCACGCCGCGGTCCCGGCGCGAGCACCGCGCGGCCCGAGCCCGGCAGAGCCGTCTCCTCGACCAGCGCCGGACATCCCGAATGCAGTACGAGTGCGGCCTGCACTCCCAGCGACAAATCACGAATACGCGGACGATGGCCCGCCGCCGCGGCGCAGATCAGCGAGCCGGGCAGCAACTCGGCGCCGTCCAGATACCCCGGCTCGACGGCGCGCCAGCGCTGCACAGGCGGGAAATGATCGCAGTCCGGGCGACCCGACCAGCGGCGATACGCCCGTTCCAGCAGCACCTCGGTCGCGTCCCGGCAGCCGGACTCGTTCACGACCACGGCCCGCATCCGCAGTTGCCGGCACCGCAGCCGATCGGGCCGGGCCCGTTCGATATCGGCGATACTCATAGCCCACCGCCACTGTCGAATTCGGAACGCAGGGATTTCGTCCGCACCGCGGCGACGCTGCGCACCCGCCCCGGCGCCGGAGTGTGGGCCCGCCGCCATGCCGAGACGAACAGGGCGAAACCGCCCGCCACAGCGATGATCACGGCGAGCATCGCCAGGACCAGCGGTGTCGTCGCCGCCGCGTCGGTGCGGCCCGCCCCGCTCGCGCGGATCAGCATCGCCGCGAGCAACGGACCGAGCAGGGCGAGTCCGGCGCCGGTGAGCAGCAGGCCGCCGGTGGTCAACGCTTCCGGGGTCAGTGAGGCGCGAACGGGCGTGGCGGTTTTCGTACTCACCGATTCGGTTCGCGATCCCAGCAAACTCTTGCGCAACGGCATGACCGCCCCTTTCGTTCACCCGCTCGTCAGTGCATTTGAACTGGGAATTCAAACGTACAACTCGAAACGCCACGGGTTCATCCAAAGTGATCCAACTGTCACCGGAACGTTGGCAGCAATTCAGCAGCGACCAGCGTCGAGACGCCTCGGGCTACAGCGTGGAAACGACGCATGCCGCCCGGGCGGACCCGAAGGTCACGCCCGGGCGGCATGCGGTGCGTTCGTGCATCCGGTGCACGAACGCGGTGGGCCAACGAGGGCTCGGCGGCCCTCGCCGGTCAGTGCCCCATCAGCACCGGTGCGTCGGCATCTTCCTGGGGCAGTTTCGGTTTGGAGCGCGGCAGGAACGCCGCCGGGATCAGCGTCACCAGAACCAGCACCAGGGCGACGATGTAGGTGTGCGCGTAGGCGGTCGCCGCTTGGTCGAAGCCGGTGTCGAGTTGCTCGGGCGGCACCTTCTGCGCGATGGTCGGATCGAACTGCGATCCGATCGCCGCCTGCGCCAGCGGTTTGTTCTCCAGCATGTTGGTCAGCAGCACCGACATGGTCGCCGTGCCGATCGAACCGGCCGCCTGGTTGACGATGTTCATCAGCGTCGAACCCCGGGCCACCTGTGCGTGGGTCAGCGTCTGGATCGCGGCGGTCATGGTCGGCATCATCGTGCAGCCCATGCCCAGCCCCATCACGAACAACGCCACACACATCAGCGGCAGCGAGGTGTCGGCCGAGAGCTGGGTGAAGAACAGCATGCTCACCGCGATGACGGTCAGACCGCTCATCACCACCTTGCCGGGGCCGATCTTGTCGACCAGCTTGCCGCCGATAGGCATCGTGACCATCGCGCCCAGACCCTGTGGTGCGATGAGCAATCCGGTCACCAGTGTCGACTTACCCTGCACCTGCTGCAGATAGCTGGGCAGCAGCAGGCCGGAGCCGAAGAACGCCACCGCGAAGAACACCGCGGTCAGTACGGCGAAGGTCAGCTGGCGATTGCGGAACAGATGCAGATCGATCAGCGGATGTTCGGTGCGCAGCGCGTGGAAGACGAAACCGACCATCAGCACCAGGCCGATCGCGGCCGGCACCAGCACCCGCGCCGAGGCCACCGTGTGCTGTTCGGGAATCGAGGACACACCGAACAGGAACAGCGCCAACCCCGGTGACGCGAGCAGCATCCCGAGGAAGTCGAACGATTCCGAGGGTTCGGGCCGGTCCGACGGCAGCACCACGACCGCCAGGATCAACGCCACCACACCCACGGGCAGGTTGATCAGGAAGATCCAGTGCCAGCTGAAACTGCCGATCAGCCAGCCACCGAGAATGGGCCCGAGAATCGGCCCCAGCAGCATCGGCACACCGAGGACCGCCATCACGCGGCCGATCCGCTGCGGTCCGGCCGCGTGGGTCATGATCGTCATACCCAGTGGCATCAGCATGCCGCCGCCGAGGCCCTGCACGACGCGGAAGGCGATGAGCGACTCGATGTTCCAGGCCGTGGAACACAGCACCGAGCCGAGAATGAAGAACGTCAGCGCCAGGATGTAGAGACGTTTGGTGCCGAATCGGTCGGCAGCCCAGCCCGTCAGCGGGATCACGCTGGCCAGGGCCAGGGTGTAGCCGGTCATCGTCCAGGCCGCGATGGCGTAGCTGGTGTCGAATTCGTGCTGGAACGTCGGCAGTGCGACGGTTACGACGGTCACGTCCAGGATCGACATGATCGCGCCGAGCACGACCACACCGGCTACCTTGAACACCGCGGCATCGAGTGTGTCGGAAGCGGGATCCGACGTCGCCGCAGGAATATCCGGAGGAGAGGTCACCGCTTCAGCCTGCCAGGTGACCGATCGCTTGACCAGCCCCCTTTCCCAGGGGAGGCCATATCGAAACCTCCGACTTTTCGCGCCCGATTCGTCCGTTCCCACCGTTATCTTGCCGCCCGCGGCGCGGCCCCGGCGCGCGCACTACATTGGTCTCCATCAGTTCATTCGTTGTCCGGCAAGGAGTTCCCCGCGATAGAAGACCCGGTACTCGGTTCGACCGGTAGGCTCACATCGCCGATCCGGGGCGCAGGCATGCTCGGGGAGGTCCTGGTCGCGATCAGAGGGGGCACCGAGCTGTACATCGCGCGATCCACCGAACCCTTGGATGCCGGCACCACCGTACTCGTGGTCGAGGTGCATCCCGGCCGGATCGTCGATGTCGTCGAGTGGATCCCGCTGGATGTCGGACCGGGTGGGGATACAACGAAATAACAAGGGAGACACCAGTGCTGGGCTATCACGTGCCCGATCCCGACGAGGCCATGCTGATCAGCGGCGGCCGCGCCAAGGACAACGCCCCCTTCCGCGTCATCACCGGCCACGGCGCCTGGGTGATGCCGTTCTTCCGCAAGGTCAGCTACCTATCGCTGGCGATGTTCGAATCCGAGATCCAGGAACGCTGCGTCACCCGTCAGGCCATCCAGCTCGACGTGCGCGCGGTCATCGCCTTCAAGGTCGCCAACGACACCCAGTCCGTGGTCAACGCCGCACAACGATTCCTGTCCGAACAGGAACGCGAGATGTCGGTGCTGACCGGGCGCATCTTCTCCGGCCATCTGCGCTCCATCGTCGGTTCCATGACCGTCGAGGAGATCATCCGCGAACGCCAGAAACTCGCCGACGAGGTCCTGGTCGCGTCCAAGGTGGAGATGAGCAATATCGGACTGTGGGTCGACTCGTTCCAGATCCAGTCCATCGACGACGGCGGACTCGGCTACATCGCCGCCCTCGCCGCACCGCACAACGCCGCCGTTCAGCGCGACGCCCAGATCGCTCAGGCCGCCGCCGCCCAGCTCGCCGCCCAAGCCGAACAGGAATCGCTGCGCAAACAGGCGGAATATCAACGCCAGACCGCGATTCTGCAGGCCGAATACCAGCGCGATATCGACAAGGCCAAAGCCGAGGCCAGTCAGGCCGGGCCCCTCGCCGAAGCCATCGCCCTGCAGGAAGTGCTCACCGCCCAGGCCGAACGCGCCCGCAAGGAAGCACAGCTGCGCGAACAGCAACTGCAGGCCGAGGTCGTCAAGCCCGCCCAAGCCGAAGCCGAGCGCGTGCGCGTACTCGCCCAGGCCGAGGCCGACCGCACCCGCATCCAGGCCGAGGCCGCGGCATCCAACAACCGGATCGCGTTGGACCAGTTGCTGATCGAGCAGCTGCCCGAAATCGTCAAACAGGCCGCGCTCGGCCTGTCCAACGCCAATCTGACCGTCCTCAACGGACCCGACGGCGTCGGCGAATTGGTCAACGGAATGGTCGGGCAGGGACTGACGGTATTCAACTCGCTGCAAAAGGCTCTTTCCACCGACAACCACTCCGGGGCACCGATAGAGTGACCGCACACGGACGGCAATGAGGAGCAGGTGTAGGTGTCGATCGGGAAATTGGTGTCCTTCGACAGTTCTCGGGGGTTTGGATTCATCCGCCCCGAAGACGGCGGGCCGGACGTATTCGTTCACGTGAACGACATCGGATTGGACGAGGACGAACTGCGGCAGGGGCGTGTATTCGAATTCGAGGTCACCGAGGGTGATCGAGGACCCAAGGCGGTCAACCTGACCGCGGTCGGCGGCACACCGGCGCCGCCGCGGCATCGCGGCCGCGGCACCGGCCAGCTCACCGCCGCCGAACACAAACGACTGATCACCGAATTGCTGCTCGACGCCAGTCCCGCGCTCACCGCCGGCGAGATCATCACCATCCGCGACCGGCTCGCCGAATTCGCCGACCAGCACGGCTGGCTGGAGAACTGACCGGACCGGGCGAATGTCCCGCGACCGCGGATGCGGCTCTCGGCCTACGATCATGACGACGGTGCCGGGCGATGAATTTCTCCCGCCCGCACCGTCGGCATGGGTGAGACCGACCCGAGGAGGATCGCGTGGACCTGCCCGTCATGCCGCCGGTGAAACCGATGCTGGCCAAATCCGCCGGCGCCCTGCCCCACGAGGACACCCTCCTCTACGAGCCCAAATGGGACGGCTTCCGGTGCATCGTCTTTCGTGACGGCACCGATATCGAACTCGGTTCCCGCAACGACCGGCCACTCACCCGCTATTTCCCGGAAGTGGTGCGGCTGCTGGACACGGCGCTACCACCGCGATGCGTCCTCGACGGTGAAATCGTCGTCGTCACCGAACACGGCCTCGATTTCGATGTCCTGCAGAACCGCCTGCACCCCGCGGCCTCACGAGTGAACAAACTCAGCGTCGAAACACCCGCGAGCTTCGTCGCCTTCGACCTGCTCGCCCTCGGCGACGAGGATCTGACCACCAGGCCCTTCCACGAACGCCGGCAGCTGCTGGAATCCATCCTCGACACCCCGCACGAGGGCATCCACCTCACACCCGTCACCTCCGACCCCGACACCGCCCAGGACTGGTTCACCCGATTCGAGGGCGCCGGCTTCGACGGCGTGATGGTCAAATCCCGCGACCTGCCCTATATGCAGGACAAACGCGTCATGGTCAAGGTCAAACACGAACGCACCGCCGACTGCGTCGTCGCCGGATTCCGCTGGCACAAGGACGGCCAGGGCGTCGGCTCACTGCTGCTGGGCCTCTACGACGAGGACGACCATCTGCACCACGTCGGCGTCGCCAGCAGCTTCACCGCCGCCCGCCGCAAACAACTCGTCGACGAACTCGCACCGCTGCGCGAAGGCGCACTCGACAACCATCCTTGGCGCAACTGGGCCGACGCCGCCGCACAAGCCAAGGCCGAAGGCAAGATGCCCGGCGGCATCAGCCGCTGGACCGGCGGCAAGGACCTGTCCTGGGAACCACTGCGACCCGAACTCGTAGCCGAGGTCCGCTATGAACACCTCATGGCCGGGCGATTACGCCACGGCGGGCGCCTGGTCCGCTTCCGCGACGACCGCACCCCGCAATCGTGCACCTACGCCCAACTCGAAGAGGTCGCGCCCGCCGAACTCGCCGACGTCTTCACCGCCGCGAAAGCGCAGGCCCAGCCGTGAGCGAAGCCATCGACATCGACACCGACGGCGTGACCGTCCGCATCAGCAACCCGGACAAGATCTATTTCAGCAAACGCGGCGAAACCAAACTCGACCTCGTGCGCTACTACCAGGCCGTCGCCGAACCACTGCTGCGCACCATCGGCAACCGGCCCGTGCTGCTCGAACGCTATCCCGACGGCGCCGGCGGCAAATCCTGGTTCCAGAAACGCGTCCCGAAATCGGTCCCCGACTGGTTGCAGACCGTGCAGGTCTCCACACCCAACGGCACCGCCAGCGATGCCCTGGTCGCCGCCGACCTCGCCCATATCCTCTGGGCGGTCAACCTCGGCTGCCTCGGCTTCCACGTCTGGCCCAATCACGTTCCCGCAGGCGGCGTTCCGGCCCGCACCGAAGGCGAGATCGGCGACCTCGACATCAGCGACGAACTGCGCATCGACCTCGATCCCTCCCCCGGCATCGGCTTCGACGAGTTGCGCCGCGTCGCCGTGCTCACCCGCGAACTGCTCGCCGAACTCGGCATCGACGCCCGCGTCAAAACCTCCGGATCCCGCGGCCTGCACATCTACGCCGTCCTCGAACCCGTCTGGGACGGCTACCAGGTCCGCGCCGCCGCGGTCGCCATGGCCCGCGAACTCGAACGCCGCCACCCCGACCTGATCACCGCCAACTGGTGGAAAGAAGAACGCGGACAACGCGTCTTCATCGACTACAACCAGAACGCGCCACACAAGACCGTCTTCGGCGCCTGGTGCGTGCGACCCAAGGTCGGCGCCCAGGTCTCCACCCCCATCGCTTGGGACGCACTCGATGCGATCGTCCCCGACGAACTGACCATCGCCACGGTCCCCGAGCGGCTCGCCGCATCCGGCGACCCCTGGGCCGACCGCACCCCGCAATCGATCCAGCCACTACTCGAAATGTCGCGCCGCGACTTCGATTCCGGCCTGCTCGACGCCCCCTGGCCACCGAACTACCCGAAGATGCCCAACGAACCACCGCGCGTCCAACCCAGCCGCGCCCGCACCCCCGGCTGAGAACCACGCCGCGCCGGGTGCGCCGTCAGCGGGCCTGTTCGATCCGCGGAAACGTGGTCTGCACCAACGCCATCAACACATCCGCGAGCAGATGATGCACCTGCTCACGATTCAAGCTGCGGCGCGTAATCCATTCGCGCCCAGCAGTTTTCACCATACCGCTGTAGGCGCGGACCAGGGCCCGCAACTCGTCGTCACGCGCCGATCCGGACAGGCCCACCATCTCCAGCAGCCGGTCCGCCGCGGCGTCGTCGGCCTCGTCCAGGATGCGCTGCACCTCCGGATCGTCCCCGATACCCTCGTGCCCGGTCACCTTCACCCAGGTACTGCCCAACCCGCTGATCGTGTCCAGCAGCCACGACACACTCGCATCCACCCGCTCCCGCGGCGTACCGGTCGGCATCACCATGTAATCGGCGCGCGGCAACGTCACCATCCGCCGCACCACCGCCAGATACAGATCACGCTTGTTGCCGAAATAGTGATTGATCAGCCCGCGCGCCACCCCGGCGCGCTGCGCGAGTTCAGCGGTCGACACGGCCGCATACGGACGTTCGCCGAACATCTCGATGGCGCAGGCCAGAATCTGCGCGCGCCGTTCGTCCGGCTCCAGCCGGCGCCGCCGAGCCGAATCGGCATCGGCCGGCACCGGCTGGGTCGTGGTCTCAGAGTGAGCGGGCAATGAGATCCTTCATCACCTCGTTGGAACCGGCGAGGATGCGCAGCACGCGCGCACCGGTGTACAGCTGGGAAATCGGGTACTCCGTCATGTATCCATAGCCACCGAACAGTTGCAGACAGCGGTCCACCACAATACCCAACTGGTCGGTAAGCCAGTACTTCGACATCGCAGCGGTGGGAATATCCAGCTCACCCCGCAGATGCTTCCCGATCGCATCATCCAGGAACGTCCGGCTCACCCGCGCGATCGTCGCGCACTCGGCCAGCTCGAACTTCGTGTTCTGCATCGCGAACAGCGGCTTGCCGAAAGCCTCACGGCCCTTGGTGTATTCGACGGTCAACTCCACCGCCCGCTCCATCATCGACACCGCCATGATCGCGGTCACCAGCCGCTCCTGCGCCAGCAGCTGCATCATCTGATAGAAGCCCTGCCCCTCGGCCTCCCCCAGCAGATTCGACGCCGGCACCCGCAGGCCGTCGAAGAACAGCTCCGCGGTGTCCTGCGCCTTGCCGCCGATCTTGTTCAGGATCCGGCCGCGCCGGAAGCCGGGCGTCTCATCGCTCACCTCGGCGAAGATCAGCGACACACCCGCCGCACCCTTCGTCGGATCGGTCTTGGCCGCGATGATGATGCCGTCGCACAGCCAGCCGTTGGAGATGAAGATCTTCGACCCGGTGATCACGTACTCGTCACCCTCGCGCACCGCGCGGGTCTTGATGTTCTGCAGGTCCGAACCCGTCCCCGGCTCGGTCATACCGATCGACAGCACCATCTCACCGCCGGCCGCCTTCGGCAGCACCCGCCGCTTGAGGTCCTCGGTCCCGAAATGATGGATGTAGGGCGCGATGATCGACGAATGCACCGGCATACCCAGTGAACCGTCCCCGGCATAGGACTGCGCCTCGATCAACGCCGCCTCGTGCGCGAAAGTGCCACCGCCACCGCCGTATTCGGACGGAATCGCGGCACACAGCAGACCCAGCTCACCCGCCCGGTTGTACAGCTCGCGGTCCGGATGGCCCTGCGCGACGAACTTCTCCTCATTCGGCAGGACTTCCTTCTCGAAAAAGGTCTTCGCCAGATCCCGGACGGCCTCGACCTCATCGTCGCTCCACGCGGCGCGCGCCATCGTTACTTCCTTCGTCTCGTACCCGGAACCGGACCGCACCGGCCCCGCGCACCAGCCTGGCGCACTATTGGCGGCATGTCAACAACGCGGGTTCAGTGCGCTTCCCGCGCGATATTCACCTCCGCCAGCGTGCTGAAAATCGGAACCTCCGGATCCGCCACGATCCGCTGCCGCCGCAGAAACCCGTCGATCAGTGACCAGACCAACTCGGTCAGCTCCGCGACGAAATCCGCACTGCTCCGCCGCGGCGACTCCGCCCCCTCGAGCCACAGATCCGTTGTCGCCACCACCACGCCGACGACCGCCCGCGCCAGATAGTCCAGGCCCGCCGTCTCGATCGGCACCGCCTCCGCGATCGATTGCGCGAGCTTCGCGAACCGCCGCGCCGCATCGCGCCCCAGATCGAACTGCAGCACCGCCCCCACCGCCTCTCCCCCCGACCTGCTCGCCTGCGCCGTCTGCACCACCGGCGCCTGCATCAGAAACCGAAAGACATTGGGATGCTGAAGAATTCCGGCCGCATACGCGGTGAACACCCGCCGCAGCGCGGGCCGCGGCGGCTGCAGCAGCAACGTCATATCCTGCCCGGCGGCCGCGAACGCGTCGCGCGACATCCGATCGGCGATCTCGGTGTACAGATCCGCCTTGTCCGCGAACTGCCGATACAACCGCGGCTTCGTCATCCCCGCCGCACGCGCGATGTCGTCCATACTCGGCTGCGGGCCGTCCCGGTCGATCACCCGGATCGCCGCATCGACGATCTCCTCCCGCGTGACCCTAGGCGCGGCAGCTCGCCGGCCGACCCGAGACACCATGGGCACCTCCCCAGCCGAGCGAACAGTCGCACCCACGTTACACATACCGCCGGTACGAAATCGATGACCACCCCGTGCACCAGCCGAAACGGGGGCTGAATAAGGAGATACCCCACCGAGGTCCGCCGACCGACAGCCGATCGCGTACTGTCGCTACCGTTGACCGTACCGGCAGTACGAGCGGCTCCGACCCCGCGCTCACGAGGTAGACCGATGAACTCAGCCCGCACCCCCTCCCGCCACCGCACCGTCACCGCCCCCGGCGGCGACCTCGCCGTCTACGAATACGGCCACCCCCAGGCCGACACCATCGTGCTCATCCCCGGCATCACCGACACCCATCGCATCTGGAACCGCGTCGCCACCGGACTCGCCGACAGCTTCCACGTGGTCACCTACGACGTCCGCGGCCACGGCCGCTCCAGCGCACCCACCCGCACCCACCGCTACCGCCTGCCCCACCTCGCCGACGACCTCTTCGCCGTCCTCGACGCCGTCAGCCCTCGCACACCGGTCCACCTCGCCGGCCACGGCTGGGGCGCGATCCAACTCTGGTACGCCCTCGGTGACCCGCGCGCCAACACCCGCATCGCCTCCGCCACCGCGCTGTCGGCGCCCCACCTCGACCACCTCGCCCTCGCACTGCGCGATCTCCGCTGCCCCCGCAGCCCCTGGTGGCGGCTCCCGCGCCTGAGCTGGCTGGTTCTCGGCCGCCGCCTCCTGCACTGGCCCCGCCTGCGCGCCCGGGTCCTCCCGCAGGCCACCACCTGGCCCGCCGACCTGCTGGCCGGCGCCCGCATCGTCGCCGCCAACCTCGCCCACCACCTGCGCCATCCGCGCCCGCAACATACCGCCGTGCCGGTCCAACTCATCCTCGACCGCGCCGACACCGCCGCCCTGCCCAGCCTGCGTGCCCATATCCGCCGCGACGTCGACCGCCTCTGGCTGCGCGAACTGCCCGCCGATCCCTGGCTGCCGCTGACCGAACCCCTGCTGGTCGTCGAAGCCATCGCCAACTTCATCGACGATCAGCACACCGACCACCGGCCCATCCACTACACCCCGCGCTGAGGAGCCCCGGCAGCCTCCAACAGCCGCGATGCGACAATAGGCGTCGCACATTCCCGCACACGAAGGATCATCCGGCAGCACGATGGCTGAGCACACCACGACGAACGCGCCCACCACTCCCCTGCCGGACACCATCGATCCCGAGGAGCTCGCGATCTGCCTGCGCGTCCTCGACCAGGCCGCACTGCTCGACGACGACAACCCCGATTCCATCGCGGTGCAGCGTGCGGTCGGGCACATGTTCAAGAGACTGAAGCGGCGCCGCCGCACTCAGGCCCGCGACGCCGTCGCCGCCGCCGACCGGGCGGTGGTCGCCGCCACCGCCACCGGCTCCCCGAACCGCATCGACGACGAGACCGCCGGCATCCCGCTCTCCACGTCCGTCGACGGCGACGCCGCCGGCACCCTGCTGCGCCCGCGGCCCTGCTACATCTGCAAACAGCGCTACACCCGCGTCGACCGGTTCTACCACCAGCTCTGCCCGGACTGCGCCGCCCGCAACCATGCCAAACGCGATGCCCGCACCGACCTGTCCGGCCGCCGCGCGCTGCTGACCGGCGGCCGCGCCAAGATCGGCATGTACATCGCCCTGCGACTGCTGCGCGACGGCGCCCACACCACGGTCACCACCCGCTTCCCCAACGACGCGATCCGCCGCTTCACCGCCCAGCCCGACAGCGCCGAATGGCTGCACCGGCTGCGGATCGTCGGCATCGACCTGCGCGATCCGGCCCAGGTCGTCGCCTTGGCCGACGATGTCGCCGCGCAGGGACCGCTGGACATCATCATCAACAACGCCGCCCAGACCGTCCGGCGCTCGGCAGGCGCCTACGCCGCACTGGTCGAGGCCGAATCCGCCCCGCTCCCCGCCGGCGAGCTGCCCGACACCATCACCTTCGGCCACACCACCCAGGCCCATCCGAACGCACTCACCGCGTCCCTGCACTCCGTGTCGGCACCGACCACGCTGTCCGCCGCCGAGGTCACCGATCTCGCACTGGTCGCGGGATCGGCCACGCCCGAACGCATTTCGCGCGGTGTGGCGATCGACGCCGGTGGCCTGGTACCCGATCTGGCTCACTCCAACAGCTGGGTGCAGACCGTCGCCGAGGTCGACGCCACCGAACTGCTCGAAGTGCAGCTGTGCAACTCGACCGCACCGTTCCTGCTGATCTCCCGGCTGCGGCGCGCCCTCGCCGCATCACCGGCCCGCCGCAAGTACATCGTCAACGTCTCGGCCATGGAAGGTGTGTTCAGCCGCGGCTACAAGGGCCCCGGCCACCCGCACACCAATATGGCCAAGGCCGCGCTCAACATGCTCACCCGCACCAGCGCCCGCGAGATGTTCGAAACCGACCGCATCCTCATGACCGCCGTCGACACCGGCTGGATCACCGACGAGCGCCCGCACTACACCAAGCTCCGCCTCGCCGAGGAGGGATTCCACGCTCCCCTCGACCTCGTGGACGGCGCCGCCCGCGTCTACGACCCGATCGTGCGCGGGGAAGACGGCGACGACCTCCTCGGCTGCTTCCTCAAGGACTACGAGCCATCCAACTGGTGACCCCGGTCCTGTCGCGGCTGCTCTGTAGGGGTGAGTTTGTGGTGTGTTCGAGTGGCATGCGCCAGGGCTACACATGTTTAGATGCGCATATCGACGTATCGATATTGAATGCGGCTTCCAGGCGCCTGAGGACATTCCTGCAGCTCCGACACGACTCGAATCACCTCGTGGTGAAAGCACTGCAGGCGCTTCCCCCTCCCAGCCGGCCGGCCCGTACTCCCCCGCGGAAGGCCACGGCGCTTTTTCCCATGTCGTTGGCCTTGTTCGAGATGGACCGCTCCCCCATGTGTCGGCCGAGAGCCATGCCGAGCGATTAATTGTTCAATGCGCATATGTGCGTACCGATATCCTTTTACGCTCCGAGTCGCCGACCGCGGCCGGAAGGCCGTGGGAGACACGGTCGTTCACCCGGCAGGCGCCGACGCCCGAATCCCGCGCACGCCGGCGACAAGCGCCCTAATCTGGATTACGTGATGTACCGGCTGCTGGCAGATGCCACCGCGGGTGTGCATTTTCTGTTCATCGCCTACCTCGTCGTCGGCGGATTCGTCGCGTGGCGGTGGCGTTGGACGATCTGGACCCATATCGCCGCGGTGGCCTGGGGTTTCAGCACGGTACTCATCGGGGTCGACTGCCCCCTGACCTACCTGGAGACGTGGGCCCGGGAACGCGGCGGCGAAGCCGGCCTGCCGTCGACCGGCTTCATCGACTACTACATCACCGGGGTGCTCTACCCCCGCAGCGCTCTGGATCTCGTACGCATACTGGTCGTCGTGCTGGTGGCGGTGTCGTGGATCGGCTTCGTCCGGCTCGGTAGGCGGCGGCGGTACCGCTCTCACCACGCAGTCGCCGAATAGCGCACCCGCGCGAGCTATTCCCGGCTCATCGCTCGCACCGCACGGACGACGTCGTCGCCGGTCAGCTGATCACCCGCGGGCGCGATCAGCCACTGCAGCGCCATACCTTGGAACAGCGCGAAATAGAGCTTGGCGACGGCGCGGGCATCGCCGGCCGACAGCTCCGGATGAACTTCGCGCAGGGGCTCGACGAGTGCGGCATAGACCTCCTCGGTCGCACCCGAGAAGTACTCCTGGGATTCCGGCGACCGGGCCACTCGCACCCCGTTCTCGAAGCTGAGAATCAGCTCGTCCGGATGGTTCTGGATGACGTCCAGCATGCCGTTCCACGTGGCCTCCAGCGACTGCGCCAGGGTCCGCCCCTCCCCCGCGTCCCGGATGGCCGCCTCCATACCGCGGCCGATCTCGTCACCGGTCGCCTCGGCGATGGCCTCAGCGACCAACCGATCCTTGGTACCGAAGTGGTAGCCGATGGCCGCCAGGCTGACCCCGGCCGCGCCGGCGATGTCGCGCGCGGTCACCTTGGCGAGACCTCGCTCCAGAATCGCCTTCCTCGCCCCTGCCAACAGATCCTCTCGATTACCCATAAGCCCAGGTTACAACGTCTTAGACATTTGTACTAGACAAGCGTGCCAACCATATGGCACATTTGTCTAAGACGTTCGGACCAACCGATAGGAATCACCCCCATGAGCACCATCTCCCGCCCCCTGCACATCCTCGTCTCCGGCGGCGGCATCGCCGGCAATGCCGTTGCGCTGCAATTGCTTCGAGCCGGTATCGCGGTCACCGTCATCGAGCGCGCCACCGCTCCCCGGCCGGGCGGACAGGCTGTCGATCTGCGCGGACCCAGTCGCGAAGTGGCCGAGCGCATGGGCCTGATGCCGGGCATCGCCGAATACCAGCTCGAAGAACTCGGCATTTCCTACATCGACCACAAGGGACGCACCTACGCGAACATGGCGATGGAACATTTCGAGGGCAAGGGCCCGGTGGCCGACATCGAGATCACCCGCGGTGACCTCAATCAGGTACTGCTCGACGCCGTCGCCGCGGCCGGCGGTGAGCTGGATTACCGCTACGGCGAGTGGATCGAATCGCTGACCCAGGACGACACCGGCGTGACGGTGACGTTCGCCTCGGGACGCAGCGGCCACTTCGACCTCGTCGTCGGCGCCGACGGCGTGCATTCGGCGACCCGCCGGCTGGCCTTCGGTCCGGAGGAGCAGTTCAGCACCTTCCTCGGCGGCTACGCCTCGTTCTTCACGATGCCGACCCCGGCGGGGATCACGCCCGGCTGGTTCGCCATGCAGCTGGTTCCTTCCGCCGCGGTCGGCTTGCGGCCCGACCGCGATCCCGCGACCGCCAAGGCGATTCTCACTCTGCTCGGCGACCCCGATCCGGCGCTGCGCCGCGATACCGCCGCACAGCAGCGGCTGATCTGCGAGAAGGTCGGTTCGCAGCCGCACTGGCACGCGCCGACCATTCTGGCGGCCATGACCGAGGCCGACGACTTCTACTTCGACGAACTGGCGCGCATCGATATGCCCACCCTGGCGGCCGGGCGCGTGACGTTGGTCGGCGACGCCGGCTACTGCGGCTCACCGATGACCGGGATGGGCACGGCGATGGCGCTCGTCGGCGCATACATCCTCGCGGGTGAGCTGGCGGCCGATCCGGCCGATGTCCCGGCGGCGCTGCGCCGCTACGAGGAGAAGGTCACCCCGTTTCTCGACAAGGCCAAGGAACTCCCAGGCGGCGGAATCGATATGATGCTGTCCCCCAGCGCATTCGGCACATTCATGCGGCGAACCGCCAACCGGATCATGATGTCGAAGCCGATGCGGCCGGTCATGATGAAGCTGTTCTTCGGCAAGACCGACGACTACGAACTGCCCACGTACGAGAGTTCCGCCGCCACGACCGGACGGTAGGCACGGTCACAGCTGGGCCGTCGTGCCCGGCGCCAACCCCTCCGCGAGCCGCAGCTTGGCGGCCAGATCCGACAGCAATTCGATCGAGGAGGCGGACAGTCCGGCCGCTGTGCTCAGCAGACGCCGCAGCGCCGGATCGTCCACCGCCGCCGACACCAGGTCGTCACCGGGCACTGGATCACCGGGCCCACCGTCGTTGAAACGGGTCAATTCCACCGCCAGCACCCTGGCCACGGTTTCGACCAGAGCTCGGGACGGATTGTCGCGATTGCCCGACCGCAGCTGGGACAGATAGGTCGCCGAGACGGGATGCCCGGCCTGGGTCACGCGAAAAGCCAAGGCGCGATTGGTCATCCGGATACCGTGCGCCTGCTCCCACTGCGAGACGACCTCGTTGAAACGGTCCGCGAATCTCACCGGCGAAACACCCCCAGGCCGCTGCGAGGAACGCGCACGGTCCACAACACGAGAATTGACATGTCGAAACTACCCTCGTCCGCATCGTTTCGCCCGCCGACAGGCCGGACGGGGCGGCCCGGCGGCGGGCCGCTAGTCTCGCACCGTGCGGCAGACGATCATGGTGGACGTAGACACCGGAATCGACGATGCGCTGGCACTGCTGTATCTGCTGGCGGACCCGCAGCTGGAGATCGCCGGAATAGCCTCGACCGGAGGCAATGTCCCCACCGCGCAGGTCGCGGCGAACAATCTGGCCCTGCTGGATCTGTGCCGGGCGCCGGCCATCGAGGTGGCACTCGGCGCGGCGCAGCCGCTGGCGATCCCGCTGCGGACCACCGAGGACACCCACGGTCCGCACGGGATCGGCTATGCCGAACTGCCGCCCTCGCCGCGCCCGCTCTCGGATCGTTCGGCGGCGCAGTTGTGGGTCGACACGGTGCGGGCACGTCCGGGTGCGGTACTGGGCCTGTGCACCGGGCCCTTGACCAACCTGGCCCTGGCGCTGGAACTGGAACCCCGGCTGCCGCAACTGCTTCGGCGACTGGTGATCATGGGCGGCGCGTTCCGGCATCCGGGTAACACCACCCCGACCAACGAGTGGAACGTGCATGTCGACCCGGAGGCCGCCAAAGTGGTCTTCGACGCGTTCTCCGCCGCCCCGCAGGATCATCGGCCGATCGTCTGCGCGCTCGACATCACCGAATCGATCGAGATGTTCCCGGACCATCTGCGGCGGATCGCCGAGCGAGCGCACTGCGGCGGCGCCGCGATGCCGGCTCCCGGGGATCCGTCCGGCCTCCGGTCCGAGGCGGCCAATCCGATCGTGCGGTTCCTGATCGACGCGGTGCGGTTCTACTTCGAGTTCCACCAGCATTACGACCAGGGGTACCTGGCACATATGCACGATCCGTTCGCCGCGGCGGTCGCGCTCGAACCGACCCTGGCGGTGCTGCGCCCGGCAACGGTGGACGTCGAGCTCGCCGGAACGATCACCCGCGGCACCACGGTCGCCGATTGGGCGGGCATGTGGGGTCGCGCACCCAACGCCGATATCGCGGTCGGCACCGACCCGGCGGCCTTCTTCGACCGCATGATCGAGCGGATCGGTGATTTCGCGGCGGCGCTGTATCCGCCGGTGGCACAGGAGGTTCGGTGACGGTCGACGAGAGTGACCAGGCGGCGGTCGCGCAATTCCGGAGCCGGATGGAGCTGCCCGGAATCATCGATGTGCACACCCACTTCATGCCCGATCGGGTGCTGCACAAGGTGTGGGCGTATTTCGATTCCGCGGGTCCGCTGATCGGACGGCCGTGGCCGATCACCTATCGCGACGACGAGCAGCAGCGCCTCGATACGCTGCGCGGCTTCGGAGTGCGGGCGTTCACCTCCCTGGTGTATCCGCACAAACCCGATATGGCGGCGTGGCTGAACGAATGGGCGGCCGACTTCGCCGCGCGCACCCCGGACTGCTTGCACACCGCGACCTTCTACCCCGAGCACGGCGCCGGAAGTTATGTAAGCGCCGCGGTCGAATCCGGAGCGCGCATCTTCAAATCGCATATCCAGGTCGGCGATTATCATCCGGGCGACCCGCTGCTGACCGAAGTGTGGGGGCTGCTGTCCGAGGCTGGGATTCCGGTGCTGATCCACTGTGGCTCGGGGCCGGCGCCGGGTGAATTCACCGGTCCGGAACCGATAGCGGCACTGCTGCAGCGGTTTCCGCGGCTGACGCTGATCATCGCTCATATGGGCGTGCCGGAATACTCGCAGTTCCTCGACCTCGCCGAGCGCTACGACAACGTGCACCTCGACACCACGATGTCGTTCACCGATTTCATCGAAGAGCGAAACCCGTTCCCGCGCAACGAATATTCGCGCCTATCCGAGCTGGGCGAGCGAATCCTGTTCGGCAGTGACTTCCCGAACATCCCGTACTCCTACGCCCACGCGCTGGAAGCGCTCGAACGACTCGACTTGGGCGCGGACTGGGTGCGCGCGGTCTGCTACGACAATGCGGCGCGGCTGTTCCGGATGCGATGAGGTGTCCGGGCGCGAATTCTCGTCGCCCGGACAGCCCTGCTACTTCTCGTCGAAGGCGCGCAGCAGTTCCTCGGCTGCGAGGGCCGGGGTCAGCGATCCGTCGCGGATCTGCTTTTCCACCTGCGCGCGAATCGCTTTCACGCCGGGACTGTCGGCGAGCCGGCGCAGCAGCTGGTCGTGCACCATCGTCCAGGTCCAGTCGACCTGCTGGCGGCGGCGCTTCTCGGCGAACTCGCCCGCCTCGGTGAGAACGCGCCGGTGTTCGAGGACCGTATCCCAGAAGGTGTCCAGACCGGTGCCGTTGAGCCCGCTCATGGTGAGAACCGGTGGGCGCCAGAGGGATTCGCGCGGATGGATGAGTCGCATCGCACCCTGCAATTCGCGTGCGGCGGCCCGCGCCTCCACCTCGTGGCGGCCGTCGGCTTTGTTGACCGCGACCAGATCGGCCAGCTCCAGCACACCCTTCTTGATGCCCTGCAACTGATCTCCGGTGCGGGCCAGGGTGAGGAAGCAGAACACGTCGACCATATTCGCGACGGTCACCTCGGACTGGCCGACGCCCACCGTCTCCACCAGGATCACGTCGTAACCGGCGGCCTCGAGCAGCACAATGGTCTCGCGGGTCGCCTTGGCGACACCGCCCAGCGTGCCCGCGGTCGGCGACGGGCGGATGAACGCGTCACGTTCCACCGACAAACGCGCCATGCGGGTCTTGTCGCCGAGAATCGATCCGCCGGTGCGAGTCGAGGACGGATCCACCGCCAGCACCGCGACCCGATGCCCCTGGCCGATCAGATACATCCCGAGCGCGTCGATGAACGTCGACTTGCCCACGCCCGGAACGCCGGTGATACCGACGCGATTGGACGCGGCGGCGCCGGCTTCGGCCGTCAGCTCGAGCAGCAGCCGCTGTGCCGCCTCGCGGTGATCGGCGCGGGTGGATTCGACCAGCGTGATCGCGCGGGCGAGCGCGGCGCGCTGATTCTCGCGAATCGCACCCGCCAGCTCCGCCACATCGATGGTCCGGCGTTGGCCGCCGCCCGGCGACTGCGGTCCGTCCACGCGCAGCGCGGGAGGCAGGCCGCGGGCGGTGGACAGAGCCTGGCTTCCCGGCAACTCCGCCTTCGTGGGCACCTCAGCCCCAGCGGGCGCATCGCCCGCCGGGGTCCGGTCGGCGTCGCTCATTCCGCCTCGGCTTGTCCGCCGATCTCGTGGCCGAGTTCGGCCGCCAGCTTCTGCAGCAGACCGATCGCGGCATCGGCGATCACGGTGCCCGGCGGGAAGATCGCCGCGGCGCCGGCGGCATACAGCTCGTCGAAGTCACCGGGCGGAATCACGCCGCCGACGATGACCATGATGTCGGGGCGCCCGACATCGGCCAGTGCCTGCCGCAGGGCGGGCACCAGCGTGAGGTGACCGGCCGCCAGCGAGGAGACACCGACGATGTGCACGTCGTTGTCGGCCGCCTGCTGGGCCACCTCTTCCGGAGTCTGGAACAGCGGGCCCACATCGACGTCCATGCCGAGGTCGGCGAAGGCGGTCGCGATCACCTTCTGGCCGCGGTCGTGGCCGTCCTGGCCCATCTTGGCGACGAGGATGCGGGGGCGGCGGCCCTCGGCCTCGGCGAATTCCTCGACCAGCTCGATGGCCCTGCTGATGTTGGTCACCTTGCCGGCCTCCTCTCGGTAGACGCCCGACAGTGTGCGGATCTCGGCCTGATGGCGACCGTACACCTTCTCCAGCGCGTCGGAGATCTCGCCGACCGTGGCCTTGGCGCGGGCCGCGTCGATGGCCAGCGCGAGCAGGTTGTTGGCCATCCCGCCCTCGGAAGACGCTGCGGCCCTGGTCAATTCGGCCAGCGCCCGCTCAACCTCGGCGCTGTCGCGTTCGGCGCGCAGGCGGCGCAGCTTCTCGTTCTGCTCCGCGCGCACGCGCGAGTTCTCGACCTTGAGGACCTCGATCTCCTGGTCCTCGGTCACCTGGTACTTGTTGACGCCGATCACCGGCTGCGCGCCGGTGTCGATGCGCGCCTGGGTGCGGGCCGCGGCCTCCTCGATGCGCAGCTTCGGGATGCCCTCCGAAATCGCCTGCGCCATACCGCCGTGCGCCTCGACCTCGGCGATGTGGGCCCGGGCCCGCTCGGCGAGCTGGTGGGTCAGCCACTCCACGTAGTAGGAACCGCCCCACGGGTCGATCGGCCGCGTGGTCCCCGACTCCTGCTGCAGCAGCAGCTGGGTGTTGCGGGCGATGCGCGCGGAGAAGTCGGTGGGCAGCGCCAGCGCCTCGTCGAGGGCGTTGGTGTGCAGCGACTGCGTGTGGCCCTGGGTCGCGGCCATCGCCTCGACACACGTGCGCGCGACGTTGTTGAACACGTCCTGCGCGGTCAGCGACCAGCCCGAGGTCTGCGAGTGGGTGCGCAGCGAGAGCGACTTCTGGCTCTTGGGCTCGAACTTCGACACCAGCTCGCTCCACAGCAGGCGGCCCGCGCGCAGCTTGGCGACCTCCATGAAGAAGTTCATGCCGATGGCCCAGAAGAACGACAGCCGCGGCGCGAACTGATCGATCTCCATGCCCGCGTCCAGGCCGGCGCGAATGTATTCGACACCGTCGGCCAGTGTGTAGGCCAGCTCCAGGTCGGCGGTGGCTCCGGCTTCCTGGATGTGGTAGCCGGAGATCGAGATCGAGTTGAACTTCGGCATCTTCGCCGAGGTGTAGGCGAAGATGTCGGAGATGATCCGCATCGAGGGCTTGGGCGGATAGATGTAGGTGTTGCGGACCATGAACTCCTTCAGAATGTCGTTCTGAATGGTTCCGGCCAGCTGTTCGGGCTTGACGCCCTGTTCCTCGGCGGCGACGACGTAGAGCGCCAGGATCGGCAGCACCGCGCCGTTCATGGTCATCGACACCGACACCTGATCCAGCGGAATCCGGTCGAACAGTTCCCGCATATCCAGGATCGAGTCGATGGCGACGCCGGCCATACCGACGTCACCGGTGACGCGCGGGTGATCGGAGTCGTAGCCGCGGTGGGTCGCCAGGTCGAAGGCGACCGACAGGCCCTTCTGGCCCGCGGCCAGGTTACGCCGGTAGAAGGCGTTGGAATCGGCGGCGGTGGAGAAACCCGCGTACTGGCGGATGGTCCACGGCTGATTCACGTACATGGTCGGGTACGGTCCGCGCACGAACGGCGCCACACCGGGCACGCTGTCAAGCGGATAGCCTTCGGCCACAACGGCATCGCGGTCGGCCTTGGTGTACACCGGCGCGACGTCGATGCCTTCGGGGGTGGCCCAGACCAGTTGTTCGGGCGCGTAGCCGTTGGCGGCCGCCGATTCGGCGACGAACGCCTCGACGTCGCCGCCACCGGTCCGCCCGACCGCCGGTTCACCCAGCGGTACCTCGGCGAAGCTGCCGATCACGTGGTTCACATCTCGAGTAGTCATTACGCTCCCAGCTTCTCCAGCAGGCCGGACAGGGTCGCCACCGCGTCCATGCGGGCCGTGAGGAATCCGTCCGGCCGCTGTGTGCCGCTCACCTCGGCCACCGCCTTCTCGGGCCCGGCCAGCAGGACCGTCGTCACGCCGGCGTCGCGCAGCTGCTGCACGGCGGGCGCGGCCTCGGTGCCGTAGCGGGCGTCGCTGCCGCACAGCACCGCCATGGTCGCTCCGGATTCGGTTGCGGCAGAGCCGATCCCGGACGTCTCCAGCGCTCCCGGGTTCACCGTTTCGATGCCCCCGGAGGCCAGTACGTTCGCGGTGAAGGTCACGCGCACGTTGTGCTCGGCGACCGGGCCCAGCGGTACCA
The DNA here is from genome assembly GCF_049538315.1 of Nocardia sp. AB354. Classification (NCBI taxonomy): domain Bacteria; kingdom Bacillati; phylum Actinomycetota; class Actinomycetes; order Mycobacteriales; family Nocardiaceae; genus Nocardia; species Nocardia sp. AB354. Next base: position 124,058 of record NZ_JBMVFU010000008.1, on the reverse strand, counting down.
GCAGCGCCCGGGGCCGGCGGCCGTGGGCGGCCAGGTAGGCGTCCGAACGGTTGCGCAGCGCCTCGAAGGCCGCGCCGTAGCGGGCCACCCCGTTCGTGTCGCGCGCGGCCTCCGACAGCGGTTCCTCGGCGAGGTTCGGGAATTCGTTGACGCCGGTGACCGCGGTGCGGCGGTGGGCGATGTCGGATTCGCGGCGGGTCCGGGTGTCGGCGATGCGCTCGGCCAGCAGGCCGGACTCCAGCGCGGCGCGGTATCCGCCGGCGCGCTCGAGCTCCTGCATGAACGCCCACGCCGCACCGGCCACCTCCGCGGTGAGGCTTTCCACGTGCCAGGAACCCGCGCCCGGGTCCTGCACATGTCCGAGATGCGACTCCTCGAGCAGCAGCAGCTGCGTGTTGCGTGCCATGCGTTCCGAGAATGCTTGCGACACACCGAGTTCCCCGGCCGGCAGGGCCGCGTCGAAGGGCAGCACGGTGACCAGGTCCGCGCCGCCCACACCGGCGCCGAAGGCCGCCAGGGTGGTGCGCAGCATGTTCACCCACGGGTCGCGCTGGCTCAGCATCGCCTCGGAGGTCACGGCGTGTTGCGGGGCGTTGCCGAAGTCGGGCGCGGCCAGCTCGTGGGCCACCCGGGCCCACAGGCGCCGCGCGGCGCGGAATTTCGCGATCGTCTCGAACTGATCGTCGGTCGCCGCCAGCTGGAAACTCACCTGGTCCAGCGCGTCGGCGGCATCGAGTCCGGCGTCGGTGAGCGCGCGCAGGTAGTCGAGGCCCGCGGCGACGGCCGCGCCGATCTCCTGGGCATCGGACGCACCCGCGTTGTGGAAGACGGTGCCGGACACCGTGATCGCCCGGACGGTCTCGGTGCGGCCGGCGGCGGTGCGCGCCAGCTCGACCGCGGCGTCGAGGTCGGTGTCCGCCACTCCGGCGAAGCGGCTGGTCAGCGGCGCCGCGCCGAGGAAGACGTGGATATCGGAGCGGTCGGCCACCTCGTAGCCGTCCAGCAGGGTCAGCACCTGCGCGGCGGCGGCGGGGGTGTCCGCGCCCGCCCACAGGCTCAGGGGAGCCAGTTCGAACAGCAGTCCGCGCAGCGTGTCCGCCAGCCCGGCCACCGGGACGCCGTTCTCGCCGACCCCGAGCCATACGGAGCTGACGCCGTTCTCCAGAGCGGCGAGGATCTCCTCGTTGACGGCGGCCGGATCCGTTCCGGCGAAGCGGGCGCTGACATGCCAGCCCCGATGCACGTCGCGGGTGGCCTCGTTGCCGCGCACGAACGGGAACCGTCCGGGCAGAGGCTGTTCGGGCAGTTCGTCGCGACGGGTGTACAGCGGCGCGACGGTCACTCCGTCGTAATTGGTGACCTCGAGCAGGCGCTCCGGCTCGTCACCGAGTTCGGATGCCTCGACCTTGCGGGACTTGGCCAGCACTCCGGCCACACCCTTGCGCCATGCGGCGTATCCGGGCACGGTGTCCGCACCCGGATCTGAACCAATCGGCATCGCTGCTGTACCTCTTCCACTCGACTCCGATACTTCACTCGTACCGGATACCTACGCTGGGACCCAACTCTTCGCAGCGCCTTCGCAACCGCCTGTGTGACCCATTCACAGTGCGACGGGCGTGCGAAATCGGCAGGTCGACGACCAGTTCGGTTAACGATCATTCATCAACCTTCATTCGATGCTAGCCCGGTGTTCGCATACTCTTCGCACAGCCTGGCCATACCGACCGGTAACCTGTCGCGGTGCCGAGGACGACGAATGTGGCCTTGCGACTACTGCGCAATCGACGGGTCGTGATGCTGGCCATCCTCGCGGCCGCGCTGGTCGCGGTCGCCGTACTGGCACCGCATCCGGCCCCACAGCAGATCCGGGAGTGGGCCGATTCGGTCGGCCCGATGTTTCCGCTGCTGTTCTTCCTCGTCCATGCGCTCGTGACGGTGGCGCCGTTTCCGCGCACCGTCTTCACGCTCAGCGCCGGCCTGTTGTTCGGGCCGATTCTCGGCATCACCCTCGCGGTCGCCGCGACGACGGTCAGCGCGGTGCTGGCGTTGCTGCTCGTGCGAGCCCTGGATCGGGAGCAGGTCGCCGCGCGGTTGACTCATCCCGCGGTACGGGCGGTGGATCGGCGACTGGCCCGGCGCGGCTGGCTCGCCGTCGGCTCGCTGCGGCTGATCGCACCGGTGCCGTTCTCGGTGATCAACTACTGCGCCGGACTGTCCTCGGTGCGGATGATGCCGTACCTGCTGGCCACCTTCGTGGGCATCATCCCCGGCACCATCGGCGTCGTCGTCCTCGGCGACGCGTTGACCGGGCGGACGAACCCTGGTCTGCTGGTGCTGTCGGGCGTCTGCATCACCATCGGCGTGATCGGCCTGGTAGTCGACGCACGGTGGGGCGCGGACCAATTCGCGGCGCTGGCCACCGAGGCGGCCGAGGAACCGGCACCGCGCTGAGGCCGCGCGGCCTCAGCGGGTCCGCAGCTCCAAACTCGCCGGCACCGCCGCGAAGGCCTCCCGCACTCTCTCCGTCAGCGCGGCGCGGCCGCCCCGGCCGTCGGCCCGGACCCATTCCCGTCCGGCCACACTCCACGCCGAGGTCACCAGTTCGGCCAGGACCTGCAGTCGCAGATCGTCCGCGGGCAGTCCCAGGCGATCGGCGAGGATCGTGACCGCGTCCGCCTCCACCCCGTGGCGGTGGTACTCGACGTAGGCGAGCAGTGCCGGGGTGGTGCGGATGAGCCGACGAGTGGCGACATACCGGTGATCCCATTCCGGCTCCAGATCGGCGACGGCCGCGGTCAGCGTCTCCCGTATCGCGTCCAGCACGACTCCGGTCAGCGGTCGATCCGTCAGCGCCGCGAGATATGCGGACCACAATTGCGCCTCCGCCTCGATCGCGACCGCTTCCTTGGCCGGATAGGTGCGAAAGAAGGTGCTGCGAGATACCTCGGCCTCGTCGACGAGTTCATCGAGTGTCGTCGCGTCGAATCCGCGCTCGGTGAACAGCCGCAGGGCGGTGTCGGCCAGTACGCGCCGAGTACGCAGTCGTTTGCGCTCTCGCAGCGGGAGTGTGCGGTCGGATGCGGGATCGGGCATGCCGAGATGCTATCCGAACCGATCCCGAGGCACGTAAGAAACTGGAACACGAACGATACTTGCGCCCGTATGGAACTGAGTGCCAGAATTGGGGCCACAGTCCGGCAGTCAGGAGTTCGTCATGTCCCCCGCCATCACGCTCGATCCGTCGATCATCGGCCAGGCCGAAAAGCACCACAACGCGCTTTTGCACCGCGTCCTCGCCGGTACCGGCATCGACGAGGCGCAGTGGATCACGCTCAGCCAGGCCGCCGCCGCCGGCGGCACCGTCGATCGGGAGCGGCATATCGCCACTCTCGCCGCGAAGACGACCTGGGCACCCACCGTCGTCGCGACCGCCGCGACGCGGCTCACCGACCGTGGTCTGCTGCTCGCGGCGCCGGGCGGTGAACTCGTGGTCACCGAGGCGGGCGGCCGCCTCGTCGCGGACCTCCGCTCCCGCACGAGCGCCGTCCTCGGCCGCGTCTACGGTGTGGTTCCGGCGGCCGACCTCGCGATCGCGGGGCGGGTCCTCGCCGCGATCACCGCGGGTTTGTCCCGCGAACTGAAAGACTGATCGTCGTCACGCCCGCCGGAATTCCCGGCGGGCGGCGAAGCGGGATGATCGGCTCGCGCTGCGCAGAATCATTGCCCCACGTCCCTTGTCGGACCACAGTGCCTATATCACTTTGGGTCCGGCAGGAGGATGGATGGCCGCCACCGATGAATCGCGTTCGGGCGCACGCGTTGTCGAGCAGGCGAATGCGGCGCCGACAGCCGGACCCGGCGGACGGGCACGCGGCGTGCTGACGCGACGGCGCACGGTCGATCTCATGCGCGTCCCGCACGGGATCTGTCGCGCCTGAACCCGGGGGCGCCATCGTCGTCGCCGAAAGCCGTTGCCAGGCAATTCGTTTCGCCGATCTACCGGTCACCGCACCCGGATGTGCGCGGGACCGCAGACGCATTCAGTGAAAGAACCGATCATGTTGTCGTTCAGACGACCCCGGGTCGTGCGCGCGTTCGCCGCCGCCCTCGCCCTGCCCGTGCTGGCCGCGCTCGCCGCCGGCTGCTCGAGTTCCGGCGCCGGAACCACCGCCGACGGTAGGACCATCCTCCGCTACCAGGGTCAGGCCGGCACGGTCACGCCCTACGAACTGGCCGCCGACCTCGGCTACTTCTCCACCATCGAGCTGAAGTGGGAGGGCGACACCACCAGCGGTCCGGCCAATATCCAGGCCGCCACCACCAAGCAGATCGAATTCGGCAGCGCGTTCAACGGCGCGGTCGTCAAGCTCATCGCCGGCGGCGCACCGGTGACCTCGGTGCTCAGCTCCTACGGCGCCGACCGGCAGAGTTTCACCGGCTACTACGTCCGTGACGATTCGAGCATCAAGACGGCCAAGGACCTGATCGGGAAGAAGGTCGGCGTCAACACCCTCGGCGCCCACCACGAATTCATCACCCGGCAATGGCTGCACGATCAAGGGCTCACCGACGACGAGATCAGACAGGTGCAGCTCGTGGTGCTGCCGCCGGTCAATACCGAGGACGCGCTGCGCAAGAGCCAGATCGACGCGGCGGCACTGGGCGGCCCGCTGCAGGACATCGCGCTGGCTCACGGCGGCATCCACGCGCTCTACACCGACAAGGGCCTGTTCGGCGAATTCGACTACGGCACATACGTCTTCCGCAACGACTACATCGCCGGCCATCGGGACGCGGTGGCCGACTTCGTCCAGGGCACGGCCCGCGCGACGCGCTGGCTGCAGATCACGCCACGTGATCAGGCGGTGGTGCGACTGGCCGACATCATCCACAAGCGCGGCCGCAACGAGAACACCACACTGCTCGCCTCCTACAAATCGTCCGGCATCCCGGTGCCCGGCGCGGTGATTCAGGAGCGAGAGCTGCAGATCTGGATCGACTGGCTGGTCCGCAACGGTGAACTGCCCGCCGGGAAATTCGCGGCCAAAGATCTGTACACGAACAAGTTCAACCCCTACGCCAACGGCAAGTACCCGGCCGACAGCGGGCCGGCCGGAGAGGTGGTGGCCACCAAATGAGCGACACGGCAATCAAACTCGCGCTCGACGGGGTGCGCAAGGAATTTCCCGCGCGAGGCGCCGGAACACCCTTCACCGCGCTGGAGAACATCACCGTGGACGTGCGCGACGGTGAATTCCTCGTCCTGGTCGGACCCAGCGGTTCGGGTAAGTCGACCCTGCTGGATCTGCTGGGCGGGCTGACCCGGCCGACCCACGGGCAGATCCTGCTCGACGGGCGGCCGGTCACCGGCCCCGGTCTCGATCGGGGCATCGTCTTCCAGCAGTACGCGCTGCTGCCGTGGCGCACCGCGCGCGGCAATATCGAATTCGGCTTGGAGGCCAAGCGCATCCGCCCGCGTGAGCGACGCCGGATCGCCGACGAATATCTGGAGCTGGTCGGCCTCACCGGCTTCGGCGACCGGTACCCGCACGAGTTGTCCGGCGGCATGAAACAACGCGTGGCCATCGCGCGCAGCCTCGCCTTCGATCCCGAGGTGCTCCTGATGGACGAGCCGTTCGCCGCGCTCGACGCCCAGACCCGCGAATCGCTGCAGGACGAACTGCTGCGCATCTGGCGCACCACCGGCAAGACCATCCTGTTCATCACCCACGACATCAACGAAGCCGTGTATCTGGGTCAGCGCGTGGCCGTGCTCACCTCACGGCCGGGACGGGTCAAGGCGGTGGTCGATATCGATCTCGACCGCGAAACCGCCCCGGAGGCCGACATCCGCTCCAGCGAGCACTTCAGCGAAGTCCGGCACCGGATCTGGTCGCTGCTGCACGACGAGGTGGCCCGCGCACAGGGGCTCGAGCAGGCCGACCTCGCGGCCACCGACAGGAGGTAACACCGTGTCCACCACACTGCCCGCCACCGCCGAACCCGTGCTGGTGTCGAAGAAGTCCTCTGTCTCGGCCGGGAGTGCAGCCGAGACTCCCGCTCGCTCCACCGCCGGCACGGGACGGCAGCTGGCCACCCTGGCCGGTCGCTGGGGCTGGCGGCTGTTCAAGCCCGTCCTGGTCATCGGCCTGTTCCTGGCCTTCTGGGAACTCGCACCCCGATTCGGCCTGGTCGATCAGATTTTCCTGCCGCCGTTTTCCACCGTCGTGCAGCGCGGCGACGAGCTGGTCCGCAACGGCCAGCTCTGGGACAACACCTCCGCCAGTCTGGGCCGTTCGCTGGTCGGCTTCGCGATCGCGGTGGCGTGCGCCGTTCCGGTCGGCGTCGCCATCGCGTGGTACAAGCCGGTGGCCGACTTCGTGAACCCGCTGCTCGAACTGTTCCGCAACACCGCGGCGCTGGCGCTGCTGCCGGTGTTCATCCTGATCCTCGGCATCGGCGAGACCTCCAAGGTCGCGATCGTGGTCTACGCGGGCTTCTTCCCGATCTTGCTGAACACCATCAGCGGCGTGCGATCGGTGGATCCGTTGCTGATCAAATCGGCTGTGTCCCTCGGCTTCTCACCGCTGCGGCTGTTCCAGAAGGTGATCCTGCCCGCCGCCGTGCCGACCGTTTTCACCGGCATCCGGATGGCGGCCTCGGCCTCCATCCTGGTCCTCATCGCCACCGAGATGTCCGGTGCGCGAGCGGGACTCGGCTACCTCATCACCGCCGCCCAGCAGAATTTCCAGATTCCCGACATGTATGTCGGGATCGTCGCCATCGCGATCGTCGGCCTGGTCTACAACGCCGTACTCGTCGCGATCGAACGCCGCCTCACGCGCTGGCGCCCGCAATCCGATCGTTGAAGCACTACACCGAAGGGACGACGACGCTCGATGTCGCCATCACCGAAAACCTTTCATCTCAACGCCTTTCTGATGGGCGTCGGTCATCACGAAGCCGCCTGGCGCCATCCGCGCACCGAGGAACGGCGCGTGCTGGACGTGAAGCATTTCCAGGAATTGGGCCGCATCGCCGAGCGCGGTAAACTGGATTCCGTCTTCTTCGCCGACGGCTTGGCGGTGGGCCCGCGCATTCAGCGCAATACGCTCGCGGTGTTCGAACCGGTGACACTGCTGTCGGCCATCGCCGCCGCCACCGAACATATCGGTCTGATCGCGACGGCCTCGACGACCTATAACGAACCGTTCAATCTGGCCCGTAAATTCGCCTCGCTCGACCACATCAGCGGCGGGCGGGCCGGATGGAACATCGTCACTTCCGGCACGGTCGACGAGGCCTACAATTTCGGCTACGACGCCATTCCCGACCATGCCCGCCGATATGAGCGCGCCACCGAATTCGTCGATGTCGCATTGCAGCTGTGGGACAGCTGGGAATCCTCGGCCATCGTGCTCGACCCCGAGGCCGGAGTGTTCGCCGACCCGGACAAGGTCCACACCATCGACTACGACAGCGACCGGTTCCGGGTGCGCGGTCCGTTGAACTCCCCGCGCGGTCCGCAGGGCCGGCCACTGCTCGTGCAGGCCGGATCTTCCGAGAGCGGAAAGGAATTCGCCGCCCGCTACGCCGAGGCGGTGTTCACCGCGCAGCGCAGTCTCGAGGACGGGCAACGTTTCTACCGCGATCTGAAATCACGGCTGCCGACGTACGGCCGTGGCGCCGACGAGCTGAAGGTGCTCCCCGGTCTCGTGCCCTACATCGCCGATACGCCCGCCGAGGCGCTCGCGCTGGAGCAGGAGTTCACCGATCTGATCTCCCCCGACTACGCGTTGCGGCAGCTGTCCACGCAGCTGGGCATCGATCTGACCGGCCATCCCCTCGACGCGCCGCTGCCGCCGCTGCCGGTGGAGAGCGAGATCGAAGGGAACAAGTCCCGGTTCACGCTGGTGAAGGAGTTGGCCACACAGGAGCGGCTGACGGTGCGGCAGCTGATCGGCAAACTCGGCGGCGGGCGCGGACATCGCAGCTTCGCCGGCACCCCGGAGCAGATCGCCGACGAACTGCAGACCTGGTTCGAGGCCGGCGCGGCGGACGGATTCAACATCATGCCGCCGTATCTGCCGGGCGGACTCACCGATTTCGTCGACCGGGTAGTGCCCATCCTGCAGGAACGCGGCCTGTTCCGCACCGAGTACACCGCCGATACCTTGCGCGGGCACTACGGCCTCGCGCCGGTGGAGAGCCGTTTCGCGACGGGAGCCGCGATCAGCGCCTGACCGGCGGATACAACGCGACAGGCCCCTTCCGGGTAGATCCGGGAGGGGCCTGTCTGCACGCTTGTGTATGCGGACGAACCGCGGGCGGCGAGCCTTAGAGGTTGGCGCCGCAAACCGGCCAGGCGCCGGGGCCCTGGCTGGCGAGCACGTTCTCCGCGACGCGGATCTGCTCGGCGCGGCTGGCGTTGGCCGGGTTGCCACTGCCGCCGTTGGCGTTCCAGGTGCTCTGGGTGAACTGCAGGCCGCCGTAGAAACCGTTTCCGGTGTCGGCGCCCCAGTTGCCGCTGGCCTCGCACTGCGCCACCGCATCCCAGTCGTGGCCGCCGTCGGCAGACGCGGTAGCGGTCAGGCCGAAGGGGACGGCGACGATGGCGCCGGCGACGGCGGCGAAGCCGAGTGCGCGAGTGCTGAACTTACGGTTACGAGACATGTGGTTTTCCCTGCCTGCGCCCAGCCGGCCCGATGGTGACGATTACGGGTCCCTGCCCCCAGGTATGTCGGGGTCGAACTCGAACCGCGGGACAGGGTTGCCGGTGTTCAGCGATTCGAGCGTCAGCCCGGAATTCCGAGCTGCAAACGACGGTAACGGAGAAATCTCGAAACATCACGTTGCGATAACAACCGAACTGTCTCAACCCGACATGGAGGATATTCACGTTTACGCAGCGCATAGTGCGATAAACGCGCATTACATTACTGTAGTTATATAACCGTTATGTGGTCGAGATCACTGAGATATAGTGACCCCAGTCGCATGACGATGCCCGAAATCGGTGGTTTCGCGGTCTCGGATCGCGGGCGGACGCCTATCCGGGCCGGTCGGAGCGCTAATGCTCGGACACGGTGACGGGCCACCGGTCCACCGTCTCCAGCGGCGCGACCTGCGCGTTCTCCAGCGCGTGCGCGACACGCCGACGGTAGCTGGTGGCGAGGGCGGGCGCGCGGCCGGTACCGCCCGGACGGCATCGCGCGGCGTAGGCCAGCCAGCCGGAGGCCTGACGCAGGACCTCTCCGGTGCTCAGCGGCCCCGCGAGCAGCAGACCACCGTATTCGGGTGTCACCGCGACGGCGCTGCCCAGATGCTGCAGACACCGGCAGATTCCCAGTTCGTGACCGAGATCGCGATAGCGGGTCAGCGCCAGCAGCCACCAGCGCATCGCGCGCCGGGGCTCGCCGCGCATCCACCACAGCAGGCCCAACGTTTCGAAGGTGTGTGCCCGCCCGGACGGATGGCGACCGCCGCGGGTCAGGGTTTCTGCCAGCTCGAGCCGGTCACGCGCGGCGTCCAGGCGTCCTTCGTACAGATGTGCGATGGCGAGGTCGTTCAGGGCACAGACCTCCGCGGCGATATCGCGCCGTGGCAGCAGCCACCAGGCGCGCTCGAATCCGGCCACGATCTCGGGCAGCGGGTACTCCCCGCCCGGTAAGCGATCGAAATCCCGCAGCGCCTCGGCGTGCGCGCGGCGAGCGTGCAGGCCCGTGCTCCGGCGCGGGCGGCTGCGCCGCCGGAGCGGACGCGGCCATCGTCGGCGTGTCGCGGTGTCGGGCGGCAGCCCGCAGCGGATCGAGGCCAGTTCGTGAATCTGCGGATGCGCCGCTTCGCTCAGCGCCACCATCGCCCGCGCCGCGGGACCGTCGGAAGGCTTCCCGATCCGGGCGTACCAGAGGTCGAGTGCGTCGGCGATGCGGGCCAGGGCGGGGATGTCGAGCTCGATGCCATGGTCGCATTTGTCGCATTCGCGCACCAGCTCGGCCAGTCGGTCCGCCGATCCCGTGAACCACCGATGCGCGCCGGCACCGAGCCGGTCCGAATCCAGGGCCACCGCCCAGCGCGTCGCCCGATCGGAGTAGTGCCGGATCAGCGCCGGCCACGCGGCGCGCCACTGCGGTGTGCGGCGGATCACAGCGAGGTCCGGCGAGTTCGGGGACGTGTCCACGGCGAATCGGTCGTGTCCGTGGTGGACGATCACGCCGTGGGCGGCGAGCCGGATCAGAACCTCGCCGGTGGAACGCCGCAGGACCGCCTGCTCCCCCGGCAGGACCGTCGCGCTGTCGAGCATCGCGGTGACCGTGTCGTAGAGCGCAGCGGCCTCGTAGTCGGTGAAGGGCAATGCCCGCAGGACGTCGGCGACGGCCGTATCGGCCTCATCCAGCGGCCGCGCCCCGGCCGGTGCGGAGGCCGGCAGCGCCGCGACGGTCCGCTCGACCACCGGTGGCGGCTGGACCAGGTCCGCGGTGAGATCCAGTTCCCGGCGGATGCGCGCACCCTCGCGCATATCCATCGTCTTGCGCCACAGCACGTACAGCGCGGCGGCCGCCACCACCGCGACCGCCACCCACCGCAACACCCCGGCCAGCGAGTTCAGCACCCGGCTCTGCCCGACCGAACCCTCCAGCAGTTTCGCCACCACCTCGAGCAGCAGCGACGACGACATCACCCAGGCCGCACCCAGGAAGCCCTGCCAGATCGAGGATTTCGGGGTGGCGATGAGCTGCGACGCGATGTCGTGCTCGGGCCGGTGCGAGTGGCCGCCACTCATCGCACGATCCCGCCCGTCAATCCCGGAACCAGGAAGCGACGCCAGGTCACCAGCAACAGCAGCACCGGCGGGATCGTCGACAGCAGGGCACCAGCCGCTAGATGGGCGGCGTTCTCCTGGAACTGCCGGGCGTCGCCCCACAGCAGCAGCGACCACGGACTGACGTCGGCGCCGCTGACCATGAGTCCGACGAAGAAGTCGTTCCACACCTGAATCAGTTCGAGCACCGCGACCGCGCCGACGGCGGGCCAGGCGGTGGACACCACGCGGCCCAGGACGGCCCACGGTTTCGCCAGACCGTGCAGGGCGTCGGCGGCCGGGCCGTCCGAGGGCGCGAGCAGCGCGCCGCGCAGAATCAGGATCGCGATGGGCAGGCCGATCGCGGCATGCACCACGATCAGCGAGGAGAACGACGTCCCGGTCAACCCCATCCGCTCGATGACACGCCGGATCGGCCCGACGTAGAGCTGCGCGGGAAGGACGGTGAACACCACCAGTACCACCACCGCGATTCGCGAACGCAGCGCATCGGCGGGCAGCGCGGCGAGTTGGTGGGCGACCGGGAAGGCCGCACCGATGACCAGGACCGTCGCCCACACCGCGACCCAGCCGGTATTGGCCATGGCGTGCAACAACTCTCGGTGCTGCCAGACCGAACCGTTCCCGGCGAAGGCGGGCCCGTCGGCGCCCACCCAGCCGAACACCGCCAACGCCAGCAGCGGACCCAGCGAGAGCAGCGAGACCGCCACGACTCGCAGGACGCCGCGCGCAGTGCGCCTGGTACGGACCGGATCGACGGCCGGGCGGCGCATCCAGCCGACGCGGTGGCGTCGCACGTCGGTCTGCAGGATCCACGCCGCCGAGCCGATCAGCACCGCAAGCGGCAGTGAATAGGCCGCGGCCACACCGGGATCGGCATCGGGATCCGAGACCAGTCGCCACCAGTGCACGGTCGCCGAGTCCAGCGAATACTGCAGCGATCCCGGCACCGCGACCAGGATGATGTCGAAAATCCGGGCCGCCGCGACGGCGACGACGAGGCCCAGAATGAGCAGCACCGGCCGCATCAGTTCGAACAGCCGGGCCCGGGTTCGCGCGACGCCGCGCGCATCCTCGAGATAGCCACGCCGCACGGGATCGGCTTCGATGGCGGCGATCGCGGCGCGGAACAGCGCGAACAGCGCCCCCAGCCAGCACCAGACGAAGGCCACGATCAGCGTGGTCATCAACCAGATGCGCTGCCCGGTCACCCCCGGGACCGGCATCCGGTAGTCGGGGTTCTCGGCCAGCAGGCGCAGGGCCAGTCCGGCGACGAACGCGGACACGCCGAAGGGCAGGATCAGCGGTTGCCAGGGCCACCAGCCGCGGCGGCCATGCCAGGCCAGTTCCAGGGCGAGGACCAGAACCGCCACCGCGCACAGGACCCACACCAGGGTCCGGGCGTAGGCGCCGCGCCCACCGGGCCCGAGCTCGACGCCGATTCCGCGGATCGTGACCGCGAGCGCGATCACCAGGACGGGCCACCACAGAGACCGCCGGCGTACCCGCGCGACGATACTCGCGCCTTCGGGTGCCTGGCGGCGGAAAACCGTCGGCCACAATCGGTTTCGCAGCAAACTCCAGCGGCCCCGCACGGCCGCGGCCACCACCGCGCGCACCGCGTCGTCCCCGCGCCACAGCATCGTGCTGGCCGCGACCAGGACCACCAGCAGCGCACACCAGCCGACCATCTCCCACTGGGCGCGGGCCGCGGTCCAGACCGTGGTGGCGGCCGGTCCCACCAACAGCAGCAGGATCAGCAGCAGTGCGGGCAGCTGCGCCGGCCACATCGACCACCGCCGGGGGTGGCGGCCCGGGATGACCGGACCGGCGATCCGCGTGAGCGCCGGCTCCAGATCCAGCCCGTGAGCGTGGATGTGCCCGGCCGTCATCGCGCTCTCCGTTCGAACTCGTCGAGTGCGCGCACGGCGTGGTCGACCGCTTCGTCCAGTCGCTCGGCGTGGCCGTCGCCGACGGTGATGAGCAAATCGGTCAGTACTCGCCACAGGCCGTCGCGGCGTCCGGCGGCGCCGATGAGGTCGGCGAAATCGAAGGCGGTCCACGAATGCAGCTCGCCCGCAACAGGTTCCAGCATCAGCGGGTGATCCGGGACCGTGCGCGGGCTGGGCGCCAGGAAGCCGCCGTAGTCGCCGATCCAGGCCGAGACGGCGGCCGGTGCGGTCAGGGCGCCGAGCACCGGTATCGCATCGTGGGCGCCGGCCGCGGTCGCGACGATCACGTCGCCGCCGCCGATGGCCGGGCGCGGACCGCCGGGCGCCACCGCCGGAAAGGGCATCACGCCCACGGCATCGGCGGGCCGGTTCGCCCGGCGCAGGCAGCTGCGCACGATGGGTTCCGCGAAATCGGGCGCCACCACCATCGCCGCGGTGCGCCGTTCGAACACCTCGCGCACCGATTCCGGAAATTGCCGGGTCAGGGTCGCGGCGATACCGCCCGGAAAGGTGTCGCGCGGCGCCCACAGCGTGCCCAGTCGGTACAGGGTCGCCCGCACCGCGTCGCGATCCCATTCCCGCGGGCGGTCCGGTTCGCCGGCGGAGGCCAAATCCTGGTAGTCCCAGGCGGATTCGCCGTAGAGGATGTTGCCGAACAGGTCGGCCAGCACCCAGCCGTCGGCACCGCCCAGTGCCAGAGGACGGCGGGTGGTCGCCGCGGCGATGCGTTGCGGCCACTGGGAGACGGTCCAATCACGCGGGTCGTCGCGCGGGCGGTCGCCGCCGAAGGCGTAGCGGTCGTACCACACCAGCGATTTGTCGGCAGCCTTGAACGGAATGCCGTAGAGCGCATCGCCTTTCCACAGCAGCGAGCGCCACTGGTCCGGATAGCGCGGGCCCGCCGCGTCGTGCCACAAGGTGGGCGGCAGCGCCCGCAGCACCCCGCCCGCCAGCTCTCCGATCCGGCCGACCTCGGGCAACATCACCAGATCGGGTGCGGAGCGGCCGCGCGCCTGCAGGGCCGTATCGATGTCGTCGCCGAGCGGCAGCACCGCGACCGTGGCACCCAGCCCCGCGTCCTCCAGTACCGCGCGGAACGCGGCCAGCTCGGATCCGCTCCAGGGCACCGCGATACGCACCGAAGCGGGGTGGCCGAACAGCACTCCGGGTGCGCACGCGGTCAGCATCGGCGCCAACGCCGCGGCATGCAGCACCGCCCGCCGTGTCGCCATCGCCACCCCCGAGTCCGCGTGCCGTGCACCGAAATTCGAATGCCGGTCCGCATGATATGCGGACCGGCATTCGGATCATCGCCGAAATACGGTTACCCCGTTAACGTCCCGGATATTCCGGCGGCTGCCACGGGCGCCCGCCGGCATCGCCGGGGCGCGGCGCCGGTTGCTGTTGCGCCGGCGGCGACGGCGGAATGGGCGCGCTCTGCGGCGGCAGATGCCGGGGCTGATTGGGCGCGACCAGCGGCGAATCGACCGGTGTGGCCGCCGCGGCCTCGGCGGCGCGCACCGCTCGCTCGGCGGCCGGGTCGGTTTTGATGTCGAACCAGTCGGCGACTTCGTCGGCGTCGTCCTCGGGTGCGTTCGCGGCGCCGTCCTCACTGGGCTCGTAACGGAAGACGCCGTCCTCGCCCTGGGTGCCGAAGTTGCGAGCGAACCCTTCCAGTGCCTTGCCGAAGTCGCTGGGCACCATCCAGACCTTGTTGGCATCGCCCTTCGCCACCAGCGGCAGTGTCTGCATGTACTGGTAGGCGAGCAGTTCCGGGGTCGGTTTGCCGGATTTGATGGCGGCGAAGACCTTTTCGATCGCCTTGGCCTGGCCCTGCGCCTGCAGGTAGGCGGCCGCACGTTCACCCTGGGCGCGCAGGATCCGGCTCTGCCGCTCACCTTCGGCGGACAGGATGGCCGACTGCTTGGATCCTTCGGCCGCGAGGATCTGCGACTGCTTGGCACCCTCGGCCGTTTTGATCTGCGCCTCGCGATTACCTTCCGCGGTGAGGATCATCGCGCGCTTCTCACGGTCGGCCTTCATCTGCTTCTCCATCGATTCCTGGATCGACGGCGGCGGATCGATGGCCTTCAATTCCACTCGCGCCACCCGCAGGCCCCAGCGGCCGGTCGCCTCGTCGAGGACGCCGCGCAACTGCGAGTTGATCTGGTCGCGCGAGGTCAGCGTCTCCTCCAGGGTCATACCGCCGACCACGTTGCGCAGGGTGGTGATGGTCAGCTGCTCCACCGCGGCGATGTAGTTGCTGATCTCGTAGACCGCGGCCTGCGGGCTGGTGACCTGGAAATACACCACCGAGTCGATCTGCACGGTGAGGTTGTCCTGGGTGATCACCGGCTGCGGCGGAAACGAGACCACCCGTTCGCGCAGGTCGACCTTGGCGCGGATCCGGTCCGCGAACGGGACCAGGAATGTCAGCTGGCCCGATACGGTGCGCGAATATCTGCCCAGCCGCTCGATCACCGCGGCCTCGGCCTGCGGTACCAGCGCGATCGACTTGAAGACCACCACCGCGACCAGCACCACGATGACGATCGCGACGATCAGTACAGCCATTACGGCCCCTTCCAGACGACGGCGTGCGCGCCGTCGATCTTCATGACGTAGACGGTCTCACCCTCGGCATATTCATCGGCCGGGTCGAACGGGCGTGCACTCCACACCTCGCCACCGATCTTCACCTGACCGCTGTTCTCGTTCACCGGCTCCAGCACCTTCGCCGTCTTTCCCGGCAATGCATCGACATTCGTCGGCGTGGGCGGTGGAGTCGCGAAGCGGCGCAACAACATCGGGCGGACGACGAACAGCAGCCCGATGGCGGAGATGGCGAACACCACGGCGTCGATCACCACCGACGTCTGCGCGATCCCGGCAACCCCCGCGGTGATCAACGCCGCCCCGCCCAACATGAGCAGCGTGAAGTCACCGGTGAGCATCTCGGCTGCGGCGAGCAGAATTCCCGCGACCAGCCATACGATTGCGGCCACGAGTCAACCGTACCGTGCCTGTCCGTTTTTCCGCGCCTTTAAGCGGACGAGTCGAGCGGAAACACGCCGGTCACCGGTCCGGATCCGGTGGGCGCGAGCCGTCGTCGGCCGGACCGCACCGCCGCTCGTGGTCCCGCCTCCCGCCGAACGGCAAGGGAAACAGGTAGTTTCGGCCGGGTGAGTGCGCGCGACTACGGTGACATCTATTCCGGACATGCTCGAACCCGCAAGCGCGCGGTACCGCAGGTCGTCGCCGAACGCGATCTCGTCGCCGAGGACGCGGCCAGCGGATTCTGCGGCGCCGTGGTCGGTTTCGAGCGCGCCTACGACGGCGACTTCGTCAAACTCGAGGACCGTGGTGGAAGGGTCCGGTTGTTCGCCTTGCGGGAGGCGGCCTTCCTCATCGACGGCCGGCCGGTGACACTGGTTCGTCCGACAGCGGCCGCGCCGGCCGCGCCCACCCGCTCCGCCTCGGGTTCGACGCGGGTGGAGGGGCTGCGCGCACGCGTCGCGCGCGCCAGCCGGATCTGGGTCGAGGGCGTCCACGACGCGGCGCTGGTGGAACGCGTGTGGGGGCACGATCTGCGCGTGGAGGGCGTGGTCGTGGAGCATCTGGAAGGACTCGACCATCTCGCCGAGCGTCTGACCGACTTCGGCCCGGAGCCCGGCCGCCGGGTCGGGGTACTGGTCGATCACCTGGTCACGGGGTCCAAGGAGACGAATCTGACCACCGGCCTCGGTCCCCACGTCCTGGTGACGGGTCATCCCCACATCGATATCTGGCAGGCGGTGCGGCCACAGGCCCTCGGTATCGAGGCCTGGCCGCAGGTGCCGCGCGGTGAGGACTGGAAGACCGGTGTCTGCCGCCGCCTCGGCTGGGGTACCCCGTCGGAGGGCTGGCGGCGGGTCTACAACGCCGTCGACAGCTTCCGCGATCTGGAGGCGCCGCTGCTGGGCGCGGTGGAACAGCTCATCGACTTCGTCACCGAACCGGAGTGAGGACGCCGGTTCGCCGTACGCATGCCGATCCACAGGTTGCGTGGTTACGCTGGCCGGTATGACGCCGCTGCAGCGCTACATCGCAGAGGAGATCGGTACCGACCACGCCGAGGGCCTGCTCAGCCGCCGGGAGGCGCTGCGGCGGCTGAGCCTGCTCGGGCTAGGCACCCCGGCCGCGGTGGCGCTGCTGGCAGCGTGCGCGCAGCGCTCCGGCACCCCGGCGGAGACGACGACGCCCACCGCACCGGCAAGCTCGGCCCCACCACCGGGAACCGCGACCGCGGTTCAGCCCGCCGCGATCACCCTTCCCGGCCCCGACGGCCGCACCCTGCAGGCCGCCTGGGCCGCCGCGGCGCAACCTCGCGGCGGCGTCCTGGTGATCCACGAGAACAAGGGCCTCACCGACCACATCCGTTCCGTCGCAGGGCGTTTCGCCGGAATCGGCTATTCCGCGCTCGCGGTGGATCTGCTCTCCGAAGAGGGCGGTACCGCTACCTTCACCGACCCGGCCGCCGCCACCGCGGCACTGGGCAAGGCACCGCAGGACCGTTTCATCGCGGATCTGCAAGCCGGTGTGGCGGAGCTGGGACGCCGGGTGCCGGGAAAGAAGCTGGGCGCCACGGGTTTCTGCTTCGGCGGCGGCCTCACCTGGCTGCTGCTCACCCACGGCACCCGGGAACTGGCCGCGGCCACGCCCTTCTACGGTCCGTACCCCGGTGACGACGACATCACCACGGCGACGGCGGTTCTCGCCGTGTACGGCGCACTCGACAAGCGTGTCGACGCCACCCGACCCGCGGCCGAGGCGGCGTTGAACCGTGCCGGCGTGCCGCACGAGATCTTCGTCGCCGACAACGCCAATCACGCGTTCTTCAACGACACCGGCGCGAACTACCAGCCCACCGCGGCCGCCGCCGCCTGGCAGCGCGTGACCGACTGGTACGCGCAGTATCTCGGTTGAGGCGCGCCGGTGCGATCAGGCTCGCGGTCCTCGCGGCGGGTCTCGTCGCGGCGGGTGCGGCGATGTCCGGGAGCGCGGTGCGTCCGCCGTTGTTCGAGCCGGCCGCCGTGCGGGCGACTCCCCCGATGGGGTGGAATTCCTGGGATTCCGGAATCGCGCTGACCGAGCAGTCGGTGCGGGAGACGATCGACGCGATGGTGTCGAACGGTATGCGTGACGCCGGCTATCGCTACGTCGATCTGGACGCGGGCTGGGCTGCGCCGCAACGGGATTCGTCGGGTGATCTCGCTGCGGACCCGATCCGGTTCCCGCACGGCATCGCGGCGGTGGCCGGCTACGCCCACGAACACGGTATGTATCTGGGTCTGTATGCCAGTCCGTTCGACGAGATCTGCGGGCAGTCCCCCGCTACCGCGAGTCGCGGCCACGAACTGCAGGATGCGCGGCGATTCGCACAGTGGGGTGTCGACCTGCTCAAATACGATTGGTGCCGGACCGATGCGAATCACGACGAGCAGGTTCGCGATTTCGCCCGGATGCGCGACGCGCTGCGATCGACCGGACGCGGCATCGTCTACATGATCAACCCGAACAGTTCGGCGGACGCCCGCGCGGGCGTCGACTACGACTGGTCGGGCGTGGCGAATTCGGCCCGCAGCACCGACGATCTGATCCCGATGTGGCGCAACACCTTTCCCGAGCCCGATATCGGCGGATTCGACACCACGTCGGTCCGCGGTGTCGCCGATGAGGCGCAGGCCGCCCTGCAGGCCCGGCCCAGCCGTCCGGGATACTGGCCCGACCCCGACATGCTCGTCTCCGGACTGTCGATGTCGCAATTCCTCGGAGCCCATCTGGACGGTCTGCCCGGAACCGCCGTGCGCCACTCGGCACTCACCGCCGCCGAGACCGCCTATCTGGCTCGGCGGTTGGGGATATCTCCGGACACGCTGGCGATGCTGCGCGATACACGCACCCTGTCACCCGCCGAGGAGCAGGCGCATCTGTCGTTGTGGGCGATGCTGTCCGCCCCGTTCATCGCGGGAAACGATGTCCGCACGATGAGCGAGCCCACGCGCGAGCTGCTCACCGATGCCGGTGTGATCGCCATCGACCAGGACCCTCGGGTGGCGCCTGTGGCACAGCTGCGCGGCGATCACCGAATCCTCACCAAACCGCTGGCCGACGGTTCGGTCGCCGTGGCGCTGGTCAACCCCGGCGACCAGCCGCTCACGCTCGCGACCACCGCCGCCGAAACCGGTCTCGCCCAGGCATATTCGTACACGGTGCACGACATCTGGACCACGACGACCACGGTGACCGACGGCCGTATCGTCGCTCCGGACATCCCCGCACACGGCGTGGCGCTGCTGCGGATCACGCCCACCGGCTGAGATGTCCGGGCTGCCGTGGACCCATCGCCGACAACCGCGCGGATCCGCATCGCGTGCGGGCATCGGTGAGTCAGGGGCGATCCGGCTGCGGGTCGCCCAGCCGGGCGTGGATCGCGCCCCATGGGTCGGCGAATGTGTGCGCGCCGTCGCGGTACGGCGACAGGCGGCCGAGATACCATCGCATCACCGGTGCGAACGGACGGGTGAGAAGCCGCATTCGGCCTGTTCTGCTGCGGATTTCGGCGAGCATGTCCGGAAACGAGTGATGCTGGAAGCGCAACACCTCCTGCGAGCGGCCGGTATCCATCCAGTCCGTGGCGAACCAGTCCGCATCGCTGTCCGGGTTCCCGTCCAGCCCGCGCGGAATGGCCCCCGGTAATCCGGAGGCGGCGGCGATCGATGCGCCGATATCGCTCTGGCGCAACCGATGTGACGCGTCGCCGCCGATGAGGAAGACCTCGCGCACGGACGGCGTGACGGTCGCGGCCGTGAACGCGGCGGCCACATCGCGCACATCGACCGTGTTGATCCGTCCGTCGGCGGGCAGCGCCGCCTCGAAGGCGAGCATGTCGGCGTGCAGGCCGAGCATCGGCTCGACGGTGAGCACGCCGCCGAGCCGCAGGATCACCCACTCCAGCCGCGACGACCGCACCAGCTGCTCGGCTTCCGCCTTGTGCGCGCCGTACAGATCGGCCGGCCGAACCGGGGTGTCGGGCATGAGCAATTCGCCGGACCGATGCGGGTTGCGCGAACCGTAGACCGCGATACTCGACGCGAGGACGAATCGCGGCGGCGCGGTGAGCTCGGACGCGGCATCGAGCAGCGTCGCCGTGGCATCGACATTGACCGCACGGGCGAGGCCCCGGCGCTGGTAGCAGACCGGCGGGATGATCGCGGCGAGGTGGACGATCGCGCGGGGGCGCACCGATCGCAGCAGGTCGCGAACCTGATGTGGCACAATCAGATCGGCCCACCGCACCTCGACCCCGGCACCGGCGGACTTGCGCGCGGCGCGGCGGTTGGCCGGGATGTCGAGGTCGGTCGCGACCACCCGCACCCCCTCCGCCGCGAGGGCGCGCACCAGCGCGGTGCCGACGAGTCCGAAAGCGCCGGTGACGAGAATCGGTCCCGAAGTCACTCCGACACCACACTTCCGGCGATCAGCGGCAGGTCCAACGCGGTGCGGATTCCGGCGGCGGCAGCGACCACAGCGGGGATGGCATTGACGATCCGGCACGCGGCGGCCACGATCGCCGCGTGATTGTGGTCGCCGTGGCGGCTGGTGGGACAGATGTCGACGGTATAGGAGGGCTCGCCCACGATCTCGACCCGATAGGACCCGCCCGGCTGCGCCGGCTGCGGCCAATCGGGACGCAGATCGCCCCGCAGCCGGGTGGTGTGCTCGATGACGATGACCGGACGGCCCTTCACCAGTCCGCGGATCTCGAAATGTATTGCCGCGACCGACCCTTCGGGCACATGCCCGGCCGCGATGTCGAAGCTCTCCGGCGCCGGTTCCCGTTCGTAGGATTCGGTGATCTCGTCGACTGTGATGCCCAGCCCCGCCTCCAGTTGCCGGATCGTCGTGCCCCAGGCCATGCCCAGCACGCCGGGCTGCAGCAGCATCGGCACCTCGTCGAGGGGTTTAGCGAATCCCATGACGTCGAACATGACCGTCGCGCCGTCATAGGTGGCGTAATCGGCGATCTCCGAACACCGCACCTGTTCGATGTCGCGGCAGGTGCCGGCGAAGGCGAGCGGGATCAGATCGTTGGCGAAACCGGGATCGATACCGGTGATGAAGATGCTCGCTTCCCCCTCGCGCGCGGCCTCCTCTAGCGGGGCGAAGAACTTGTCCGGCAGCACCTTCCACGGATATTGCAGCAGTCCCGGGGCCGACCCGACGATATCGACGCCGGCGGCGAGGATGCGGCGGCAGTCCTCGAGGGCTTCCAGCAGCCGGGTATCGCCCATCGCGCAGTAGACCGCGCAGTCCGGGCGCAGGGCGAGCAACTCCGCCAGGTCGCCGGTGGCGCGGACACCGGTGGTGACGTCCAGCCCGGCCAGTTCGCCGGCATCCTTGCCGACCTTCTCCTTCGTCGAGACGCACACGCCGGCCAGTTCGAAGCGCGGGTCGTCGATCAGGCCGGCCAGTGCGAGCCGGCCGACGTTGCCGGTGCCGATGTGCACGACACGGATGGGCATTCGTTTCTCCTCGGGTCGCTGCGGCCCAGCGCCGCGCGGTCGGGGTCGGCGTCGCCGCAACACCGTCGGACGATCACGCGAGCCACCGCCGGACATCTGTCTGGACAGTACTACGATTATTCGGCGGCGGACACCGGATTCCCGGCGCACGCCACGGTCAGAGCCCTGGAACAGTGTCTAGAACATGTTCCAGTTTGCATGGTAGCGTCACCGGCATGGGACGTGTAGACGGCAAAATTGCACTCATCAGCGGGGGCTCGCGAGGTATGGGTGCGGCCCATGCGCGACTGCTCGTTGCCGAAGGCGCGAAGGTCGTGATCGGGGACATTCTCGACGACGAAGGCGCCGCTCTGGCCGGCGAACTCGGCGATGCCGCGCGTTTCGTGCACCTCGACGTGACCGAACCCGAGAACTGGGCGACGGCGGTGTCCACGGCGGTCGGCGAATTCGGCAAGCTCGACGTGCTGGTCAACAACGCGGGCATCGTCAACGGCAACTCGCTGCGCAAATTCGAACTGGAACAGTGGCGCCGCATCCTCGATGTGAACCTGACCGGAACGTTTCTCGGCATGCAGGCCGTGGTCGATCCGATGATCGCCGCCGGCGGCGGATCCATCGTCAACGTCTCCTCGATCGAAGGACTGCGCGGCGCGCCGTGGGCACACGGCTATGTCGCCTCCAAGTGGGGTGTGCGCGGCCTGGCCAAGTCGGCCGCACTGGAGTTGGCGCCGCACAACATTCGCGTGAATTCGCTGCACCCCGGGCTGATCCGCACACCCATGACCGCCGCCATCCCCGACGATCTGGTGACGATTCCGCTGGGCCGCCCGGCACAGCCCGAGGAGGTGGCGACCTTCGTGCTGTTCCTCGCGAGTGACGAATCCTCGTACGCGACGGGCTCGGAGTTCGTCGTCGACGGCGGTCTGGTGACCGCGGTGCCGCACAAGACCTCCTGACCCCGGACGACATCACCACCAGGAGCACAGATGCCCGAAACACACACCAGCACAATCGATCCCGCGACCCTGCTGCGGCTGCCGACCCACAACGGGCACGCCCTGCTCGCCGGACTGCGGCGTCATCGGCGCGACCCGGTCATGACACTCGGCGACACCGTCCTCACCGGCGCCGACGTCATCGACGCCATCAGCCGCTACATCGCCGCGTTCGCCGCCCACGAGGTCGGGCTGGGCACCCCGAGCGCGCTGCTCGCTCTCAACCGTCCCGAGGTGCTGTTCATCCTGGGCGCCGGCCAGATCGCCGGACATCGTCGCACCGCACTGCATCCGATGGGCGGGCTCGACGACCATGTGCACGTGCTGACCGACGCCGGGATCACGAATCTCGTCATCGATCCGCAGCCGGCGTTCGTCCGGCGCGCCCGCGAACTGGCCGACCGAGTGCCCGAACTGAAGCGCATCCTCGTCCTCGGCCCGGTACCGGAGGAACTGGCCGACGTCGGCGTCGACTTGATCTCCGCCGCAGCGCAATACACTCCGGAACCGATCGAAGCGGTCGACATCCCACCGGATTTCGTCGTCTCGATCAGCTACACCGGCGGCACCACCGGCAAGCCCAAGGGCGTCATCGGCACCGCCGGGACCATGGCGACCATGACCCAGATCCAGCTCTCGGAATGGGAATGGCCGAAGCGCCCGCGATTCCTGATCTGCACGCCGCTGTCGCACGCGGGCGCCGCGTTCTTCCTGCCGGTGGTGCTGCAAGGCGGGCAATGCGTGGTTCTTCCGCGATTCGACGCGGGTGAGGTGCTGCGCGCCATCGAGGAACACCGCATCTCGGCGACCATGCTGGTGCCGTCGATGCTGTACGCACTGCTCGATCATCCCGATATCGACTCGCGCGATCTGTCCTCGCTGGAGACGATCTACTACGGCGCCTCCTCGATCGATCCGAAACGCTTGACGCAGGCCATCGCGCGATTCGGCCCCATCTTCGCCCAGTACTACGGCCAGTCCGAAGCGCCGATGGTGATCAGCTATCTGGCCAAGGACGAGCACGACGAGGCTCGGCTCAGCTCCTGCGGCCGCCCCTCGGCGGCGCTGCGCACCGGGCTGATCGGCACGGACGGACAGCGCGTGGCCCCGGGCGAGGTCGGCGAGATCTGTGTCTCCGGGCCACTGTTGGCCGGCGGGTACCTGAATCTCCCGGACGTCACCGCGGAAACCTTCCGCGACGGCTGGCTGCACACCGGGGATCTGGCTCGCGAGGATCCCGACGGCTTCTGGCATATCGTCGGCCGCAGCAAGGACATGATCGTCACCGGCGGTTTCAACGTCTTTCCCCGAGAGGTGGAGGACGTCATCGCCGCCGACGCCCGCGTTCAGGGCGTAGCCGTCGTCGGCGTCGCCGATCCCCGCTGGGGCGAGGCCGTGACGGCCGCGGTCGTCTTCGACCCGGCCACCGCCGCCGATTCCGAGGCGGTGGCCGCGGCGATCGACGACATCCAGCAGGATGTCAAGCGCCGCAAGGGCTCAGTACAAGCTCCCAAACACGTCATCGTGGTCGAAGCGCTGCCGTTGACGGGGCTGGGCAAGGTCGACAAGAAGGCCGTGCAAGCCCTCGTCACCGCCGAACTCGAGCGGTAGGCAGAGACCCGGCCTTACGAGCGCGCCCCGCGCCCCGGCTCCCTCACGACGTCGGCGAAACATCGTGCGCCGGTGGCGATCTCGGTCGCCTCCGCCATATCCAGCCGGAATTCGTGGTCGGCGGCGGGTGCGGGGCCCTCGTGATGGCTGATGCCGGCGGCGCCGATGACGTAGTGCAGTGCCGTGTCGCCGATATGAACCGTGACCGTGCCGGCGGGCACGACCTCGGCGACCGCGCGTCCCAGCGGCAGCGCGAACCAGTGCGCGCGCACCGCGTCGGTGGCACGCCGCTCCCCCAGCAGCGGCGCCCCCCATTCCGACAGCGCTTGCAGCACAGGCCGCAGCGCCGCGCCGGCGGGTGTGAGCTCGTAGACAGCAGCCGCCGATCGCGACCCCACCTTGCGATGGGTGAGTATGCCGTCGCGTTCCAGATCCTTCAGCCGGGCCGCCAGAATATCGGTACTGATGCCCGGAAGGTCGGCGAACAGATCGCTGTATCGCCGTGGCCCCGAGCACAATTCGCGAACCACCAGCAGATTCCAGCGGTCCCCGACGACTTCGAGCGCGCGGCTGACCGGGCAGTAGTGGTCATAGGTTCGGCGTGGCACATCCTCAGCCTATCTCAACACTTGGAAATTCCAAGCGAAAACTTGGAATAACCAAGTACAGTAGGCGGCCTACACGCCGGAAGGGGATGTTCATGCAGGTCAACCAGTCCAGCAAACTGATGGGAGTCTCGTACGAGATTCGCGGCCCGGTCGCCGAGCAGGCCGCGCGACTGGAAGCCGAGGGCCATCACGTCGTCAAACTCAACACCGGCAACCCGTTGCCGTTCGGCTTCGAGGCGCCCGCGGAGATCCTGCAGGACATCGTCCGCACCCTGCCCGCCTCGACCGGCTACTCGTCCTCGAAAGGCCTGTTGCCCGCGCGGCGCGCGGTGGTGCAGTACTACCAGACCCTCGGCGTCCCCGACCTCGACGTCGAGGACGTCTTTCTCGGTAACGGTGTCTCCGAGCTGATCATGATGGCGCTCACGGCGCTTCTGGAAAACGGTGACGAAGTGCTCGTTCCCGCACCGGATTTCCCGCTGTGGACGGCGGCGACGACACTCAACGGCGGCCGGCCGGTGCACTACATCTGCGACGAGGGCGCCGACTGGTATCCGGATGCGTCCGACATCTCGGCCAAGATCACCGACAGCACCCGCGCCCTCGTGCTCATCAACCCGAACAATCCCACCGGCGCCGTCTACCCGCCCGAGGTGCTGCGAGAGATCCTCGACATCGCCCGCCGCCACAATCTGGTGGTCTTCGCCGACGAGATCTACGACAAGATCTACTACGACGGCCTCACCCACACCTCGATCGCCGCGCTGGCGCCCGACCTGCTGTGCCTGACCTTCTCGGGCCTGTCCAAGGCCTATCGCTGCGCGGGCCTGCGCGGCGGCTGGCTCGTCGTCTCCGGGCCCACCGGCCACGCGGAGAACTACCTCGAGGGCCTCACCATGCTCGCGGGGCTGCGGCTGTGCGCGAATGTCCCTGCGCAGCAAGCGATTCAGGCCGCACTCGGCGGGCACCAGAGCATTCACGACCTGACGCTGCCGGGCGGGCGCCTGCGCGAACAGCGCGACCGCGCCTGGGAGGCGCTCACCGCCATCCCGGGCATCACCTGCGTGAAACCCAAGGGCGCCCTGTACGCGTTCCCGCGCATCGATTCGCGCGTCTACGCCATTCACGACGACGAACAATTCGTGCTCGATCTCTTGCTGCAGGAAAAGCTGCACATCGTGCAGGGCACCGGCTTCAACTGGCCCACTCCCGACCATTTCCGGATCACCACCCTGCCGCACGCCGACGAACTGGAGGCCATCATCGAGCGGATCGGCCGGTTCCTCTCCACCTACCGGCAATAGCCGCGTCCGCCGCACCGCCGACGATCCGGCCACCGGTGATATCCGGAATCTCGCGGAGGTTTGGGGCGAATCCCGCGCGGCATTCCGATCGCAGGAAAGGAATCGCCATGATCGTCATTCTCGGGCTCGTCATTCTCATCGCCGCAGTGGTGGCCGGCGTCGTCGGCGTGGTCGTCAACACCGGCGCAAGCCATGCGGTGAACGGCAATTTCACGGCCTTCGGCTATCACTTCACCGGCTCCACCGGGACGCTGTTCCTCTACGGCATCATCGTCGGCGCGGTCGGCATGGCGGGGCTGAGCCTGCTGCTGGCAGGCACCCGCCGCAACGCGCGCCGTGCGAGCGCCGCCCGCCGGGAACTCGACGGCACCCGCCGCGACGCTCCCATCTACTACGGCCCCGCCCCTACCGCGGACGCACCGCACACCGCCTCCCAGCCGGTCGGTGGCACGCAGCCCGCCGCACCCAAGCGGGGTCTGGGCAGGATGTTCGGGCGCGGCCGGACCGTCCACCAAGCCTGATCGGGGCGGCCGGTGTCCGTGCCGCCTCTTTCTTCTTTTACCCACCTCCGGCACCCCTCCGCCCGGTACCATTTATGGGCGCACAGGGTGTGACCAGCCATATCCGGACGCCTTTCGCGAACCGGACGAGTGGCCGTCGCACGGCAGTCCCTATCGACTCTCGGCCGTTCGTACGAGTTCGAGAGTATCCAGCAGGCATCGAGGCCGCGCCCCGACGACCCACGGATGGACACGTGCGGGGGCGGCCCCGGACCGGATCGACAGTGATCCGATGACTCTCCGTCCGGAGGTGGATGGTGGCCGAGAAATTCGAAGGACATATCGCGCTCGACATTCGTGATTCCGTCGCCGACTGGAAGCCGTTCGCGGAACCGACCGCACCCCGCGGCGCGCCCAATGTGCTGTATCTGGTGTGGGACGACATCGGAATCGCCACCTGGGACTGCTACGGCGGGCTGGTCGAGATGCCGAATATGCAGCGAATCGCCGACCACGGAATCCAATTCACCCAGTTCCACACGACCGCGCTGTGTTCCCCGACGCGCGCTTCGCTGCTCACAGGTAGGAATCCGACATCCGTCGGAATGGCGACCATCGAGGAGTTCACCGACGGTTTTCCGAGTATGAGCGGCCGGATTCCCGACGACACCGCCCTGTGTTCGGAGGTCCTCACCGAGCGCGGTTGGAATACCTACGCCGTCGGCAAATGGCATATGACTCCGCTCGAGGAAAACAACCTGGCGGCGTCGAAACGTCATTGGCCGCTGGGGCGCGGATTCGAGCGGTTCTACGGATTCCTCGGCGGCGAGGCCGACCAGTGGTATCCCAACCTGGTCTACGACAATCACCCGGTCACGCCGCCGTACTCGCCGGAGGACGGATATCACCTGTCGAAAGATCTGGCCGACAAGTCGATCGAGTTCATTCGCGACACCAAGGTCATCGCACCGGACAAACCGTGGTTCATGTACCTGTGTCCCGGGTGCGGTCACGCGCCCCATCATGTGCCGCGGGAATGGGCCGACAAGTACCGCGGCCGATTCGACATGGGATACGAGAAGTACCGCGAGATCGTGCTGGACAACCAGAAGCGCATGGGATTGATCCCGGAGGACACCGAACTGTCTCCGATGAACCCGTACGCGGACGCCACCGGGAGCAACGGCGAGCCCTGGCCGCTGCAGGACACGGTGCGCGCATGGGATTCGCTGTCGGAGGACGAGAAACGACTGTTCCGTCGCCAGGCGGAGGTATTCGCCGGCTTCCTGTCCTACACCGATGCCCAGATCGGGCGGCTTCTCGACTATCTCGAGGAGAGCGGGCAGCTGGACAACACGATCATCGTCGCCTTCTCCGACAACGGGGCCAGCGGTGAGGGCGGTCCGAACGGGTCGGCCAACGAGATGAAATTCTTCAACGGCTATGTCGACACGATCGAGGACAGCCTGGCCAAACTCGACGAGTTGGGGTCGCCGACCACCTACAACCACTACAGCATCGGGTGGGCGATGGCCTTCAACACCCCGTACAAGCTGTACAAACGGTACGCCTCTCACGAGGGCGGCATCGCCGACGCCTGTCTGCTCTCCTGGCCGGCCGGAATCGCCGCCCGCGGCGAACTGCGCCACCACTACCTCAACGTCTGCGATATCACCCCGACGGTCTACGACCTGCTCGGCATCACACCCCCGGACACGGTGAAGAACGTGGCGCAGCGCCCGCTGGAAGGGGTCAGCTTCCGGGCCCTGCTCGACGATCCGAACGCCGACTCCGGCAAGCACACCCAGTTCTATTCGATGCTCGGCACCCGCGGCATCTGGCACCGGGGATGGTTCGCCGACGCGGTGCACGCGGCGTGCCCCTCGGGCTGGGGGCATTTCGACAGCGACCGGTGGGAGCTGTTCCATATCGAAGAGGACCGCAGCCAGATGCACGATCTGGCCGGCACGCATCCCGATAAGCTGGAGGAATTGAAGGCGCTGTGGTTCGCCGAGGCCGAGAAGTACAACGGTCTGCCGCTCTACGATCTCGACATCGTGTCGGTGATGCTGCGCGACCGGCCGACGTACGCCAAGACCCGGGACACCGCCGTCTACTATCCCGGCATCGCCGAGGTGGGGCCGGGGGCCGCGCTGGAGATTCGCGGCCGGTCCTTCGCCTTGCTCGCCGAGACGACCATCACCAGTCCCGGCGCCGAGGGCGTGCTGTTCGCCCACGGCGGGCGCCTCGGCGGTCACACGCTGTTCCTGCAGGACGGACATCTGTACTACGTCTACAACTTCCTCGGCGAGGAGGAACAGGTGATGGTCTCCGACCGCCCGGTGCCGCTCGGTGACCACATCCTGGGTATGCGCTACGAACGGAAGGGCACGCGGCCGGACAATTTCACCCCGACCGGGGAGGCGGTCCTCTACATCGACGAGAACCCG
This sequence comes from Nocardia sp. AB354, assembly GCF_049538315.1. Classification (NCBI taxonomy): domain Bacteria; kingdom Bacillati; phylum Actinomycetota; class Actinomycetes; order Mycobacteriales; family Nocardiaceae; genus Nocardia; species Nocardia sp. AB354. The sequence continues at coordinate 95,249 of NZ_JBMVFU010000008.1, read as the reverse complement.
GTGGGTTCGCTCGACGATATGCGGACCCAGCCGACCGTGTTCTCCGGCGTCGGCGAGGGCGTCCGGGTCGGTCGCGACGGCGGCCAGTCGGTATCGCCGCGCTACCACGCGCCCTTCCCGTTCACCGGCGGAGTCATGCACCAGGTCGTCGAGGATGTGAGTGGTAAGCCGTATCTCGACCTCGAAATGGCTGCCGCCGCTGCCTTTTCGCGGGATTGAGGCTGCCCGCCGCGGCAACCCCGGCGCGCACGATAGCTGCACCAGTGCCCACGGGATTGCCGCGGCACCACTATCCTCGAACCATGTGTTCTCCCAGTGCCACGCTGACGGTGTGGGCGGGCTCGTGGCTGGCGGGCCGCAGCGCGCCCGACGACGTGCTGGACGCGTTGCGCGCCTGGTCTCCGCAGCACAGTGTCGCCGCCGGTGACCCGCTGACCGGCGGACGGACGGGACTGCCGTGGCCCTCGGCCGAGCCGTTGGAGGCCGGCACCGGAATCATGGTCCTGCTCAAGGTCATTCGCGAGGCGATGGCCGAGCCGGGGGCCCGGATGCGGCTGGTGCTGCCCGTGCCGGGCGATGCGCGCGGATTGCCGGCGGGCACCGAATTCGCCACGGCGGCAATGGATGCCGAGGAGGGCGTGATCGCCGGCGTACCCGGCGGCGAGGGTGTGGCGCTGGTGCCGCAGTGGACCGACGAGGAATCGCTGCAGTGGACGGTCTTCCACACCCCGGTTCCGGTCCCGGCACCGGATATGGCGCTCGGCGAGGCCGAATACGCGATGCGCGAGGCGGTGCGCGAGGCCGCGGAAGCCCTGATGCGGTTGCACACCACCGCGATCGGCGGCGACGACGATCCGCGCGAATTGATCGAGGCCGAATTGGCCGCCTGCTCGCGCCACATCTACCCCGACTCGGCGCCGCTGCGGGCTCGCCGCATCCTCGATTCGGCCGACCATGTGGCCGCGATCCTCACCGTGGCCCAGCAGACGGCCCCGTCCTCTCCCAGTTCGGCGAGCGCTGTACAGGCCCAGGAGACACTGCTGCGACCGCTGTGGAGCGCCCTGCGCGCGGCCCGTCTGGCCGCGGTGAACGCGGCGGCCGGCCCGCGTTAGGTCGCGGCCTCGCCGGTGCGCGGCCCGGGCAGGTTCAGTTCGTAGTCGTTGTAGCGCCCGCAGACTCGCATGCCGATCCGGACCAGGGCCGCGCGCAGCGCCTCGTCGTCGAATTCGAACACCCGCAGCACGGTGACATCGGGCATGACGGCGCGCAATTCGGCCACGACCGCACCGAACGCCGTGGTCAGCAGATCGGCGTCGGCCTCGCGGTGGGCGAACCCCTCCTCGGCGCTGATGTAGGCCTCGGCGCCACCGGCGAAGGTCGTGATCGTGGTGATCGGTTCCGTCGCCGAGCAGGCCGAGAGCACGGTCGTGAGCAGCACCCGGCCCGGCGGGTCGGCCGATTCGGCGAGGGTGTGCACCAGCCGCCGCAGGGGCGCGGTGGTGTCCGGTGCGGGCGGCCGGGTGAGATCCAGCTCCCACAGCCGCGCGTATTCGTCGACCCGCCGCGCTCCCAGTTCGACGGCCGCCCGGCCCGAGGGCCCGATATCGGTGCCCTGCCAGCGCAACACCCGGTATCCGGCGGCGGTGGCCCGGCGCACGGCCTCGGCGGTCAAGCGGCAGACCATCTCGGTTTCCGCCGCCTGCGGTTCGGACTCGTCGGCGCGGCCCAGATGCAGCGAATGCACGAGGCGCTGCGCCGACACCGCCTGCACCCACGCCTCGCCCAGCCCGGCATCGCGCAATTCCGCCCAGCCCAGCAGCTCACCGCCACCGCGGGCCGCGATCACGCCCAGCAGATCGGCGGTGCCGTCGGCGACGGACATATCTTCGAGCAGGGGCAACCCGGTGCGGCCCGCCAGTTCGGCGGCCAGCCGCAAACCCGTTCCCGGATGCTGGTCCCACTCCAGCGCGATGTCCACCTCCGCACAATAGCGGTGAATTAGCTGATCGCAGGCCAGTTACCGCGCGAAACGTCGGCGACCGGCCAGACGAGCTCAGAGCTTGCGCACCACCGTCTCCCCCTCGGCGAATTCGCTCCACGTCGTCATGGTCGTACGGTAGAACTTTCGGCGGGCAGGTCATACAGCATCGAGGTGGTCATGAAGATTTCCCCGCGCCGGGCGGCGGGCGCCGTCGCCGCCGCGCTCGCCTGCGCTCTGGTGCCGACGACAGCGGCGCAGGCCGTGGTCGGCGGTGTCCCGGTCAGCGCCGCCGACTATCCGTGGCTCGCGGCCATCGGCACGCCCGCCTATGCGACGAGGCCGGGCGGTCAGTTCTGCGCCGGCGCCCTGATCGCCCCGGACCGGGTACTCACCGCCGCGCACTGCGGCGCCCTGGCCCACATGCTGCCCGGGACGACGGTGACCTTCGGCCGCACCGATGTCGCCGGGCACGGCGGGGTCACCGTCGGAATCGCCGATGTCCGGATCGACCCGGCTTTCCGGGTCTCGCTGTTCGGCACGGATCTGAGCTATCACCACGGTGTCGCCGTCCTGGTGCTCAGCGCACCGGTCGCCCTGCCGACCGTGGCCGTCGCGGCGCCACAGGGAGCTACGGCAACGGTGGTCGGCTGGGGCGCCACCTCCGAGGACGACCAGTCCAACACCGTGCTGCGAGCGGCGACGGTGCCGCTGGTGTCCGATGCGGCCTGCGCGGTCGCCTACGGCGCCGAATTCGATCCGGGCGAGGCGCTGTGCGCGGGCTCCCCCGCCGCCGACACCGCTGAATTCGACAGCGGCGGACCACTGTTGATCGACGGCAAGGTCGCCGGCGTCACCTCGTGGGGTAAGGGTTCGGCCGAACCCGGATTTCCCGGTGTGTACGCGCGGGTGCCCGCCCTCGACTTCTGATCACCGCGCCCGGACCGGCTGGGCCGGCGCGACCGGACGGAACGAATCCGGGTCGGCGGCCTCCCAATCGGCGCGCCAGCTCGCCGGCGGATGGACGAGCAGCTCCCCGGGCGCCAGCCATTCGTACAGTTCGGCGTACGACCGGATCTCGTTGGGCGCCACCTTCTTCCGCAGCATATGGGTATCCAGTTCGGCGGGGTCGTGCACACCCATCGAGGCCATCATCTGCATCGCCTGGCGCACCGTGGCCTCCTGATACCGCTGCACCCGCTCGGCCTTGTCGGCGACGTCGAGGGCACGCGCTCGCCGCGGATCCTGGGTCGCGACGCCGACCGGGCACTGATTGGTGTGGCAGCGCTGGGACTGGATGCATCCGACCGCCATCATCATCGCCCGCGCGGCATTGGTGAAGTCCGCGCCCTGCACCAATCGCTTGACGATATCGGTGCCGGTGGCCACCTTTCCGCTGGCGCCCAGCCGGATCCGGTCCCGCAGACCGGTTCCGACGAGTGCGTTGTGCACGGTCATCAGACCGTCGGTCAGCGGCAGGCCGACATGGTCCTCGTATTCCAGCGGCGCGGCCGCCGTACCGCCTTCGGCGCCGTCGACGACGATGAAATCGGGTGCGGTGCCCTCGGCGATCATCGCCTTGCAGATCGCGAGGACATCCGTGCGCGAACCCACGCACAGCTTGAACCCGACGGGCTTGCCGCCGGACAGTTCACGCAGGCGGACCAGGAAGCGAATCAATTCGCGCGGGGTGTGGAATTCCGAATGCGAAGGCGGGCTGACACATTTCTCGTGTGCCGGCACCCCGCGATAGCGGGCGATCTCCTCGCTCACCTTCGCGGCCGGCAGGACCCCGCCGAGTCCGGGTTTCGCGCCCTGGCTCAATTTCACCGAGATCGCCTTCACCTGTTCGTAGCCGGCCTTCTCGGCGAACTGGTCCGGATCGAAGCGACCGTCGCGGGTGCGGGTGCCGAAGTACGCCGATCCGATCTCCCACACCAGATCCGCACCGCCCTCCAGATGGAACGGAGTCAGCCCGCCCTCACCGGTGTCGTGGGCGAAACCGCCGCGGGCGGCGCCGATATTCAACGCGCGCAGCGCATTCCCCGACAGTGCGCCGAAACTCATCGCCGAGACGTTCAGCAGCGACATGGCATAGGGTTGCCGGCAGTCCGGGCCGCCGATCAGCACGCGCGGGGCCTGCTCCGGCTCGGGAAGCGCGGCCACCGAATGGACGAGGAATTCGTATCCGACCGCTTCGATATCGCGCTCGGTGCCGTAGGACAGTTCGCCGTGAATTCCCTTGGCGCGCTCGTAGATCATCGTCCGCACGTCGCGGTCGAAGGGGCGGCCGTCGAAATTCCGCTCGATGAAGTACTGCTGCAGTTCGGGCCGGATACTTTCGAGCAGGTAGCGCATATGCCCCAGCAAGGGATAGTTGCGCAGGATCGAATGCCGGCGCTGCGCCAGATCGTAGGCGCCGACCAGAACGAGCGATCCCGCTGCGACGGCGAGTATCCACCAGGCCCACGAACCGATCGCCGCGATCACGCCCAGGACGACCACCGCCACCGTGAGCAGACCGAAGAGGAAGAACCGCGTCATCGCCCCACCGCCACCTTTCGCACGTTCATACCGAGGGCATACCCGCTCGGCGGCGGTTACTTTCGGCGACGCACGGGTTCACAGCATCCGGGTGCGCAGATCGCCCCGTTACGGGTGCAACCGTACCCGGGCACCGCGCCCAGGCGCCGTGGTTCGTTCCCGTCGAGATGTTCGCCGACCAGTTCGGCGACCATCCGGGCGAAGCGCGGATCCGGGCCGGGGGTGGCGGCGCGGGCGAAAGCCATACCGAGTTCGGCGGCCTTCTCGGCGGCCTCGTTGTCCAGGTCCCAGACGACCTCGAGGTGATCGGAGACGAATCCGACCGGGCACACCACGACGGCCTCGACACCCTTGCCGGACAGCGCTTCCAGATGATCGACGATATCGGGCTCCAGCCACGGCACCTGCGGCGGTCCGGACCGCGACTGCCACACCACGTCGAAGTCGTCGAAACCCGTTGCCGCGGCGCACAATCGGGCCGCCTCGGCGACCTGGCGGCTGTAGAGGTGACCACCGTCGGCGGGCGGTCCGGCCGCGACGTCGGCGGCGACCGGGATCGAATGGGCGGTGAACACCAGCCGGGCCCGATCGCGCACTTCGGCCGGCAGGTCCGCCACCGCCGCGCGCACGGCGTCGGCGAAGGAGTCGATCAGCAGCGGATGATCGAAGTACTGCCGCAGCTTGGTCAGTTCCGGCGCCCCGTCGACGGCCGCGCGGGCACGCTCGATGTCCTCGTCGTACTGGCGGCAACCGGAGTAGCCGCCCCACGCCGAGGTCGGGAACACCAGGGCGTGGCCGATGCCGTCGGCGCGCATGGTGGCGACGGTCTCCTCGACCATCGGATACCAGTTGCGGTTACCGAAGTACACCGGCAGATCCACTGCCCGTGCGGCGAATTCGGCCTCGATCGCGGCGATCAGCTCGCGGTTGAGCGCGTTGATCGGCGAGACGCCACCGAAGTGCAGATAGTGCTGGGCCACCTCGTCGAGGCGTTCCCTCGGTACGCCCCTGCCCCGAGTGACGTTCTCCAGGAACGGCATCACGTCCTCGGGGCGTTCGGGACCGCCGAAGGACAGCAGGAGCAGTGCGTCGACGGTCCCGGTCACGGCTGATTACCTCCAGGCTCTCAGTTGGCCGACCAGTTCTCCGGGAACCAGGTGTTGTGGCTGGCGCCGCCGTCGACGTAGATGATCGAACCGGTGGTGCCGGGCAGCCAGTCCGAGAGCAGGGTGACGATCGACTTGGCGACCACGGTCGGGTCGTCGACGTCCCAGCCGATCGGCGAGGCGCCGTCCCAGTAGGTGTTGAGCATGTTCAGCTGCTTGGCATCGTCGGTGGCGGTGCCGGCGATCGCCTTGGCGGCGAGGGTTTTGATCGGGCCCGCGGCGACCAGGTTGGAGCGAACCCGCTTGGCCTCGCCCACCTCTCGCGCCACGTAGCGGTTCACCGACTCCAGCGCGGCCTTCGCCACACCCATCCAGTTGTAGAACGGCATCGCGGTGCGCGGGTCGAAGTCCATGCCCACGATCGAGCCGCCCTCGTTCATCGCGGGCAGCACCGCGCGCGCCAGCGAGGCGTAGCTCCACGCGGAGATCTCGAACGCCTTGGCGGCGTCGGCGCCCGGGCCGTCGAGGAACGGCAGCGCGTCGGGGCCCATCAGGGTGCGCGGGGCGAAGGCGATGGAGTGCAGCACGCCGTCGATGCCTTCGGGCGCGAGTTCGCGCACCTTGTCGGCGAGACCGGCCAGGTCCTCCTCGTTGGTGACGTCGAGGCCGATCGCGGGCGCGATTTCCTGGGGCAGGCGCTTGGCGATGCGGTCGATCAGGCGCAGCCGCTCGGGGATACCGGTGATGATCACCTTCGCGCCCTGCTCCTGAGCCACCTTGGCGGCGTGGAAGGCGATCGACGAATCGGTGATGATGCCGGTGATCAGGACGGTTTTACCGTCCAGGATTCCGCTCATGGGTGGTGAATTCTCCTCGGGGAAACTCGGATGGGAAGTCGACAGGCTCGGGGCCGCTGGCTCAGTGGCCCATGCCCATGCCGCCGTCGACCGGCAGGATCGCACCGCTGATGTAGGACGCGTCGTCGGAGGCCAGGAAACTGATCGCCGCCGCGACTTCTTCGGGCTGGCCGATGCGGCCCGCGGGAATGGCCTTCAGCGCCATCTCCCGCATGTCCTCTGTCATGTCCTGGCGGGTCATGTCGGTGTCGATCAGGCCGGGCGCCACCACGTTGGCGGTGATGTTGCGTGAGCCGATCTCACGGGTGATCGCGCGCGCCATGCCGACCAGACCGGCCTTGGCCGCCGCGTAGTTCACCTGGCCGGGAACGCCCGTCTGGCCCACGACCGAGCCCAGGAAGATGATGCGGCCGAAGCGGGCCCGCAGCATCGCCCGGTTGGCGCGCTTGGCGCAGCGCCACGCGCCGGTCAGGTTGGCGTCGATGACCCGGGTGAACTGCTCCTCGCTCATCCGCATGAGCAGGGTGTTGTCGACGATGCCGGCGTTGGCCACCAGCACCTCGACCGCGCCCTGCTTGGCCTCGATCTCGCTGAAGGCCGAATCGATCGAATCCGAGTCCGTCACATCGCATTTCACGCCCAGAAGACCTTCCGGCGCGCCCGATCCACGATGGGTGACGGCAACCTTGTGCCCCTCGGCGGCCAGCCGCTGGGCCACCGCGAGACCGATACCGCGGTTGCCACCGGTCACCAGGACCGATCGGGAAGTGAAGTTCGACATGAATGTCAACCTATCTGTTCGAGTTCGACTGTCGTGGCCGGGTTGCGCGGTACCCGTTTATGGCAGGCGTTGACGATAGACCAAACCGCTCACCACACCCGCAGCGGTCAGCAGCAGACCCAGCAGCAACCACGGCCGGCTGGCATCACCCATCTGCATCTCGTAGCCGATCTGCTTGTCCAGGGTGTCGTAGACGGCGCTGAGTTCTTCCAGCGTGGAGGCGGTGTAGAAGTCTCCGCCGGAGATCTTGGCGATCTCGCGCAAGGAGTCGTCGTCGACCGGTACCCGGACGCGCTGGGAGCCCTTGCCGTCCTGATCCGGGATCTCGACCGAACCCCACGTGGTGCCGAAGGAGATGGTCGAGACCGGGACGCCCTTCTGCTTGGCGACCCGCGCCGCGACGAAGCCGTGGCGGGGATTGTCGACGTCCTTGTCGTCGGGCACGGTCTGCTTGCCGTCGGACATCAGCACGATCCGCGCCGGGGGCGGCGTCTGCGCCCCGCCCAGGACCGAGGCGAGCGTATCGATGGCCTGCAGGGCGCTGAAGATGCCCTCACCGGTGGCGGTCCGTTCGGCGAGCTTCATATTGTTGATCGCCGCCTTCATTGCCTCCCGGTTGGTCGTCGGGGAGACCTGAACCGACGCGGTACCGGCGAAGGTCACCAAGCCCAGGTTGATGCCCGGCGTGAGACCGTCCACGAAATCGGTCGCGGCCTTCTTCGCGACCTGGATCCGCGACGGCGGCACATCGGTGGCCTCCATCGACAGCGACACGTCGATCACCAGCATGACCGTGGCCCGGTTGCGCGGCACCTTCTTGGCCGCCTGCGGACCCGCCGCGGCGACCGTCAGCAGGGCCAGGCCCACCAGCATCAGCGCCACCGGCGCATGCCGCCAGTTACTGGGGCGCTTGGGCGCCACGCGTTCGAGGGTCTCCATATTGGAGAACCGCAGCATGTGCCGTTTGCGACGCCGCTGGACGAGCACGTAGAGCAGCGCGATCGCGACGACGACGATGAGGAACGCCAGCCAGATCGCGGACGTGAAATGCGAAATACTCACTGTCGGGGAACCCGCCCGGTCGGGGCGCCGAAGGTGTGGCGCCGAGTGGACACGAAACGGACCACGTCGGCGATCCAGTCACGATCGGTGCGCAGCGTCATCACCGGCGCGCCGCAGCTGCGCAGCGCCGCCTCGACCTGTTCGCGATGCTGCTGGGCAGCACGTCCGAAATCGGCGCGCAGGGTGGGAGTGACGGTGAATTCGCGGGTGCGGCCGGTTTCGGGATCGTGGAGCACCACGTCACCGACGTCGGGAAGGTCCAGATCCAGCGGATCCAGGATCTCCACACCGAGCAGATCGTGACGGCCGGAGATCGCGCGCAGCGAACGCTGCCAGTCGATCTCGCCGAGGAAGTCCGAAATGACAACGGCCAGACCGCGTTTGCGCTGCGGCCGGCGCAGCGACTCGATGGCGCCGCGCAGATCGCCGCGCACGCCGTCGCTCGCATGGGGGGTGGTGGCGATGCTGCGCAGCAGCGACTGGGCGTGCACCCGGCCGGTGCGGGCCGGAATCCGGTACAGCCGTTCGCCGTTGGCGACGACCGCGCCGATCCGGTTACCGCCGCCACTGGTCAGATGCGTCACCGCGGCGGCCGCCGCGACCACCAGATCACGCTTCTGGCACAGCGCGGTGCCGAAGTCCAGACTGGCCGACAGGTCGACCACCAGCCAGGTCTCGAGCTCCCGGTCGGCGATCATCTGCCGCACGTGCGGATGGGTGGTGCGCGCGGTGACCGACCAATCCATCTGGCGCACATCGTCACCCGGCTGATACATCCGCGCGTCCCCGGGCTCGGACCCGGGGCCGGGGATCAGGCCGAGATGATCGCCGTGCAGGACGCCGTCGAGGCGGCGGCGCACCGTCAGCTCGAGGGTTTTCAACGCCGCCGACAATCGCGGATCACGCAGATCTCCGGACCGGAACGACGGCGGCGCGCTGTCGTGGTGAGCGGGGACGTGAGCTGAGTTCGTCACTGACGCAACCGAATCCGATGCCCCGCTCACTGGCGCTGCGGCTGCCCGGCGCCCTGACCGTTCTGCGGCTGACCGGCCGGATGCGGGGCCATGGGCTGCGGCGCGGCAGCCTGCGGGCCCGGGGCCGGCATCGGCGCCGGGCCGCCGGGGGCGGGTGCGTTGGCCTGGGTGGCGACCTGCGGCAGGCCGACGGTCTGCAGCACCCGGCGGATCACATCGTCGGGGCTGACCTCGTCGGCGAGCGCGTCGTAGGACAGCACGAGGCGGTGGCGCAGCACATCCGGAACGACCTCGACCACATCCTGCGGCACCACGTAATCGCGGCCGCGGATCAGCGCGACCGCGCGGGCGGCGGCGATGATGCCGAGGCTGGCACGCGGCGAGGCACCGTAGGCGATCCAGCCCGCGACGTCCTCGAGCCCGAATTCGGCCGGTTTGCGGGTCGCGGCGATGACGCGCACGACGTAGTCGACCAGGGCGTGGTGGACGAAGGTGTTCGCGGCCAGCTTCTGCAGCCGGATCAGTTCGGCCGGCTCCAGGATCTGCTTGGGCTCCGGCGGGGTCACACCCATCCGGTAGATGATCTCGCGCTCCTCTTCGACCGTCGGATAGTCGACGACGACCTTGAACAGGAAGCGGTCGCGCTGCGCCTCGGGCAGCGGGTACACACCCTCGCTCTCGATCGGGTTCTGGGTCGCCATGACCAGGAACGGATCGGGCATCGGGTAGGTCTTGCCGCCGATCGACACGTGCCGTTCGGCCATGACCTCGAGCAGTGCCGACTGCACCTTCGCGGGCGCGCGGTTGATCTCGTCGGCGAGGACGAAGTTGGCGACGACCGGACCCAGTTCGGTGTCGAACTCCTCGCGTCCCTGCCGGTAGATGCGGGTACCGATGAGATCGGTGGGCACCAGGTCGGGGGTGAACTGCACGCGCGAGAAGCTGCCGCCGACCACCCTCGCGAAGGTCTCCACCGCCAGCGTCTTGGCGATGCCGGGCACACCCTCGAGCAGCACGTGCCCGCGAGCCAGAACGCCGACGAGCAGCCGCTCGACCAACCGGTCCTGACCGACGATGACCCGTTTGACTTCGTAGATCGCCTTCTCCAGGGTCGCGACGTCACGCTCCAAAGTGCCCGAGGCGGCCTCCGCCTGCTTCACCGCACTCCCAGCGCTCACATCGTCCGTCGAAGTCACCAAACTCCCCGCTTTCGCTTCGGTCTCCATGCGTGCCGCCCCAACTATTCCAGGTATCGAGCAAGATTGCCGCAACTGGGCTCGCACAATGTCGCGGGCCAGGCCTCCCGGGCGGATCGGAAGGCGCTCGACGGTGTCCGGAATGCGCCGATTCCGAATTGCCGTGTCGCAGCCGGTCGCCGCGGCGGTTTCAGCCCACCGCGGCCAGATATTCGGCGTAGAACAGGGCCAGCCCGACCGCCGCCGCGATGCCCGCGAGCAGCCAGAATCTGATGATCACCGTGGTTTCGGGCCAGCCGCCGAGTTCGAAATGGTGGTGGAACGGCGCCATCTTGAACAACCGGTTGCGAGTGGTGCGGAAAACCGCGATCTGCAACGCCACGGACAGAATTTCGGCGAAGAACAACGCGCCCACGACCACCATCAGCAATTCGGTGCGGGTGGTGATCGAGATTCCGGCCAGCAGCCCGCCCAGGGCCAGCGACCCGGTATCGCCCATGAAGATCTTGGCCGGATTGGCATTCCACCACAGGAATCCGATGCAGGCCGCGCCACCGGCCGCGCAGACCACGGCCAGATCCAGCGGGTCACGCACGCTGTAGCAGCCCGGAAGCGCGTGGGCGGCACAGGAATTGGTGTACTGCCAGAACGTCACGATGACGTAGGCCCCGAGCGCGAAACCCATCGATCCCGCGGCCAGCCCGTCCAGCCCGTCGGTGATGTTCACCGCGTTGGACCAGGCGACGACCACGAAGCACACCGCCAGCAGGAAGACCACCAGCGGAAAGGCCACCGTGGGCCAGTCCCGCACGTAGGACACCTGCCGGCCGGCCGGGGTGAGCCCGGTGCTGCCGGGAAAGCGCAGTGCGAGGATTCCGAACACCACGGCAGCGCCGATCTGGCCGATGTACTTGCCCGTCGCGGTCAGGCCCAGATTGCGGTGCTTGCGGATCTTGATGAAATCGTCGAGGAACCCGACGAACCCCAGCGCGCTGGCCAGGCCGAGCACCAGCAGCCCGGAGGCCGAGGGCCCGTCGGCGTCGTAGCGCAGGCCGATCAGGTGCGAGCCCAGATATCCGGCCCACAGCCCGGCCACGATGGCGATGCCACCCATGGTGGGAGTGCCACGTTTGGCCTGATGACTCTGCGGTCCCTCGACGCGGATCTGCTGGCCGAGATTCCGGCGTGCGAACAACCTGATCAGCAACGGCGTCACGGTGATCGAGACCGCGAGTGCGATCGCCGCCGAGAACAGGATCTGCCTCATCAATACCCCAACTACTGCCGAACTCTCGGCTCGTGCCGAACGGACCGGCACAATGTGTGCCGATTCGCATGGTAGCCAAGATCATTCGGAGGTGCGTCAGGTGATCAGGCGAACGGCGTACGGCATGATGCCGCCCTCGCGCACCGGCGAAATCTTCACGACGTCACCGGATTCGGGCGCCTCGATCATTTTGCCGTCGCCCAGGTACAGCGCGACGTGCTCACTGCCGTTGGCGCCCCAGAACAGCATGTCCCCGCGCTCGCGCTGGGCGACCTTGACCCGGGTGCCCATCGTGTACTGGTAGCCGCTGTAATGCGGCAGGGAGATGCCGACACCGGCGAAGGCGTAGATCATCAGGCCGGAGCAGTCGAAGCCCACCTTGTTGTAGTCGCCGTAGGAATCGGCCACACCGCCGTCGTGGATGCCCTTGGTGGGGCCGTCCTCGTCGCCACCGCCCCAGGCATAGGTCACGCCGAGCTGCGACATCGCACGGTCGACGACCGTCTCGATCAGTTCGGAGCGGCTGCCGCTGGGCCGGCTGGGGGTCGACATCGATCGGCGCGGCGGCGGCGCGTTGTCCAGCTGGGTGTGCGGCCGCTTGCCCGCGCCGAGTTCGGCCGCGCGGTCCTGGGCGGCCTGATCGGCGGCGGCGCGTGCGGCGGCAGCGGTCGCGGCGGCCTGGGCGGCGGCGACCTCGGCCCGGCGCTGACGATCCCAGGCCAGGTAGGCGTCGCGCTGGCCCTGCAGTCCGGTCACGGTGGCCCGGGCCTGGTCGAGCTGCTGCTGGGCCGAATCGCGCTGGGCCATCAGGGCATCGCGCTTCTGCGCCTGCTCGTCGAGAGCGGCCTTGGCGGCGGCGACCGCGGCTTGGGCCTGCTCGCGCTTCTGATCGGCCGCTGCCGCGGCCGTGTCGGCGGCCTTCTTGGCCTGACGGGCCGCGGAATCCTTGTTGGCCTGTTCGACCTGTGCGCGGCGCAGGCCGTCGATGGCGGCCTGCTGATTCTTCGACGCCATGCCGAGCAGATCGGCGCGGTCGAGCGCGGAGGCCGGATCGGAGCCGGCGAGATAGTTCACCATCGACGTCGAACCCGGGTGGGTGTAGGCGTCGACGGCGAATTCGTCGAACTTGCCCTGAGCCTGATCGAGCTGAACTCCGGCGGACTGCAGGTCGCGCTGGGTGGCGGCGACCGTGGCCGCGGCCGCGTCGGCGGCGTCGCGGGCGTTCTGGAGATCGACCAGCGCCTTGTTCACGGCTTCCCGCTTGCCGGCGACCTCGGTGTCGAGCTGGGCGAGCTGCTGGTCGGCGGTGGCGACCTGATTGATCAGACCGCTGACCTGATTCACTCCCGCATCGACCTGCGCGCCCGCCGCGGCGATATCGCCGTCACTCGGATTCGGAGGTGGCGGGGGCACCGCGGCCACCAGCGGAGCGGTCACCGTCAGAGCAATCCCACATAAGAGCAACCCCACAGCGACCTTTGCGGCACCCCCGGACCGCCTCGCCGATATTCGCATAACACCTCCCTGATCCCGCTGCGGCTCCCGGCGAGCACCAGATTCGCCAGGACTGCGCTGGGCGACCGATCGAGGCGTCGCCGCACGAGCACCAACGGTCCATCTGCCCTCGAGGGACGCTGGAGGCCCATGTGACACTTCTTCCCCAAGAGTGTCACCTCGAAACCGTACGACACTTCTTTCACAGAGGAAACATCGGACGACAAATCACAGGGGAGTAATTTCCGGTTTGCTGAAAATTTGCTAACCGTGAATAGGGGTTCCGGGGACGAATCAAACCGGTCGTTCAGTTTCGTCCCGCGAATCGAGACGTATCCCTCGAATCGGGCATGACGCCGAGGTGGTGGCTAGTTTCCGGCGATCATCCGGCATCGGTTCGCGACACGCCGATGGCCGCCGGAACGCCTACCGCGACGACACGGGCGGATTCGGCGCGGTGTCGGCCGCCACCGCGGCCCGCTCGCGCGCCGCGCGGCGGGACTTCAGGTAGTACAGGCCACCGATGATCAGCACGGTGCCCGCCAGCAGAACACCCGTGATCGCCGTCCACGACACCTTCTCCGGCGTCTCCAGCCGGTCGACGAAGATCTGCGCGGCGGTCGCGGTGTGCCCGCCCTGATATTTGGCCTTGTCCTCGGCCCACTCCAGCCGCGCGCGGTTGATGGAATCGCTGTAGGTGCCGATCCAGTCGTCGCTGAACACCACGACAGTGCCGTGCTCACTCTTGCCGAGGGTGGTCGCCAGGTCGCGCAGATCCGAATCGCGGCCCGGATTTCCCTTCACGACCACGATGTTCAACTCGATGCCGTGCGCACGGGCCTGATCCGCGATCTCGGCGAGCTTGTCCTGATCCTTGGCGGGCGGCGCGGCTACGTGGTTGTCGGCCAGATCCAGCACGATGGCGTCGACGTCGGTATCCGGCGGTAGCTCCGCGGCCATAGGGGTGAAAACCGAGGCATACGAGACGGTCATCTTCCATCCGGTCTTGTCGAGCCGCCGACTCCAGCGACGGACGTCCAACACATTCACGAGATCAACACACACCTGGCCGGCACACCGGAGGCGGCGACTCCGACGGGGCCTTCGAGCACAGTACGCGACGGGGGGATCATGGATGGCGGCACGCCGCGCCGTACGTGCCCCGCATGCTTCATAGGACAAGCGTACTGTTAGAGTTCGGAAGTACGAGGCGCGCAGCCCGAAACGCGTCCTCGGCGACAGCCGCCGGCGCAGCCCCGCCGGTGGCCACCCACGGGGCCCGCACGCGCCCCGATCGGAACACCGACGAGTGGAGCTGAACGTATGACAAGTATCGATACATTCGGCGCCAAGGGCACCCTCGAGGTCGGAAGCAACTCCTACGAGATCTTCCGTCTCTCGGCCGTGCCCGGCACCGAGAAGCTGCCCTACGCCCTGAAGGTCCTGGCGGAGAACCTGCTCCGCACCGAGGACGGCGCCAACATCACCGCCGACCACATCCGCGCCATCGCCAACTGGGATCCGTCGGCGGAGCCGAGTATCGAGATCCAGTTCACCCCCGCCCGCGTGATCATGCAGGACTTCACCGGCGTGCCGTGTGTGGTCGACCTGGCCACCATGCGTGAGGCCGTCACCGCGCTCGGTGGCGACCCGAACAAGGTCAACCCGCTCTCCCCCGCCGACATGGTCATCGACCACTCGGTCATCCTCGACGTCTTCGGCCGCGCCGACGCCCTCGAGCGCAACGTCGACCTCGAGTACCAGCGCAACGGCGAGCGCTACCAGTTCCTGCGCTGGGGCCAGGGCGCGTTCGACGACTTCAAGGTCGTCCCCCCGGGCACCGGCATCGTGCACCAGGTCAACATCGAATACCTGGCCCCGACCGTCATGACCCGCAACGGCCAGGCCTACCCGGACACCTGCGTCGGCACCGACTCGCACACCACGATGGTCAACGGCCTGGGCGTGCTGGGCTGGGGCGTCGGCGGTATCGAGGCCGAGGCCGCGATGCTGGGCCAGCCGGTCTCGATGCTCATTCCGCGGGTCGTCGGCTTCAAGCTCACCGGTGAGATCCAGCCGGGCGTGACCGCCACCGACGTCGTGCTCACCGTCACCGACATGCTGCGCAAGCACGGTGTGGTCGGCAAGTTCGTCGAGTTCTACGGCGCCGGTGTGGCCGAGGTGCCGCTGGCCAACCGCGCCACCCTGGGCAACATGAGCCCCGAATTCGGCTCCACCGCGGCGATCTTCCCGATCGACGAGGAGACCATCAACTACCTGCGTTTGACCGGCCGCTCCGACGAGCAGCTGGCCCTGGTCGAGGCCTACGCCAAGGAACAGGGCATGTGGCACGACGCCGCGCACGAGCCCGCCTACTCGGAGTACCTCGAGCTCGACCTGAGCACCGTGGTGCCCTCGATCGCCGGTCCGAAGCGCCCGCAGGACCGCATCCTGCTCAGCGAGTCGAAGGCGGCGTTCCGCTCCGACATCACCGACTACGTCACCGGTGACTACACCGCGCTCGACGAGGGCGTCGAGGAGACCTTCCCCGCCTCGGATCCGGTCTCGGTGTCGGCCGGCGCGGGCACGGAGAGCTACACCCCGGCCCACTCGGCGGCCAACGGTGCCGAGGGACGTCCGTCCAAGCCGGTCAAGGTGGTTTCCGAGGATCGCGGCGAGTTCATCCTCGATCACGGCGCGGTCGTGGTCGCGGGTATCACCTCCTGCACCAACACCTCCAACCCGTCGGTCATGATCGGCGCGGCGCTGCTGGCCCGCAACGCGGTGGAGAAGGGCCTGTCCAGCAAGCCGTGGGTCAAGACCAACATGGCCCCGGGTTCGCAGGTCGTCTCCGACTACTACGAGAAGGCCGGTCTGTGGCCCTACCTGGAGAAGCTGGGCTTCTACCTGGGTGGCTACGGCTGCACCACCTGCATCGGCAACACCGGCCCGCTGCCGGAGGAGATCTCCAAGGCCGTCAACGACAACGACCTGTCGGTGACCGCGGTGCTGTCCGGCAACCGCAACTTCGAGGGCCGCATCTCCCCCGACGTGAAGATGAACTACCTGGCCTCGCCGCCGCTGGTCATCGCCTACGCGCTCGCGGGCACGATGGACTTCGACTTCGAGTCCGACGCGCTGGGTCAGGACACCGACGGCAAGGACGTGTTCCTGCGCGACATCTGGCCCTCGGCCCAGGAGATCGACGACACCATCAAGTCGGCGATCAGCCAGGACATGTTCCGCAAGTCCTACGCCGACGTCTTCAAGGGCGACGAGCGCTGGCGCAACCTCGACACTCCGTCCGGTGACACCTTCGCCTGGGACGAGAACTCCACCTACGTCCGCAAGGCGCCGTACTTCGACGGGATGGAACTCGAGCCGGCCCCGGTCGAGGACATCAAGGGCGCCCGCGTGCTGGCCCTGCTGGGTGATTCGGTCACCACCGACCACATCTCCCCGGCCGGTCCGATCAAGCCGGGCACCCCGGCCGCGCAGTACCTCGACTCGCACGGCGTCCAGCGCAAGGACTACAACTCCCTGGGCTCGCGGCGCGGTAACCACGAGGTCATGATCCGTGGCACCTTCGCCAACATCCGGCTGCGCAACCAGCTGCTCGACGACGTTTCGGGTGGTTACACCCGCGACTTCACCCAGGAGGGCGGCCCGCAGGCGTTCATCTACGACGCCTCGCAGAACTACCAGAAGGCCGGCATTCCGCTGGTCGTGCTGGGCGGTAAGGAGTACGGCTCGGGTTCCTCGCGCGACTGGGCGGCCAAGGGCACCCGTCTGCTGGGCGTCAAGGCCGTCATCACCGAGTCGTTCGAGCGCATCCACCGCTCCAACCTGATCGGCATGGGCGTGATCCCGCTGCAGTTCCCGGCGGGTGAGTCGGCCGCGTCGCTGGACCTGGACGGCACCGAGGTGTTCGACATCGAGGGCATCACCAAGCTCAACGAGGGCACCACGCCGAAGACCCTGAAGGTCACCGCGACCAAGGAGAACGGCGAGAAGGTCACCTTCGACGCGGTCGTGCGCATCGACACCCCCGGTGAAGCCGACTACTACCGTAACGGCGGCATCCTGCAGTTCGTGCTGCGCAACATGATTCGCGGCTGATATCCCGCATCCGCGCTGCGTCGTGCCGCACCCGGCGTCCGTTCGGCTCGCCGGGCCGGCACGAACAGCGTTGCGCCGCTGCAGGATCTACGCGTTCATGCTCGTACTGTGAGAACCCCCGCGCCGGATCGTCCCGGCGCGGGGGTCCGTGCATTCCCCGCTGGAGGAGCCCATGCCCAAGGTCAGTGACGATCACCTCGCCGCCCGGCGCAGCCAGATTCTGGACGGGGCGCGGCGGTGTTTCGCCGAATTCGGGTACGAGGGCGCGACCGTCCGCCGCCTGGAAGAGGCGATCGGGCTGTCCCGCGGCGCGATCTTCCATCATTTCCGGGACAAGGACGCCCTGTTCCTGGCACTGGCCCAGGAGGATGCCGAACGGATGGCCGAGGTCGCGGCCAACGAGGGCATCGTGCAGGTCATGCGGGAGATGCTCGACAATCCCGCGCAGTACAACTGGCTGGGCACCCGCCTCGAGATCGCCCGGCGACTGCGCACCGATCCCGAGTTCGCCGCCGGCTGGACCCAGCGTTCGGCCGAGCTGACCGCGGCCACCCTGGCCCGCCTCGAACGCCGCAAGGCGGCCGGCGCGCTGCGCGACGACGTTCCCACCGACGTGCTGCTCGGCTATCTCGATCTCGTCCTCGACGGCCTCATCGCCCGCATCGCCTCCGGTCATGTCAACGAAAACCTCACGGCCGTACTCGATCTCGTGGAGGCGTCGGTTCGCCGCCGGGAGTGAGCCGGCCGCGACAACCGTCCGTGCCCGGGCCGGATTCGCCGTACCATGTGCTGATGATCATGGGGCGGGGACGACGACACGGATCGGCCGGCGGTGCGCCGCGTACCTCGTTGCGGCGCGCGGCGGCCATGCTGTCGATCGCCGTGCTGGCCGCCGCGTGCGGCAGTCGCGGCTCACCGCAGGATCCGTATCTCTGGCTCGAAGAACTCGACAGTCCGCGCGTGCAGGCGTGGGTCGGCGAACAGAACCGCCGGACCCTCGACGTGCTCGAACACGATCCGCGCTACGCCGACAATCTCGCGCAGGCGACGGCGCTGGCGAAGACGTCCGACCGGATCCCGATGCCGCGCTTCGAGGACGGCACCGTCGAGAACTTCTGGCAGGACGGTGACCACAAACGCGGCATCTGGCGCGAGACGACAACCGCCGATTACGAAGCACCGCAACCGGCCTGGACCACCCTGCTCGACCTCGACGAGCTGTCACGAGCCGAAGGGAAGAACTGGGTCTGGCGAGGCGCCGACTGCGATCCGGTCACCCATCGCCGGTGCCTGATCACTTTGTCCGACGGCGGCGAGGACGCCGTGTCGGTCCGCGAATTCGACCGGGGCACACGGCAGTTCGTGCCGGGCGGATTCGTGGTGCCGCGAGGCAAGGTGGACCTCACGTTCAGCGACGAGAATACGGTGCTCATCGCGCGGGAATGGCAGCCGGGCGAGACGACGGCCTCCGGATACCCGTATGTCGTCCGGCAGTGGCGCCGCGGCCAACCCCTGGACGCCGCAACCGAACTCGCGCGGGGCGAGCGGACCGATCAGCTGTCGACCACGCCGGTCGTGCTGGACAACGGCGCCGGCCGCCGGCTCGATCTCGTCCTACGCGGGCGCACCTTCTTCGAACACGACGTCGACCTGCTCACCGCGACCGGCCCCGTGCCGACCGCGCTCCCGGCGAAGTCGGACCTCGCGGGTTTCGTCGGCAATCACATCCTGGTGTCGCTCCAGCAGGACTGGGCGGTCGGCGCGACGACCTATCCGTCGGGTGCGCTGGTGTCGGTGGATGCCGACCGGCTGATCGCCGATCCGGCCCGCCCGCAGGTGACACCGGTCTATGTCCCCGGTCCGTCGGAGAGTCTGAGTGGTGTGCAGACCACGCGCGACCACGCGGTGGTCACCTCGCTGAACGACGTGCGCGGTCGCGCCACCGTCTACACCCCGCGTCCGGACGGGAGCTGGTCGCCGACTCCGGTGCCGTTGCCCGACAACGCGACCGTCGACACCGTCACCGCCGATCCGACGGGCGATCGCGCCTATCTCTCGGTGACCTCGTTCCTCGTGCCGACCACACTGTGGAGTGTGGACACCGCCGCCGGCACGGCCCAGCAGGTGAAAAGCACACCGCCGCAGTTCGATTCGTCGCGCTACGTGGTCGAGCAGCGCAAAGCCACCTCGGCCGACGGCACCGCCGTGCCGTATTTCGTGGTCCACGCCGCCGCTATGTCGTTCGACGGCTCGAACCCCACCCTGATGTACGCCTACGGTGGTTTCGGCGTGTCGCAGACTCCGTCCTATCAGGGACTGCTCGGCCGGCTCTGGCTCGATCACGGCGGCGTCTTCGTCCTGGCGAACATCCGCGGCGGCGGTGAGTTCGGGCCTGCCTGGCACGAGGCCGCGCGCACGACCGGCCGGCAGCGGGCGTTCGACGATTTCGCGGCCGTCGGCAAGGATCTGGTAGCCCGCGGCGTGACCAGCGCGCGGCGGCTCGGCATCCAGGGCGGCTCGAACGGCGGCCTGCTCATGGGTGTCGAATTCGTCCAGCATCCGGAGATGTGGAACGCCGTCGACATCCAGGTGCCGCTGCTGGACATGATGCGCTACGAGAAGATCGCCGCGGGCGCCTCCTGGGTCGACGAGTACGGCAGCGTCGACGATCCCACTCAGCGGGCGTTTCTCGAATCCATCTCGCCGTACGGGCAATTGCGACGCGGCACGCACTATCCGGAACCGTTCGTCTGGACCACGACCAAGGATGACCGGGTGGGCCCGCAGCACGCCCGCAAATTCGCCGCGCGGCTGGCCGAATTCGGCGATCCGTATCTGTTCTACGAGGCGGGCGAGGGCGGCCACGGTGCGGGCGCCGATCGCGAGGAGCAGGCCCACACCAGCGCGCTCGAGTACACGTATCTGATGCGGCGACTCATGTAGCCGCCGCCCGGACGGTGACCGATCCCACGCTCGATCCGGAAATACCGGGAACACGGCACCCGTTCGCCTCGGATATGACCTTCTCTGTGCCCGTCACCGTCCGCGGTTACGAACTCGACGTCAACGGCCATCTCAATCAGGCCGTGTACCACCAGTACGCCGAGCACGCCCGCTGGGAGGTGCTGCGCGCGGCCGGTCTGGTCCCGGACAAGATGCGGCTGTCCGGACTCGGTCCGGTGGTTCTGGAATCCACCGTCAAGTATCGGCGGGAGCTGCATCTGGGCGACGAGATCACCGTGACCTGCGAATGCCGCTGGGGAGAGGGCAAAGCGTTCTGGATGGACCAGCAGATCCGCAAGTTGGACGGGACCGTCTCCGCGGAATTCTCCGTCGTGCTCGGGCTGATGGATCTGGACGCGCGCAAACTCGTGTCGAACCCGGGTAAACGCTTCCTCGAGCTTGCCGAATCCCCCGATGTGCTCGGCCTGTGACCCGTTGACAGCTCAACCGAATAGCTTTCGGCGATAGTGTTTTCCGCGCCCGGGCCAGGGCACCGGGTTTGCACCGGAAATCTTTCGTTGCGAACCGGCCCGGCACCGCGGCGGGCTATGATCCAGATCACGCTCGACTTCCGGGGCAAATTGCGAGCAGATCGGAGTCCAGCCCATGAACGATGCCCGCCGCCAGGTACCCGAGCGCACCCGGCCGCGCCCGCTACCCCGTCACCCGGCGCCACCGCTGTCCGGTCGCCTGGTCGCCGAATCTCGCGACACCATCAGCGTCCGCGTCGCCGAGGGAATCTGGACTCTCCACCGCGACGACGTCCTCCAGCTGCGCGACGGATCCCCGGACGCCGGCACCGGCGCCGCGGAACGCCCCGTGCTCGTGTGGATACGGCCCGGCGCCACAGCCGATTTCACGCAGCAGCGCCGCATTCAGCTCACCGAACGCCCGCTGACGCTACCGCCTCGTCCCAGCCCCGCCGTCGGTGACGATCTGCTGGCCCGGCTGACCGACCAGTGGGCCCGGCGGCTCGACGTCACGCCCGCCCCGGGCGCCGCCGGTGCGACGGTGAGCTACAGCCAGACTCGCAGCGGCGGTGGCAGCGACGACGGCACCGCCTGCGACAGCCTGGACTGAGGGGCCGTTCGATGAGTGCCCGCTCGCCGGGTGCCGTGCTGATCGTCGCGGAGACCGGCGATCTGCACGCCGACGCGATGGCCTCGATGCTGCGGAATATGTACCGGCTCATACCGATTCGCCTGGATATGCGCGATTTTCCGCGCGAATGCGGCAGTTTCCGGCTCGACCGGGCCGGCGCCGCTCGCTCGATGTCGCATATCGCCGGTCTCGACGACGTGACTGCCGTCTGGTGGCGTCGCCCCCGTCCGTGCCAGGTGCCCGGTGGTTTCCTGGACGGCGACGACGATTTCCGCCAGGCCGAATGCGACGGGTTCCTGCAGGGCCTGCTCTGGTCGATACCGGCGGTCTGGGTCAACGATCCCGGCGCCGACCGCACCGCCACCCGCAAGATCGTGCAACTCGACACCGCCCGGCGCAGCGGTTTCGCGATCCCGGAAACGCTGATCACCAACGATCCCGACGAGGCCCGCAGTTTCGTCGATTCCCGCGGCGGGTCGGTGATCTACAAGCGGACCGGCACCGGCCGCTCCGAATTCTCCGAAACCCGCATCGTGAGCAGCGAGGATCTCGGCCGGTTCGACACCATCCGCTCGGCGCCGACCACCTTCCAGGACTATGTCGAAGCCGAATGCGATCTGCGGGTGGTGTGGATCGACGGCGTCGAATGGGCGGTGCGGATCGACTCGCAATCCGGTGTGGGATGGGTGGATTCGCGCCTGGACACCTCGGTGGCCTTCACGCCCGAGCGGCTGCCGGCCTCGGT
Organism: Nocardia sp. AB354; assembly: GCF_049538315.1. Taxonomy (NCBI): domain Bacteria; kingdom Bacillati; phylum Actinomycetota; class Actinomycetes; order Mycobacteriales; family Nocardiaceae; genus Nocardia; species Nocardia sp. AB354. The sequence goes on along the minus strand of NZ_JBMVFU010000008.1, from coordinate 73,022 downwards.
GAGCAAGTCGCTGACCACGCTGATGGGTGCGCTCGGACTGGTCTTCGGCGTGCTCGACATCAGACTCGGACTCGACGGCGAGTACTACTTCCTCGAGGTGAATCCGCAGGGGCAGTTCGCGTATCTGGAGATCAAGACGGGGCTGCCGATCTTCGCCAGTCTCGCCCAGTTCCTCGTCCACGGTGAGGCGATGGTCTCCGGCTGAGCCGGTGTCACGGCCGGTCCAGCTCGGCCAGCAGCAGCCGCGCGATCCGGTCCAGTTCGGCGCGGTCGCGCACCGACAACCCGGACAGCAGGCGGGTCTCGTTTTCGGTGTGCGCCGTCACAACCTCGTCGACGCGAGCGCGACCGGCCTCGGTCAGCGCGACCCGGACCGCGCGGCGGTCGGCGGGATCGGCGATACGGCGCACCAGTCCGGCCGATTCCAGGCGGTCCAGGCGGCCCGTCATGCCGGCGCGTGACAACATCAGGGTGTCGGCCAGGACCGACGGGGTGAGTTCGAACGGTGCACCCGAACGGCGAAGTGCCGCAAGCACATCGAACTCACCGCGCTGCAGCCCGTGCGCGGTGAACACCGCGTCGATCGCGCGCTCGGCGAGGACGTACAGGCGGCCGAGGCGGCCGAGCACCGCCATCGCCGCGAGATCCAGGTCGGGGCGTTCCCGCTCCCACTGCGCCACGATCGCATCCACCGCATCGGTCTGCCGTCCAGCCATGGACACATACTATTCGACAGGATATAGTTCGGTAGCGAACTATCTGGTGACGAACTACTTGGGAGATCCGATGACCACCGCACCCCGCATTCCCGCCGCCGTCGTCCAGCCCGCCGAGGCCGAGGTGCGCGCGACCGACGCCGTGACCATGCGGCTGCTGCTGGATTCCGACCGCACCGGCGGCAGCGTGAGCACGCTCGAGGTCACGATGGCCCCCGGCGCCGACGGGGCGACTCCGCACTACCACACGCTGTCCGACGAGCTGTTCTACGTCGCCGAGGGCGAATTGCAGGTGCTCGCGGGCGAGCAGATCACGACGGTCGCCGCGGGTGGCGCGATCACGGTGCCGCGGTTCATGCCGCACGCCTTCGGCGCCGCCCCGGGTTCACCGGCGCGGATCCTGATCGCGCTGACCCCGGCCGTGCAGCGCTTCGGCTACTTCCGACTGCTCGAGCGAGTGGCCTCCGGCGAGGCCACCCTCGCCGAACTCGCCGCCACCCAGGACGAATACGACAACCACTTCGTCGACGCGCCGCAGTGGTGGGCCGAACGCAACGCCCACCGCGCGTGAGCTCCGGCGGAGCGGCAGAAGACGCCGACGACCGCGGAAGCCGATCGGCCGCTTTCGGGCGAGTGGGCGGGTCAGGCCTTGCTGACCGCTTTGCGCCGGTTGGCACCACCACGGCTGCGGAGTTGCACATGCGACTCCACGAGCACGTTGTGTATGAATCCGTACGAGCGGCCGGTCTCCCGCGCCAGCGAACGAATGCTGGCGCCCGCCTCGTATTGCTTCTTGAGCTGGGTCTGCAGCCGGTCGCGCGACTTGCCCGTGACGCGCGTGCCCTTACCCAACATCGACTTCCCCTGTGCGGGCCTGTCACTCATGGCTTCCTCCGGTCGCCGTGCAGCCTCATTCCAGGCTAGACACTCGATCCGCAGTGATCAACGCCTCACTGTGATGAAACTCACCGATTGCGAGGATCTTTCGGCGTGTCTCGGCGCGTCGCAGGAAGCATTCGCCACGCTCAGGCCAGCTGAATCAGCTCCAGGTAGTCCTGCGACCAGTGGTCCTCGGTGCCGTCGGGCAGCATGATCACCCGTTCCGGGTTCAGGGCCTCGGCCGCGCCCGGGTCGTGGGTGACCAGAACGACGGCGCCCGCGTAGCTGCGCAGCGCGTCGAGGACCTGTTCGCGCGAGACCGGATCGAGGTTGTTGGTGGGCTCGTCGAGCAGCAGCACGTTGGCCGCCGAGGACACCAGGCCGGCCAGCGCGAGCCGGGTCTTCTCACCGCCGGACAGGGTGCCGGCGGGCTGTTCCAGCTGCGGACCGGTGAACATGAACGCGCCCAGCAGCCCGCGCAGATCCTGCTCCCCCGCATCCGGTGCGGCGTGGCGAATGTTCTCCCAGACGGTGGCGTTGTCGTCGAGGGTGTCGTGCTCCTGCGCGAAATAGCCGATGCGCAGGCCGCGTCCCGGATCGATCTGCCCGGCGGTCAGCGGCTCGACCCCGGCGAGCAGACGTAGCATGGTTGTTTTGCCCGCGCCGTTGAGGCCGAGGATCACGACCCGGCTGCCCTTGTCGATGGCCAGGTTCACGCCGGTGAAGATCTCCAGCGACCCGTAGAGCTTGGTGAGGTTGGTGGCCATCAGCGGCGTCTTGCCGCAGGGAGCGGGTTCGGGGAACTTGATGCGGGCCACCTTGTCGGCCACGCGCACGTCGTCGAGTTCGGACAGCATGCGCTCGGCGCGCTTGACCATCTGGTGTGCCGCAGCGGCTTTCGTCGCTTTGGCACCGAGTTTGGCCGCCTGCTGCTTGAGCGCGGAGGCCTTCTTCTCCGCGTTGGCGCGCTCGCGGACGCGGCGCTGTTCGTCGGTGGCGCGGGCGTCGAGATACTTCTTCCAGCCCATGTTGTAGATGTCGGCCTCACCACGCACGGCGTCGAGGAACCACACCTTGTTCACCACGTCGGCGAGCAGGTCGACGTCGTGGGAGATGACGATCAGGCCACCGTCGTGATTCTGCAGGAAGCCCCGCAGCCAGGTGATGGAGTCGGCGTCGAGGTGGTTGGTGGGCTCGTCGAGCAGCAGCGTCGTATCGGATTTGCCGCCGGAGCCGTCGGAGGCGGAGAACAGGATGCGCGCCAGCTCGATGCGACGGCGCTGACCGCCCGACAGCGTGCGCAGGGCCTGGCCCAGCACCCGATCCGGCAGACCGAGGCTGTGGCAGATCCGGGCGGCCTCGCTCTCGGCGACGTAGCCGCCCAGCGCCGAGAATCGTTCCTCGAGCCGGCCGTACTTGCGCACCGCCTTCTCGCGTTCGGCGTCGTCGACGACCTCGGCCATCAGTGCCTGCTGCTTCTCCATATCGCGGATCAGCTTGTCGAGCCCCCGCGCCGAGAGCACGCGGTCGCGCGCCAGCACGTCGAGATTTCCCTCACGCGGATCCTGCGGCAGATAGCCGATTTCGCCCGAGCGAATCACCTTGCCGGCGTAGGGTTCTCCCTCGCCGGCCAGGATGCGCAGGGTGGTGGTCTTGCCCGCGCCGTTGCGGCCGACGAGACCGATCCGATCACCGGCCTGCACCCGCAGCGCCGACCCCGGCGCGGTGAGCAGGGTGCGGATTCCGGCCCGGACCTCCAGGTCGGTCGCGGTGATCACAACAGTCTCCTAGCACGGTAAGGGGGCAAACGGTTCGATTGTGCATCCCTCGGACACACCAGAACCACCCATTTTACCGGCCCTCGACGGTCACTCGGTCACCACCCGCAGCGTGCGCAAGCTCGGATCGGCCGGATCCGGCACATTCTCCCTTTTCCACTCCGGACCCCAGGTAGTCCACGACCGCGGCGTCGACCAGTTCCCCGGGCACGATCACCGGGATACCCGATAGCCGCCGCGCGAGAGCCGGTCGTCGAGACCGGGCGGCGAGGATGTCGGCCGCCAGCGCGCCGCCGAGCACCTCGCGCACGCGCGGATCGGCGCCCGCACCTTGCCGATGGCGGGACGGAGTGAAGCCGTAGCGGCCGAGTTGGCGGTATTCGGCCCAAGCGTCCAGTACGGGGGCCCGTGAGTGATCCATCCGATCCGCCTCTCCTCGGTGCCGATAGTGAATGCGTCTCGGTCAGCGCAGGGCCGGGAGTACTTCCTTCTCGTATGCGGTGAAGAAGCCCTCCAGATCCGGCCCGATCTGGCCGACGTAGATCTCGTCCGCGCCCGCGTCCACACAGGTGCGCAATTGATCGATGTGGCGTTGCGGGTCCGGACCGGCCGCGAAGTGCTGCCGCGACTCCTCGCGGTCGAGCAACAACATCGCGTCCTCGAAATCGGCGGGGCGCGGCAGGGTCTGGCCCAGCTGACCGGGCAGCAGTTCGTTGGCCCACAGCCGGTGGGCGGCCTCGACGCCGGCCTCCTCGTCGGCCGCCCAGCTCACCTTGGTGCCCATCTGCACCGGTTTGGCGCCACCTCCGCTGTCACGGAACAGGTCGACCAGCTCGGCGTCGGGCATGCTCGTGCAGTAGCCGTCGCCGATGCGCGCCGCCAATTCCGTTGCCTGCGGGCCGAATCCGGATACATAGATCGGCACGGGCTGTTCGGGCAACGTGTAGATCCGCGCCTCCTGCACCGTGTAGCGCTCGCCGCGATAGGTCACCACGTCACCGCGGTGCAGGCGGCGGATCAGGTCCACGGCTTCGGCCAGCATCCGCAGCCGCTCCCCCGGCGGCGGCCACGGATCGCCGAAGATGTGTTCGTTGAGCGCTTCGCCGCTGCCGACGCCGAGCACGAAACGGCCGTCGAGCTGCACGGCCGCGGTGGCCGCTGCCTGGGCGATGATCGCGGGATGGATGCGCACCGTCGGACAGGTCACGGCCGTGGTGATCGGGAGCGATGTGGCCTGCGACAGCGCGCCGATGGTGCCCCAGACGAACGGGCTGTGGCCCTGGGCGTCGTTCCACGGATGGAAGTGATCGGAAATCCACAGCCGCTCGAAACCCGCCTGTTCCGCGCGCTGGGCCTGCTCGACGAGTTCTTTCGGTCCGAACTGTTCGCTGGCGAGAAAATATCCGATGGCTGCCATGTCCGGCGGTTACCCAGCAGCCGCGCCGGTATTCGGCCGCCCGGACGCACCCCGTCACCGCCGGCCGGCGCCGCCGACCGAAAATTTTCCGGCCGAGTCCGCGAGCCGCATACCGTGCCCCGCGCCGAGACCGGTCGCGAGTACACCGTCGCGGACCTCGGGCACGCCGTCGGCAAGCAGTGGCTCCAGCCGGGCGTGGTCGATGAACCATTCCACGTGACGCAGATGGGCGAACGAGGACACGATCGGGGCGTGCAGCGAGGGCGCGCAGTGGGCGGAGATGTCCAGGCCGTGCGCGGCGGCGAGAGCGGCGCATTCCAGGAAACCGCTGTAGCCGCCGCAGCGGGTCACATCGAGTTGCAGGCAGTCCACCGAGCCGATCAGCGCGGCCGCGTCGTAGTGGCGGTAGACGTATTCGCCGGCGGTCACATCGCAGCGCAGCGCCGCCCGCAGCAACGCCAGCCCGGGCGGATCGTCGCTGGTGACGGGCTCTTCGAACCAGATCACGCCGTGCCGGTCGAGGTCGGCGCCGACCCGGCGGGCCAGAGCGGCGGAGTAGGCGCCGTTCGCGTCGACCATCAGGCGGGCGCGGTCGCCGAGGAGACCGTTCGCGAAAGACACCCGCTCGAGGTCCCGCTCGGTCCGCTCGCCACGATCCTCCCCGATCTTGATCTTGACGCACCGGCACCCCGTCGACAGCCAGCCGTCGATCTGCTCGCCCAGCTCGTCGTCGGTGAGGGTGGTGAATCCGCCCGAGCCGTAGACCGGTGTCGCCGGGCGCACCGCGCCGAACAGCCGGCTCAGCGGCACGTCGAGCAGGCGCGCCTTCAGGTCCCACAGAGCGATGTCGACGGCGCTGAGCGCATGTGCGACGACGGCAGCGGTGCCCAGATTGCGGCAGGCGCGCTGCATCCGGATCCGGCAGTCGCCGATATCGAGCGGCGAACGCCCGGCCAGGACCGGGGCGAGCACCTCGCGCACGATCGCCGCGGTGGCGCCGCCGCTGTAGGTCCACCCCAGCCCGGTCTGGCCGCCCGCGTCGATCTCGACGGTCACCGCGGTGGTCGCCTCCCATTCGAGGGTGCCGTCGGCTTCCGGCTCCGGCGTCGGAAACCGGTAGACCCCGACCCGGACCGACTCGTCGATGGTCGCCGCACTCATCCCTGGCCCTTCGCCGCCAGCGCCGCCGCCAGCAGTTCGACCGCGTGGCGCGGATCGGCGTCCGGTTGCAGCTGCCGGATCTGGGTCCGGCAGCTGAATCCGTCGGCGAGCACCACGGTGCCCGGATCACGCTCGCGCACCGCCGGCATCAACTTGTCCTCGGCGCAGGCCACCGAGACGTCGTAGTGGCCGCGTTCGAAGCCGAAATTGCCTGCCAGACCGCAACATCCGGCATCGAGGACCTGCACGTCGGCGCCGGTCGAGGAGAGCAGTTCGCGATCGGTGTCGTAGTGCATGATCGCGTGGTGGTGGCAGTGCGGCTGCACCATGGCCGCGGTGTCGACGTGCGGCGGGTTCCAGTCCGGCGCCCGCTCGGCCAGCAGTTCGGCGAGCGTGTAGGTCTGTTTCGACAGCCGCTCGGCGTCCTGGTCGCCGTAGAGCAGTTCGGGCAGATCGGCCCGGAACACGGCCGCGCAGCTGGGTTCGAGGACGACGATCGGCGTGCTGTCGCGCAACTGCGGCGCCAGCACCCGCAACGTGCGGCGCAGTACGCGTTTGGCGGTGGGCAGCTGGCCGGTGGAAATCCAGGTCAGACCGCAGCAGACGGTGCGCTCGGGCACGATGACGGAGAAGCCCGCGGCCTCGAGTACCGTCACCGCGGCTTCGGCGATTCCGGGTTCGAAATTATTGGTGAAGGTATCGGGCCACAGCAGCACCGTGCCGCGCTCGCCGGTGGTGGAGCTCGTGTGGTTGCGGAAGGTGCGAGTGAACCGGCTGCGCGCGAAGCGGGGCATTTCCCGTTCCTGCGCGATGCCGCCCGCGGCCGAGACCAGGCGCCGCAGACCCGGGGTGTGGGTCACGGCGTTGGCGAGCGGAGCCATCGAGGTGCCGAGCCGGGCCCACAGCGGAATCCAGCCCATCGAATAGTGGGCCATCGGCCGGACCCGGTGTTCGTAGTGGTGGGACAGGAATTCGGCCTTGTAGGTGGCCATATCGACATCGACCGGGCAATCGCTGCGACATCCCTTGCACGCCAGGCACAGATCGAGCGCGTCGCGGACCTCGGTGGATCGCCAGCCGTCGGTGATCGCCTCGCCCTGCAGCATTTCGAACAGCAGCCGGGCCCGCCCGCGGGTGGAATGCTCCTCCTCCCGCGTCGCGCGGTAGCTGGGGCACATGACCCCGCTGCTCTCGCCGCGGCATTTGCCGACACCCACGCAGCGTCCGGCCGCCTCGCTGAAGCGGTGGTCGTCGTCGGGAAAGGCGAAGTGCGTCACCGGTTCCCACGGCCGGTAGTCGCTACCCTGGCGCAGATCCGAATCCAGTCGATGCGGCTGGACGATCTTGCCGGGGTTCATCCGGTTGCGCGGATCGAACAGCGCCTTCACCTCACCGAAGGCGCGAACCACCGTGTCGCCGAACATGATCGGCAACAGTTCGGCGCGCGACTGGCCGTCGCCGTGCTCGCCGGACAGCGACCCGCCGTAGCTGCTCACCAGGCGTGCGGCCCGTTCGACGAAGCGCCGGTAGTGCGCGATCCCGTCGGCGGTGCGCAGGTCGAACGGGATGCGGGTGTGCACACAGCCGTGACCGAAATGCCCGTAGAGCGAACTGGATTCGTAGTCGAATTCCTCGAGCAGCGCGTCGAAGTCGCGCAGATAGTCGCCGAGCCGCTCGGGCGGGACCGCGGCATCCTCCCATCCCTCGTGCGTTTCCGGGCCGTCGGGCGGATAGGCGGTGGCGCCGAGTCCGGCCTCGCGGGCGGCCCACACCTCGGCCTCGCGGTCGGGATCGTCCAGGATGGTGGAGCTCGCGCCGGTGGCGCGTTCGAGATCGGCGATCATCTTCTTCGCCCGCGCGTCGGCCTGCTTCTGGTCGTCGCCGTCGAATTGCACCATCAGCCAAGCCTTCCCGTCGGGCAACTGGGAGATGGCCTTCGCCGCCAGATGCTGGCTGTGCTCCAGTTGGACCAGGCGATGGTCGAGGCCCTCGAGGGCGGCGGGGTCGTGCGGCAGGATGCGAGAGACCGCGTCGGCGGCGTGATAGACGTCGGGGAAGCCGAGCACGACCATCGCCTTGGCGGCCGGCACCCGGACCAGCTCGATCTCCGCGCGCAGCACGGTCACCAGTGTGCTTTCGCTGCCGACGAGGAACTTCGCGATATCGAATCCTCGCTCCGGCAGCAGCGCGTCCAGGTTGTATCCGGAGACCCTGCGGGGAATGTCCGGATACGCGGCGCGGATGTCGTCGGCGTAGCGGTCCCGGATCTCCCGCAGCCGGCGGACCAGCTCGTCGGCCTCCGGATTCGCGCCCGGGATCGGGTCCTCGGCACCCACCCAGGCCCGCAGTCCGTCGTAGGTGAGGATCTCGAGCCGGCGCACGGAGTCGACCATTTTTCCGTAGGCCTGTGCCGTGGCACCGCACGAGTTGTTGCCGATCATTCCGCCGATCGTGCAACTGACGTGAGTCGACGGCTTGGGGCCGACCATCAGCCCAGACGACTTCAACTGCTGATTGAGCGGATCGAGCGCGATCCCCGGTTCCACCACGGCGGTGCGCGTTTCAGGGTCGACGCCGAGCAGCCGATGGCAGTATTTGGTCCAGTCGATCACGACCGCGGTATTGCAGCTCTGCCCGGCGAGGCTCGTGCCACCGCCACGGGAGAGCAAGGGGACGTCGTGGTCGCGGCAGATTCCGACCGCGATCGCGGCGGCCTCCGGTGTGTGCGGAACAACCACGCCCAGTGGCAGAGCGCGATAGTTCGAGGCGTCGGTGGAATAGGTGGCGCGACTACCCGAATCGAAACGGACCTCCCCGTCGACCGCCTCCTTCAGGGCGGTTTCGAGTGCCTGCAGCGGCCATCGGTCTCGATTCGAGCCGCGGTGCGGGCGGGCCGCGCGATCCGAAATCGTCATTCGTGCACCCCTGTCATGGTCGGCCGGATGTGGTGCGGCCGCACCTCGCCGCGGGCGGCCGGACATCGCGCGGATACCCGGTCGACCGCAGGTCACACCCGCCGAATCGGACACGATGGCAGGCGATCCCGGCCCGAATAACGGTGCACGGCGCGGGTACGCCGCAGATGCGACGCCCCTGCAGCGGCCTTCGGCGGGGCGCCGGACAACCGCGCGAGGAGAGGAGACCGAGTGAGCGCGCAGTCACCCGTCGTAGTCGTCACCGGAGCCAGTGCCGGAATCGGGCGCGCCGCCGCGCGGCGCTTCGCCGCCGACGGTGCCCGCGTGGCGCTGCTGGCCCGCGGGCGCGCCGGACTGGACGCCGCGGCGAAGGACGTGGAACGAGCCGGTGGTACGGCATTGCCGATCCCGACCGACGTCGCCGACTACGACGCCGTCGAGGCGGCCGCCGACCGCGTAGAAGAGCAGTGGGGTCCGATCGACGTGTGGGTGAATTCGGCGTTCACCTCGGTCTTCGCCCCCTTCACCGAGATCGAGCCGAAGGAGTATCGCCGCGTCACCGAGGTCACCTATCTCGGCTCGGTGCACGGGGTGATGGTGGCGCTGGCCCGGATGCGCCCGCGTAATCGCGGCACCATCGTGCAGGTCGGGTCGGCGCTCGGCGAGCGGGCGATCCCGCTGCAATCGGCCTATTGCGGTGCCAAGCACGCGGTCAACGGATTTCTCGAGGCGGTGCGGGTGGAGCTGATGCACGAGCACAGCGGCGTACACGTGACGATCGTGCAGGCGCCGGCGGTCAACACACCCCAATTCTCCTGGGTGCGTTCGCGTTTGCCGAAGAAGCCGCAGCCGGTGCCGCCGATCTACCAGCCCGAGGTGGTGGCCGACACCATCGCCTTCGCGGCCGGGCATCCGGAACGCAAACAATATTGGGTGGGCGCGAGCACGGTCGGCACGGTCGTCGCGCAGCGGCTCGCGCCGGCGGTGCTGGACCGTTATCTGGCGCGCACCGGCTACGACTCGCAGCAGACCGACGCCGACGAGACCGACCGGCCGGACAATCTGTGGCGCCCGCTCGACGACGAACACGGCCACGACTTCGGCGCACACGGTGACTTCGACGGCCGGGCCCACCGGCACAGCCCGCAGGCGTGGATGTCGCGCTGTGTCGAATCGGTGGCCGGTTCCGTCGCCCGGATGACCCGGCACTGACCGCGATCGGGCCGGTCGGCCGCGGTTGAGTTCGACTACCGCGGGTACCCGCCCGGCGACCAGGGCACGCAGGGCAATTCCCGTGGGATCGACCCGGACAGGACAGGAGAGGATATGGCGCAACAGGTTGGTGACTATGTCGTGGCCCGGCTCAACGAGTGGGGCGTGAAACAAGTTTTCGCCTATCCCGGTGACGGCATCAACGGCTTGGTCGCCGCCTTCGGCCGCACCGAGGACCGGCCGACGTTCGTGCAGGCCCGGCACGAGGAGATGGCGGCGTTCCAGGCCACCGGATACGCCAAGTTCAGCGGGCACGTCGGTGTCTGCATGGCCACGTCCGGTCCGGGCGCGGTCCATCTGCTCAACGGCCTCTACGACGCGAAGCTGGACCATGTGCCGGTGGTGGCGATCATCGGGCAGACCGCGCGCAGCGCGATGGGCGGCAGCTACCAGCAGGAGATCGACCTGCAGAGCCTGTACAAGGACGTGGCCTCTGAATATCTGGTCGAGGTGAACGTCGCCGAACAGCTGCCCAACGCGCTCGACCGCGCGTTCCGCACGGCGTGGACCCGGCGCGCGCCCACCGCGGTGATCATTCCGGCGGATCTGCAGGAGGAAAGCTACGAACCGCCGCAGCACGAATTCAAGCAGGTGCCGTCGAGCCCGCCCGCCGAGATGCATTCGGTGGTCGTGCCCGCGCGCGCGGAGATCGAGCGCGCCGCGGAGGTGATCAGCGCCGGTTCCAAGGTGGCGATCCTGGTCGGCCAGGGTGCCCGCTCGGCCGCGCGCGAGGTGACCGAACTCGCCGAGATCACCGGCGCCGGGGTCGCCAAGGCGCTGCTCGGCAAGGATGTGCTGCCCGACGACCTGCCCTTCGTCACCGGTCCGATCGGGTTGCTCGGCACCCGCCCCAGCTACGAGCTGATGCGCGACTGCGACACCTTGGTGATCGTCGGTTCCAACTTCCCCTACAGCCAGTTCCTGCCCCCGCTGGATCAGGCCCGGGCGGTGCAGATCGATATCGACGGCACCATGATCGGCATGCGGTATCCGACGGAGGTCAATCTGGTCGGTGACGCGAAAGCAACTCTGGCCGAGCTGATTCCGCTGCTGAAGCCGGTCGGTGACCGGTCCTGGCGCGAGACCGTGGAGTCGAATGTGGCGCGGTGGTGGGAAACCGTCGAACGGCAGTCGACGCTGGCCGCGAAACCGGTCAACCCGATGCGAGTGGTCTGGGAACTGTCGCAACAGATTCCGGACAACACCATCGTCACGGCCGATTCCGGATCGTCGACCAACTGGTACGCGCGGTGCCTGAAGTTCCGCGGCAGCATGCGGGGGTCGCTGTCGGGAACGCTGGCCACCATGGGCCCCGGCGTGCCGTACGCGATCGGCGCCAAATTCGCCCATCCGGACCGGCCGGTGATCGCACTCGTCGGTGACGGCGCGATGCAGATGAACGGGCTGGCCGAGCTGATCACCATCGCGCGCTACGCCGAACGCTGGGACGACAAGCGACTGGTGGTGTGTGTCTTCCACAACAACGACCTCAACCAGGTGACCTGGGAACTGCGGTCCATGGGCGGTTCACCGAAATTCGAGGATTCCCAATCGCTTCCGGACATTTCGTACGCCGACGCGGCGCGCTGTTTCGGACTCGCGGCGATCGAGGTCGACGACCCGGAGCAACTGGCCGGGGCCTGGGAACGCGCCCTGTCCGCCGACCGGCCGACGCTGCTGGACGTGCGCTGTGATCCCGAGGTGCCGCCGATCCCGCCGCACGCCACCTGGGATCAGATGAAGGCGACTGCCGAAGCGGTGCTGCGCGGCGATCCGAACGCTTGGCATCTGGTCGCGCAGGGCATGAAGACGAAGGCACAGGAGTTCCTGCCGGGCGGTCGCTCGGACGACGACCGATGAGTTCGGCCGCGCGCGGGCCTACTCGCGCGCGGCATCCCAATCGGTCAGCGAATGCCTGGCTTGCCGTAGCGCGCACCGGAACCGCTCGCGGTCGGCGCCCGGTGCCACGCTGTCGAACAGGCCGGCCGCCACCGCCGCCACGACCGCGATGATCAGCAGAGTTGTCATAGTGGTCAGTCTGCGACGACCGGCCACGAAGCGACAGAGCCAATACCACATCACTGGCCCGGAAGCCGGTCGTCGGCCACGTGGCCGATGCCCGGCTTCCGCTGCGCAACCGGCACGCCGGTAGGTATCATCGGCCCCCGTACCTCAGATTATGGTTCGGCCCAACGCTTTTGGCTTTACGACGGTGGTGGCTGCCGCCGTCGTCGTCCACCACGACCGTTTGGAGTTGTCTTCTGTGACCACGCCGCATTCGCTGGAATCGTCGTCGAACAGGTGCCCCGTGGCACACAATTCACCGATCGCCCCGGACGGACCGCGTGTTCCCATCTATACCGAGGAATTCGCCGCCGACCCGCGCGGCGGATACGACCGCATGCGCGGCCACCACCGCTCCTTCGCTCCGATCGAGCTCGCCCCCGGCGTGCCGGCGACACTGGTGATCGGCTATCAGGCCGCCCTCGGCATTCTCAACGATCCCGAGCATTTCCCGGCCGACCCGCGTACCTGGCAGCGCACCGTACCGGCCGACAGCCCGATTCTGCCGATGCTCGAGTGGCGCCCGAATGCGTTGCGCAACACGGGTCCCGAGCATGCGCGTTTTCGCGCCGCCAACGTCGCGGCCATCGATGGGGTGGATCTGCACACGGTGCACACGGTCGTCGAGCAGATCGCGATGCCGCTGATCAACTCCTTCAGCGCCGAGGGCCACGCCGATCTGCTGACCCAGTACATCCATCCGCTGGTGTCGGCCAACCTGAACACGATGCTGGGCATCGAACCGGATATCGCCGAGCGGGTCGCGGCCGGGATGGCCGCCATCTTCGACGCGACCGGCGACGCGGCCGCGGGCAACCGGATGCTGGCCGCCGCACTGCAGGAACATACCGATCGCAAGCGCGCCTACCCGGGCGACGACATCACCTCGCGGCTGATCGCGCACGACAGCGGTCTCGACGACGAGGAGGTCATCAACCAGCTGGTCAGCCTGTTCGGCGCCGGGATCGAACCGCAGGTGCATCTGGTCGCCAACGCCCTGCTGCTGATGATGACCGACGAACGGTTCTCCGGAAGCCTGCTCGGTGGCGCCCTGACCACCCGCGACGCGCTGGACTGGGTGTTGTTCAACAATCCCCCGCTGGTGAACTACTGCGCGAGCTATCCGCGGCAGCCGATGCTCGTCGAGGACGTGTGGCTGCCCGCGCATCAGCCGGTGCTGATCGGCATCGCGGCCTGCAACAACGATCCGCAGGTGCGCGAGGGCGACCGCAACGGGAACCGCTCCCATCTGTCGTGGGGCGCGGGGCCGCACGCCTGCCCGGCCCGGCAGATCGGCTATCTGGTCGCCCAGGACGCCGTCGACCAGCTCCTGGACGCGCTGCCGGATATCGAGCTGGCCGTGCCGGTGAACGAACTCCGCTGGCGCCCAGGGCCTTTCCACCGAGCCCTGACCGCCCTCCCGGTCACCTTCCCGCCCTCGCCGCCATTGCGGGGCGTGCTCGGCTAGCGGGGCCACGACAGCGGAGGTCCGATCCGCTGCCGGGCGCACGAGCCGCGCGCGAGCTACCGTCGTGGCATGCACACCCTCGTGATGACCGGCGCGACACGTGGAATCGGCCGGATCGCCGCCCGGGAGATCCTGCGCCTCGCACCCGATACCCGCCTGCTGGTGCTGGCGCGCGGCGCGTCCGGCCCACAGGTGTGCGCGGAATTGTCCGGTGCGGGATACGCGGCCTCGCATGTGGAGGCCGACCTCGCGTCGCTGGCCGGGATCCGTTCGGCGGCGCGGCGAATTCACGACATGCTCGATCGCGGCGAGGTGCCGCCGCTGGCCGGATTCGTCGGCAATGCCGGCATCCAGTACACCGACGCGACCATCGCGACCGAGGACGGACTCGAGGCCACCTTCGCCGTCAACGTCGTGGCCAACCACCTGCTGCTGCGCCTGCTCGGCGACCGCTTCGTCGTGCCGTCGCGGATCGTGATCACCGTCAGCGACACCCATTTCGGCGATCTGCGGCACAACTTGGGCATGGTGCCCGGCCCGGTGTGGCACTCCCCCGATGTGCTGGCCCACCCCGGCGCCTTCGCCGATCCGTCGAGTACGGCAGCGGGCCGCACCGCGTACTCGACGAGCAAACTCGCCATGATCTATCTGGTGCACGAGTACGCACGCCGGCTTCCGGCCGGAGTCGAGATCCTTTCCTACAACCCGGGTTTCGTCCCCGGCACGGAACTGACCCGCAACGCCGGCCGCCTGGAACGCTTCGCCGCCCGCCGCCTCGCCCGCGCGCTCACCTGGACCCCGCTGGCGAGCACGCCGAAGACCGCGGGCCGGCGCCTCGCCGCGGTGGTCACCGGATCCGTCCGGGCCGAGTCCGGCAGTTACATCGATCGCCACCGGGTCACCGAGTCCTCACCCGAGTCCTACGATCCGGCTCGCGAACGCGAGGTGTGGGAGTGCGCCGAACGTCTCACCGCTGCGCATCCGGACTGAGCCGCGTCACCTTCCGCTAGCGTGATGCCACCGAACGGAAGGATCGCCGGTGAAAGTGCATCTGCAGGTGGAGGGTTCGCCACTGCGCGCCCGCGAGAGCGCCCGGGCGATCGCCGCGCTCGGCGCCGACGGCATCTTCTCCTTCGAGGGCCCGCACGACGTCTTCGTGCCGCTGGTTCTCGCCGCCACGGAGACCGATCTGCGGCTGATGACCAATGTCGCCATCGCCGGCCCGCGCAGTCCGCTGCACCTGGCGCACACCGCCTACGATCTGCAGGCGCTCAGCGGCGGGCGGTTCCGGCTGGGCCTGGGGTCGCAGATCCGGGTGCACATCGAGAAGCGCTACGGCAGCCGGTGGGAACGCCCGGCCCGGCGCACGGGTGAATCGGTGGCGGCGGTGAAGGCCATCCTCGCGGCGTGGGAAGGTCACGCGCCCTTGGATTTCCGGGGCGAGTTCTTCACCCACACGCTGATGCCGCCGACGTTCGATCCCGGCCCCAATCCGTTCGGCCCGCCGCCGGTGCTGATGGGCGCGCTGGGACCGGTGATGACCCGCACCGCCGCCGAGGTGGCCGACGGGCTGCTGGTCATGCCGTTCAACAGTGCCACTCATTTCACCCGGCGCACGGTACCGGCGCTGCGGCGCGGGCTGGCCGAATCCGGGCGCACGCTCGACGACTTCGAGGTGGTCGCCCAGGCCATGGTCGCGCTCGGCGGCACCGCGCCCGAACTGGCCGCCGCCGTCGACGCGGTCGCGCGGCTCATCGCCTTCTACGCGTCCACTCCGGCCTACCGCCCGGTCCTCGTCGCCGAGGGCTGGGGTGAGCTGCAACCCGAACTCAACGCCCTGTCCAAACAGGGTCGCTACGCCGAGATGCGGGCGCTGATCACCGAGCCCATGGTCCGCACCCTCGCGCTGGTCGGCTCTCCCGCCGACTGTGCGGCCAAGGCTCACGCCCGCTTCGGCGAGTACGCCCGCGACATCTGCTGTTACTTCCCCGGTTACGACCCCGCGACCGACGACGTGGCCGAATTCGTGGGCCGGTTGCAGTCCGCGGGATAACGGTCAGAAATCTACTTCTCGTTTATTGGAAACTACATTCTCACATGTCTATTATGTGATTCACCGCACTCAGGCCGCAGCGAGCCGACGCACGGGTGGCGGTGAAGGAGAAGAAACTACCCATGGCAACCGCGACCACCAGCGTCGAAAGCCCCGATGACAACGACACCGGACGCCTGGAAAACGCCTCCACGCTCCGTGTCGTTCTCATCATCGTGGCGATCGTCGCGAGCACCGAGATCGTCCCGTTCCATTTCACGTTCATCAGTCTCAGCGCCCGCTTCATCGGTGAATCCTTCCCGGAGCAGAACGCCGGCCAGCTCACCTGGCTGACCACGCTGTACTCACTGATCGGGGGCGTAGCGGTACCGGTCTTCGGCAAATTGTCCGATCTGGTCGGCAAGAAGAAGATCATCCTGTTCTGCCTGTTGCTGTCGATCATCGGCTGCCTCATCGACGCCCTGACCTCGAACTGGGTGCTGATGCTGCTCGGCCGCGGACTGCAGGGGCTGGCCTTCCCGGCGATCTTCGTGTCCTACGGTCTGATCCGCGATCTCGCGCCGCGCCGCCACCTGAACATGGCGATCGCGCTCGCGGGCGGCGGCACCGGCGTGGGCGCGATCCTGGGCCCGCTGATCGGCGGCATCCTCACCGACCACTACAGCTGGCGTTCACTGTTCTGGTTCTGCGTGATCTGGACCGTGGTGACGATCCTGCCGCTGGCACTGTTCGTGCCCGAGACCAAGCTGCGCGCCAAGGTCAAGATCGACCTGCTCGGTGCGGTGCTGCTCGGCGCCGGTATCGCCGGTGTGCTCATCTATCTCAGCAACGGCGCCACCTGGGGCTGGGGCGAGCTGTCGGCGCTGGCCTGGCTCATCGGCGGCGTGGTCCTGCTGGTGGCCTTCTACGTCTGGGAGCTGATCACCCCGGAACCGATCATGGATCCGAAGTTGTTGCGCGCCCCGCGGTTCGCCGGCATCCTCGCCGCGGCGTTCCTGTCCGTGGGTGTCATGCAGGGCCTGTCGTATGCGATGGGCTATCTCGCGGAGACACCCGGCGGAGCCGACGGTGAGGCGATCAAGAAGCAGATCGTCGACGGCGCGGCCGCCGAGGCCGCCAAGCAGGCCTCCGAACAGATGCATATCAAGGTTCCCACATCGGCTGTCACGCAATACTTCTCGGTGGAGGGCACGCTGCCCGGTTTCGGTCTGACGCTGTTGCAGTTCACCGTGCAGGCCATGCTGGGCCTGGCGCTGGTGTACGTGCTCGTCGCCCCGCTGTGCGGCTGGATGTCGACCCGGATCGGATTGCTCAAGCCCTATCTCGCCTCGACCATCGCGTTCGTGATCGGATGTCTGCTGTTCGCCCGCTTCCACGACAGCGTGTGGCAGATGGCGCTGATCGCGCTGATCATCGGTGTCGGTGCGGGAGCATATCTGGGCACCCTGCCCAATATGGTGGTGGAGGCGGTGCCACAGGAACAGCAGGGCATCAGCGCCGGAATGTACGGAGCCTTCAACAGTTTCGGCACCGCGGCCGCCACCGCCGCCGTCGCGGCGGTCATGTCGGCCAACCCGCTGATTCTGCACATCAACGCCCCCGGACACGTCGAGGAACGTAAACTGAACACCGGTCCGCTGGCGCAGCTTCCGGACGGTGCCGCCTATACGAACATCTTCTACGTGTTCGCCGCCGCGTCCGCCGTGGCCTTCGTCCTGGCACTGGTGTTGCTGCGCTACTACAACCGGCCGAGTACCGGAGGTACCGCCCACTGAATCGACACCCGTTCTCGCCGCAGCCATTCCGCATCGGGCCACAGGAGGGCACGTGACCGGCAGACTCACCGACCGGGTCGCATTCATCACCGGGGCCGCCCGTGGGCAGGGCCGCGCGCACGCGGTGCGGATGGCACGCGAGGGCGCCGACATCATCGCCGTCGACATCGCGGGACCGCTACCGCCCTGCGTCCCTTACGATTCCGCGACCGGCGCGGATCTGGCCGAGACGGTCCGCCTCGTGGAGGCGACCGGCCGGCGGGTCCGCGCCGCGGCGGTCGACACCCGCGACCTCGACGGTATGCGCAAGGCCGTCGACGAGGGGGTGAGTGAATTCGGCCGGCTCGACGTGGTGGTGGCCAACGCCGGGATCGCGGTCCCGGAACCGTGGGATGCGATCACCCCGCAGTCCTTCCGCGACGTCATCGACATCAATGTGACGGGCACGTGGAATACCGTGGCCGTCGCGGCGCCGCACATCGTCGAGGGTGGGCGCGGCGGGTCGATCGTGTTGATCAGTTCGGCGGCGGGGATCAAGATGCAGCCGTTCATGGTGCACTACACCGCCGGCAAACACGCGGTCACCGGGATGGCCCGCGCCCTGGCGGCCGAACTCGGCCCGCACGCCATCCGCGTGAACAGCGTGCATCCGGGGCCGGTGAATTCGGCGATGGGCACCGGCGAGATGGTGACCCGGCTGGGCGCCGCCATGGAAACCAATCCGCAACTGGCCCACATGATGACGCCGTTCCTGCCGACATGGGTACTCGAACCCGAGGACGTCGCCGATACCGTCTGCTGGCTGGCCTCCGACGAATCCCGGTATCTCACCGCGGCGGCGATCCCGGTGGACCAGGGCAGCACGCAGTACTGAAGTGGTTGGGAGAGAACAGATGAGCGACTTCGACAGCACCGTACCGACCCCGCGGCTCGCCGCGGCGCTGTGCACCGCGGCGCACCTGCTCGGCGACGAGGTGCGCGCCGTCCTGCTGCACAGCCCGCGCCCGGTCTTCCTGTTCTATCTGGCCCAGACGTTCGACCAGTTGGCGGACGATCTGTCCTCGGGCCGCCCGCCCGGTCCGGCGACCCCGGCCCAGCAGCTGTGCCTGCATCTGATGCTGGCTCACGCCGAAGCGCAGGTGCCGGCCCACGATCTGGCCCGGGCCCGGCATCGGCTGTTGCGCCACGACACCGGCGACATCCTGGCCGAGGTGCGCGCGGTCGCCGGAAAGTCCGGTGGCAGCTACGATTTCATCGCGCTGGGCGACGTCCTGGCCGCCGGCGGGATGGGTGCCTTCTTCGCACCGTTCGAATCGTCCGACCTGGCCGCCTGACAACCGGCGTCCCCGATGTCCGCCGATCGACCGGGCGCGTCCCGGCGCAGCTTCCACGAGCTCGATATCTCCGATTCCACGTTCTGGCGCAACAACTTCCGCACCCGTGACCGGACCTTCGCGACGTTGCGATCGGAACCGGGCCTGAGCTGGCATCCGCCCGTCGAGTCGATCTTCCCGCACGAGGAGCGCGGCTACTGGGCCGTCACCCGCCATGCCGATATCCAGCACGTCAGCCGCCATCCGGAGATCTTCTGTTCCCGGATGGGCATCAGCATGGATCCGATGCCGGCCGAGATGCAACGCGCCATCTCGTTCTTCCTGACGATGGATCCACCCGAACACACGCGATACCGCAAACTGATCAGCTCGGCGTTCACCCCGAAACAGGTGCGCCGCATCGAATCTCAGATCCGCGCCAACGCGGCCGTCGTGGTCGACGAACTCCTCGCCGACCTGCGGGCCGACGGCACCGTCGACTTCGCCGCAACCTACGCCAAGAGGCTGCCGATGCGCACCATCTCCGACATGATCGGACTGGACCCGGCAGACCGGGAACCGGTGGCCTTCGCCGTCGAAAGCCTGTTCAGCACGACCGACGAGGAATACGCGAGCCTGGCCGAACGCGCCCCGCACCTGATGCGGCAGCTGGCGGTGCTCACCGGGGCGGGCATCGATCTCGCGCGGCGCCGGCGCGAGCGGCCGCGGGAGGATCTGATGTCCGGGATCGTCGCCGCCGAGGTCGACGGGCACCGCCTCAGCGACGAGGAGATCGGCGCGTTCACGGTGCTGCTCGGCTCTGCCGGGAACGACACCACCAAACAGGCGAGTTCGCATGCCCTCGCCGCGCTGGCCGCACATCCCACGCAGCGGGCCTGGTTACTGGCGGATTTCGACGAGCGCATCGACGGCGCGGTCGAGGAATTCGTGCGCTGGGCGACACCGGTGATGCATTTCGCGCGCCACGCGACCGTCGATACCGAGGTTGCCGGGACACCGGTCGCGGCAGGTGAGAAGCTGGTGTTGTTCTACTGTTCCGCCAATCGCGATGCCGCCGTTTTCGACCACCCGCACGCATTCGACCTCTCCCGCTCCCCCAATCCGCATGTGGGGTTCGGCGGTCCCGGCCCGCACTTCTGCCTGGGCAGGCAACTCGCGAAAATGGAACTGCGGCAGCTGTTCCGGGAACTGCTGACCCGGCTGCCGGATTTCGACGTCGGCGAACCGGACTACGTGCACAGCGATTTCGTGCACGGCATCAAGCGCCTGCCGATCAGCCTGCGCTGACCAGCCGCAACTCAGTCGACGGATTCGCGGCTGAGCCCGCGCATCAGCAGGCGCCAAGCGTGCCGCGCGGTGGCCCGGCGCGCCGGAAGTTCGGTTTTGATCAGCACGGCCGCCAGCATGGCCAGAGCCGTCACGACGTCTTCGGCGGTGAGTTCCGGTCGTAGCGAACCGCGCGAATCGGCATCGGCCAATTTGGCGCCGATCAGGTCGACGAGCCGGCGCGAAACCTCGAACAGCCGGGGATCGTCGAAGCCGGTGGGGTCGATGGTGGCGATGAAGCCGGCCGATACCGCGATCTGGTCGACGATGAAATCCAGCAGATCCACCGCCGTGGTCCCCGGCCGATCGGCCACCTCCTCGATCTCGACGATGTTGTCGTCGAACACCGCCAGGATCATCGATTCGCGGGTCGGGAAATGCCGGTACAACACGCCCGGGCCCACTCCCGCCGCGCGGGCGATCGAGTTCATCGGAGCGTCGAAACCGTTCTCGGCGAACACCTCCCGCGCCGCGCGAACCAATGCCCGTCGGTTCGCCGCAGCTGCCTTCGGCCCTCGATTGGCCCGGGGTGACGCGGTCATCTGTCCGACGTTACCGCACGCGTGCCGCGACCCGGCATCGCGGACCGACGCCGACGCCGGAGCCCGGTGTCGTTCGGCGCGTACGGATTTCGCGATCGCGGAGTCTCGCGACCTCAACTGAAACAAGTTGCAGTTGACGAGACCGGCCGGGTCGTACAGACTGCGCTAGCAACCGGAGACAGTTGTCCGGTTGGATTCGGTCGCACCGGTCCGGCACGCACCCCGCTTTCGCGTCCGGAGCGAACCTCGCGACCGATATTACGTACCTGTAGGTCTTGATGGAGAGTGCATGCCCCCGATGAAGCGACGCTCCTTTCTGCTCGGCGCCACCACCGCCGGTCTGACTCTGGCCACCGCGGCCACCGCGAGCGCCCAGCCCTGGATGACCACCGGAAGACGGCGCACGTCCGTCCCGCTGACCAGGGAAGATCATCGCGTCGTCATCATCGGTTCCGGATTCGGCGGCGGCGTCAGCGCGCTGCGGCTGGCCGAGGCCGGCGTCGACGTCCTGGTCCTCGAACGCGGGATGCGCTGGCGCACCGGCCCCGATGCCGACACCTTCCCGCATCCGTCGCGCCCGGACAAGCGCATGCTCTGGTACCGGTCCGCGCCGCAGGTGCTGGGCGTGCCGGTGGCGGTCGAGCCGTACACCGGCCTGCTGGAGGCCGTCGTCGGGGAGAACATGACCGCGGTCTGCGCCGCGGGCGTCGGCGGCGGCTCCCTGGTGTACCAGGGCATGACTTTGCAGCCCACCGAGGCGACCTTCGCCGCAGTCTTCCCCGCCGAACTCGACTACGCGCTGATGGCGCGTGAGCACTATCCGCGGGTGGCGCGGATGCTGGGCGCCGATGTCGCGCCCGACGAACTGATCGACAGCCCCACCTATCTGCCCTCCCGGGCGTTCGCGCGCAACGTCGGCGCAGCCGGCTACGAGCTGTCGAAGATCCCCATGCCGATCGATTGGAGCTTCGCGCTGCGCGAGGTGCGCGGCGAGATGAAACCGTCCTACATCAACGGCGACTGCGCGCTCGGGGTGAACAACGGCGGCAAACACTCCGTCGATGTCACCTATCTGGCGCGCGCCGAGGCCACGGGCCGCGCCACCGTGCGGACCCAGCACGAGGTCACCGATGTGGCGAGAACGCCCGGCGGCCGCTGGCAGATCAGCGTCGACCGGATCGATACCGCCGGACGGGTCGTGGAACAACTCGTCCTCACTGCGCAGGCGCTGATCATGGCCGCGGGCAGTATCAACACCACCAAGCTGCTGCTGCGGGCCGCCGCGTTGGGACAGATCCCGGATCTGCCCGACGGCCTCGGGGGCCAGTGGGGCAACAACGGCGACCGGATCTTCACCTGGACCAGCGCGACCGACGATTTCGGCACCGCCCAGGGCGGGCCGGTGGTCTACGGCAGCAAGGAGTGGGACGACCCGGCCATCGCCAACACCGTGATCCAGGCGTCGATTCCGCCGACCGGCGTCGACGCGCATTCAACCATGCTGGTCGGATTCGGAATCACCGACGGCCGTGGACATCTCGCCTACGACGCGGCCACCGACGACGCGAAACTGTACTGGCCCGCCGATGCCGACGCCGCACTGCAGCAGCGCATCGCCGCTCGCGTCCATGCCATCGCCGGACCCGGCAGTACGGTGCTCGACACCAATGCCGCGGCCCCGAGCACCTGGCATCCGCTGGGCGGCGCGCCGATGGGCACGGTGTGCGATCTGGAGGGCCGGGTCCACGGCACGCGCGGTCTCTACGTCCTCGACGGCGCACTGATTCCCGGCAGTACCGCGGCCTGCAATCCGTCGATGACCATCGCCGCGGTCGCCGAACGCGCCCTCGACCGGATCGTCGCGACCGATATCGGCACCGTCATCTGAGACGCGGCACGCGCGCCTCGCCGCTGCGCCGCGCGGCCTCGGCTTCGATCCAGTCGCCGATCATGTGCGCCGTCATATCGATGGCCTCGCGGCGTTGCCGCTCGTCGAATTCGATGGCCGAGGCCCGCAGCACCGCGGAGAAGCCGGTATTGATGATGACGAAGGTCATCACGTCGTATTCGTGATCGTCGCCGGGGCCGAGTACCTGGATCAGCAGCACCTTGATCAGCAGCCGCAGCCGCGGCTCGAACTCCGGGATGCCGCTGCTGTAGAACTGCACCCCGGCGACGAGTGCCCGGACCAGGAGCGCATTGGCCACCAGTTCCTCGGCGATCGAGTTCAGCAGGCGGGCGGTCAGCTCGTGCATGGTGGCGTCCGAGCGGTCGAAAATGCTGTCGGTGGCGCGCTTTTCGATGTTCTCGAGCAGCCGCGCGAGCAGTTCCTCGACGATGACGGTGCGGTCGGAGAAGTAGCGGTACACCGTGCCGATACTCATCCCCGCCTCGGCGGCGATCCGGTTGGTCGAGGTGTTGGCGATCCCCCGCTCACCGAACAGCCGGGCGGCGGTGTCGAGGATCTGCTCCCGGGTCGCCTTGGCGCGCTCCTGAGTGGGCCGGCGACGCTGCCCGGCGGCCTTCGACGCCATCACACACTCCTACCTGGTCTTCGCCCGAGGACCGATCGTCGATCCTAGCCCGGCGGACGGTCCCGCCGAGACCCGGGAAAGTTCCCAAATTATTTTCTCCGGGCGGGAAAAAGCGGCTACGCTCGATATCGCGGCGCGATCGCCCAGCGTTGTGCGACGCGTCGTGCCGACCGTCGCTTCCCGAGGAACAGCGAGACCCCATGGCAGAGACCGATGATGCCGTGGCCGCCCCCGCCCGTGCTCGCGGACGCCCGCCCCGGCTGAACCGTCATCTCATCCTCGCCGCCGCGCGCGATCTGGAGCCGGAGAATCTGACCATGCAGGCGGTGGCCGACGCCCTGGGCGTGCATCGCAAATCGCTCAACTATCACGTCAGCGACCGCCAGGGCCTGCTCGAACTGGTCGCGTTCGACGCGTTCGACACCGGTTTCCGCCGGGTCGACCTGCCCGAGCGAGCGGACTGGCGTGAGCTGCTGCGATCGTTCGGCTACGCGGTGGTCGATGCTCTGGTGCAGGTGGGGGCGCTCATCGCCTACGTCCGGTTCGACGGGAAGGCGGGGCTGTCGGCACTGCAACTGGTCGAACGGATCTTGGCCGCGTTGGTCGGCGCCGGACTCGATGCGAACGAAGCCGGGCGCACGCTGAAACTTGTTGCCGCGATGGCCTATTCGGCCGCACGCGAGGCGCTCGACGCCACCGGCGGGCCGGCCGATCCGCAAGCGGCCGCGGTGCGGCGCACGCTGGGAAACGAGTCCGGATTCCCGCTCCTGCGCGCCGTCGCGACCGCGCGCGAGAGCGACGGCCGCGCCGGTGAGCAGTTCGAATTCGTTCTCGCGCTGATCATCGAGGGACTGGAACGGCGGCTGGAGCTTCGGCACGGCGCCGCTGCGGTGGCGCCGACGGGTGGTCCCGGCCGGTGACTTCACGCCGGCGTGGGTCAGTGTTCCTTGGCGCGCCGGTCCACGGCCTCGGCGAGATAGTCGCCCAGCTCTTCGCGCAGCACACGATCCAGCGACCGTGCCAGGGTGTTGTTCACCGCGGTGACGGCGAGACCGCGTAAATGGTTGAGCATCTTCGCGGTTTCGGCGATTTCGTCGTCGGTGTCGGGCAGCCAGCCGGGGCCGTGGGCATCGACGATCTGTTGCTTGGCGACCGACATCATGTCGTGGGCGATCTCGTCGAGGCGGCCGCTGACGGCTGCCTGCAGATCGGCCAGCCGGCCCAGCCGGAACCCGTAGCCGTGCAGTTCGGCGAAATTCTCCAGCAGCTGGGGATCGGTGAATTCGATTGTCTCCGTGCCGATCCGGGCCAGCCCGAGTTCGGCGAGACGTTCCAGGATCTCCGGATCGGCCGCCTCCTCGCCGAGGAAGGTGTCGATCAATTCGCGCGGTACCCGCAGCGTCTCGTCCTGCTGCCCCCACGCGGCGGTGACCGCGTGCTGCAGCCCCAGGATCTCGGTGAGATCCTTACCCGTTTCCCAGCCGGTGATGAAATCGGCGATATGGGCGGTGGTGAACCCACGCTGCAACAGCACGTCGATGATCTTCAGCCGCTCCAGGTGGGAGTCGTCGTAGATCAGCGCGCGCCCGATCCGGCGCACCGGCGGCGGCAGCAGGCCGCGTTCCTGGTAGGCGCGCACATTGCGGCTGGTTGTGCCTGCGGCGCGGGCGAGTTCATCGATGCGGTACTCCGCCATCCCGTTCTCGCCCACCCTTTCCTCGTGCCGGACGCCGACCCGCGTCGCACCCGCCTCCGGCCCATGTGAGCAGCTCGGGCGCGACGCATCGTGTCGACATTAGCCCAACGAGGTCACCGCCCGATCGGCGACAGTCGCGCGGGCGCCGCCCCGCCCGGGGATCAGCACATAGTCGTGCGGATCGAGGGTGGCGAGCTGACCGGTGAACTGGCTGCCGAAGCCCGGGAACATGGTCGCGTTGAAGCCGTCCTCGGTCAGATACCAGCTGCGGCACCCGGAATTCCAGGTGGTCGCCCGCAGCCGGCGCTGCAGCCGGTGGTTGTAGCGGTCCTGGCGGTCGCGGCGCACCTCGAGCGAATGCAGATTCCGCTCGAGCAGCATGCCGATCGCCGCGGCGAGATAGCCGATCTGCGCCTCCATGTACACCAGCGCCGAATTGTGCCCGGGGCCGGAATTGGGCCCGAAGGTGAAGAACAGGTTCGGGTAACCCGCGACGGTCACACTCTTGTACGCGTATGCGCCCCTGCGCCATTCGTCGTCCAGGACCCGCCCGCCGCGGCCGGTGATCGGGATCGGCGCGCCCGCCTTCGACACCTCGAAACCGGTGGCGAACACGATGCAGTCGAACCGGTGCTCGATCCCCTCGGCGGTGCGGATGCCCGCCGGCGACATCCCCGCGATCGGCCAGGTGACCAGGGTGCAGTTGTCGCGCTGCAGCGCCGGGTAGTAGTCGCTGCTCATCAGCAGCCGCTTGCATCCGGCCCGGAAATCGGGAGTCAGTTGCCGCCGCAACCACGGATCGCGGACCTGACTGTGCAGATGGGCCAGTGCCACCGATTCCACGATCCTGGTCAGCGGGGTATTCCACACCACGCCCAGCGCCACCGATTCGTGCCCCCAGAACCAGGCCTGCCGGGCGAGCTGCTGGGTGAGTGGCAGGTGCCGGTACAGCTGCCGGGTCAGGCCGGTGGTGTGCCGGTTGATCCGCGGCAGAACCCAGCCGGGCGTGCGCTGGAAGACCTTCACCGACCCGGCCCGCTCGACCAGTTCCGGGACGATCTGCACCGCGCTGGCGCCGGTGCCGACCACGGCCACCTTCTTACCGGTGAAGTCGTAGTCGTGATCCCAGCGGGCGGAGTGGATCATATGGCCCTCGTAGCTGTCGCGACCCGGGATGTCCGGCAGGCTCGCATTGGCCAGCGGCCCGGACGCGAGGACCACCGAACGGGCCCGCACCGGTGTGCGACCGGCGTCGAAGGCGATCTCCCATTCTCCCGCCGCCTCGTCGTAGGCCAATCCGGATACGTTGTGCCCGAAGCGAATCGATGCGCCGAGCGCGAACTTCTCGACCATCGCATCGATATAGCCGAGGATTTCCGCACTGCCGGAATAGGTCTGTGACCACTCCGGATTCGGCGCGAAACTGTAGGAGTACAGCCGCGACGGAATATCGCAGGCCGCCCCCGGATAGGTGTTGTCGCGCCAGGTACCGCCGACCCGCCGGTCCCGTTCGAAGATCGCGATATTCGTGATTCCGCGCTGCCGTAACCGGATCGCCGCCCCGATCCCGGCGAATCCGGCTCCGACGATCGCGACGTCCAGCACGGTGTTCCCGCTCATCACGCGACCGGCTCGTAGGTCAGTTCCTTCGACCAGGTCGGCTGCGCGGGCAGCACCCGGTCGGGGATGTGGGCGGTCACCTTCACCAGTGTGTCGGCCAGCAGGTGGTAGGGGTGGTCGCGGTTGATCACCCAGTCGCTGTGCATCTTGACGATCCGGTACATCGGCACCCGGTTCACCACGGGTGTACGCTCCCCGACCGCCTTGAACCGGCGCATCGCGGTATACAGCTTGTCCTCGTCGACGCCCATCGCGACGATGTTGTCGCGCATCTTGTTCAGCAGCGGCACATAGCTGAGCACGCCGATCATCAGCGACGGCTTCACCCAGCCTCCGACCAGATCGATCGCGAGTTTGCGGGCGGTGGAGTGCCCGAGCAGTTCCATCACCGCGTAATCGGTGGCCAGATGCCGGGATTCGTCGGAGTTGATCTTGCGGAACACCTCCTGGGCGATCGGATCGGCGATCTCGTCGGTGACGAATTTGATCAGCGCGCCGTCGAGTGCCACCTCCAGCATCGGAATCACCGTGCCCAGAAACGACAGCGACATGCCGTCGGCGTATCTGTCGAGGAAGTCGATGACCAGCTTGACGTTGATATTCGGTTCGGGGATCTCGTCGCCGTCGAGCATCCCCCAGCGGCGCATCAGGGCCAGTTCGGCATTGGCGTGGCGCTGTTCCTCGGCGTGGAAGTACCGGTAGATCTCCCGCAGTGTCTGCGTCGGGGCCTTCTTCGCCATCGCCGCGAATCCGCGCGCGCCGACGTTCTCGATCCACATCAGATCCGCCATGAACGGCGTCAGTTTCGCGTGCAGTTCGGGATCGATCAGTTCCGCGCCCGGTGCGTCCCACTCGATATCGGCCAGCGCCCACTGCCGGGACTTGATCTTGGCCAGCATATCGTCGAAGTCGAAGGACATGTCAGACTCCTGTCTTCTCGCTGTCGGCCGATGCCGGGGACGAATCCGCTTGCGGCAGATATCGGTTCAGCACGCCGAGGGCCCGGGTGTAGGTGGCCGGGAATTGTCGTTTGAGATGCCAGACGACCACCGCGTCCAGCTGCGGCAGCACATGCAGGCGGCCGCGCTCGTGGGCATCGAGGGTGATGCGCGCGACGTGGTCGGGCGAGAAGCCGGTCCAGCGCATCAGTTCGGTGGCCAGGCGGGCCGATCCGGCGGTGATGCGCCCGTCGCGGGCGACGTTGGTGCGCACGAAGGTCGGGCACAGTACCGTCACGGTGACGCCGGTGCCCGACAGTTCGGCGGCGAGGGTTTCCGACAGCGACACCACGCCGGCCTTGGAGACGTTGTACGGGGCCATCGCGGGTGCGGCGGCGAATCCGGCCGCCGAGGCCACATTGATGATGCCGCCGTGGCCGGCCCGGCGCAGCCGCGGCACGAACAGTTCGCATCCGTGCACCACACCCCACAGGTTGATGCCCAGCGCCCACTGCCAATCCTCGAATCCGATGTCGCCCACCGGCTTTCCGCCGATACCGACACCGGCGTTGTTGATCACCAGGGTCGGCGGGCCGTGGAAGATCGCGTCGCTGTGCTGCGCCAGCGATTCCATCTCCGCGCGCTGGGCCACGTCACAGCGATACGCGTACGCGCGGCGGCCGTGGATCCGGTCGATGAGCGCGACCGTCTCCTCCGCCCGGCCGAGGTCGATATCGGCACAGATCACCTCTCCCCCGCGCCGGGCCAGCTCGAGGGCGAAGGCGCGCCCGATCCCGCTGCCGGCTCCGGTGACGACGGCCTTCGCGTCGTAGGTGCTACGGTCGCCGCCGATCACCGACCGCAGCGCCGCATTCGCCCCCGCCATCGCATCCACGATCCACATCACTATCCCGCCTCTCGGACACTCGATACCGGTTGTGCCGCACGGGATCGCGCGAGTACCCCGGTGATGAAGGCGGCCGCGCGGCGCAATGCCGCCGCGGCCTCCGGTACGGCCAGCGGCAGCACCGGCCCGCAAATCGCCATGATCGACGCGACCAGCCCACGGGCCGCGGCGATGCCGAGCGGATTCGCCGGTAGCAGGCAGTTGATCGGTCGTACCCCGTACCGTCCCGCGGTCAGCGCCAGCCGCGAACGCAGCGACGGTGACGACGGGACCGGTGCGGTGGCCGACGGTGAGGTCTCCGTTGACCTTCTCGTCTCCATATACCGAGCATCAGCTACCTATGTGCCATTTGTCAATGGCAGATAGCATAGCCGGTCACGCCCGGGCTGGGCCACCTCCGTGACCAGGGCGCCGAGCATGTCCCGCGCGAGTTCGGCATGTTCGCGTAGATCCGGAGAGGCCTCGTTCGCGGCGAGTTCGACGATGGTGTTCAGTTCACCGAAGGCCACCACCAGGCGGCGCAACGCGGCGCGCTGCTGGGCGGCCGAGAGGCCGTTGATACTCACATCCGAGGGATCGCCACGCCGAATGTTTCGTTACGGCGCCGAACGATCGAGCAGTGCGCCGGCCGGACCGAGGCTCAGCATGCCGGTGCCCGCTCCGAGCAGTTCGCCGCGCGCCGGGGACAGGGCGCGATGCACCTGACGCGCGGTACTCCGGTCCGCACATCGGTCGGCGGCGATTCCCAGTAGCGCCCAACGCAATTCGGCCAAGTGGTCCGGCGGCGGCGCCGGCGCCGCACGCAGCAGCTCGTGGGCGCGCTCGGGTTCGAGCAGCGCGGCGGCGTAGGGAGTGTTCGGCCCGAAGTCGGCCGCGGCGAATTCGGCCGGGTCCCGGCCTGCCCGCAGCGCGAGGCACAGGCCGGTCAGCGGCGCGAGACCCGCTGCGACACCGGGCATGCCGCAGCTCGGCAGGGTGGCGAGCGCGCGTTCGTAGGCGTCTGCCACTTCCGGTTCCGGCCGGTCGGTCAGGACGGTGCGCAGCGCGCGGTACCAGGTGGTGAACACCCCGACGAGGTCGCGCTCGTAGCGCACCGCGAGCCGGTCGGCCGCGGCGGCATGCTCGTCGGCGACGGCCACCTCGCCCAGCGCGCACGCGGCCTGCATCGCGATGAGATGACCCAGGATCAGGTAGGTCGACAGGTCGTGCCGGCGCGACACCGTGATCAGCTCCTGAGCGAGCCGCGCCCGCATCGGCCACCGGCCCGGCGTGTGGAAGGACTGCAGGAATCGGGCGTCGAGAGCGAGCACGAGCACGGCCGGATCCCTTAGGTCGCGGGCGATACGTTCGGCCGCTCGCGCGGCGTCGGCGCCGGACGTTTTACGGCGGCCGCGGGTTTCGATCGCGAACAGCGCGAGCAGCCGGGCGCGCAGCGCGGGCGCGGCGTCGTCGTCCAAGCGTTCGAGGGTGGTGCGGGCGGCCTCGGCCACGCGCGCCGACCGGGCCGGATCGTCGAGCACCGACCAGACCCCCGGTACCTCCATGCGGGTCAGCGCGGTGGCCGTGAGTTCGGGATCGTCACTCGCGAACAGGTCGTCGATCGCGTGCGCCCGGCGATCCTGGGCGGTCATCAGACCGGTCGCGTCGGTCAGAGCCAGGCCGCGCAGCAGATCGGCGGAGGAGATGATGCGGCTGCGCGGGCCGGTGACGCCGTAGGCGGCGACAGTGTCACGCCACAATCGGTGCTCACCGAATTCCGGTTCTCCGGTGAGGATTTCGCGTTCGAGGGCGATCAGTTCGGCGCTGGGATCCAATCCGGCTTCCGCGCCCAGCCGGGTTCGGGCCCGCCGCAGCGCCGCCAGCGCGTCGGCCCGCCGCCCGGCCTGCCACAGTCCTCGCGCCTGCAGCAGCCAGGCCCGCTCCCGCACGGGATGCTCGTGCAGATAAGTTTCGAGTTCGGCGACGGCCTGTTCCGGCCGTCCCTGGCGGATTCGCGCCTCCGCGAGCATTTCCACTGCCGCAGAACGTAATTCATCGAGCTTCGCGATGTCTCCGGCCGCCCACCGGTAGTCACCGTAGGCGTCTCCGCGCCAGAGCGCCAGCGCCGTCTCCAGCGTCTCGATCCGCTGCGGCCCGGCCTGATTCGCGGCCGCGCGGACCAGATCGTCGAAATACCAGGCGTCGACGTGATCGCGAGGCAGCACCACGCGGTATCCGGCGCCCTCGGTGACGATCACGCGGGAAGGGGTGCGCGGCGCGCGGCCGGGTTCCAGGGCACGGCGCAGGGCGGCGACGAAGGTGCGCACGGCGGCGACCGCGCCCGGCGGCGGGTCCTCCCACAGGTCTGCCACCAAGGCCGGCACCGGCACCACCCGACCGCCGGCGGCGATCAGGCGGGCCAGCACCTCGGCATGCCGGGGGCCGTGCAGCGGCAGCGGCGTCCCGTCGGCGGCGGCGACCCGCACCGGGCCCAGGACACCGGCCGTCGGTGCCGCGTCGGAGCCGGTGAGCTGCGCACTCATCGGTTGCTCATTGCCGCCGCCGAGCATGGACATCGCACCGAACAAGCCTAGAGAAGGGATCGTCACCGCATGTCCGCACCCACCGTCCCCGGTTTCGACTACGACCGCGTTCCGGTCGCCGAGGATGTCGCGTTGTCCGTCGCGCACGCCGGCTCCGGTACTCCGATCGTGCTGTTGCACGGCTTCCCGCAGACGCATCTGATGTGGCGTCACGTCGCACCGGCGCTGGCCCGCGACCACATCGTGCTGTGCCCGGACCTGCGCGGCTACGGCGACAGCGATAAACCGATCGCCGCCGATTCCGGCACCTATGCCAAACGCACGATGGCCTCCGATGTGATCGCGCTGGCCGACCACTTCGGATTCGATCGGTTCGCGCTGGCCGGACACGACCGCGGCGCCCTGGTGGCGATTCGCGCCGGACTCGACCGTCCCGATCGGATCTCCCATCTCGCGGTGCTGGATGTGCTGCCGACATCGGATATGTGGGAGGTCCTGCACGGCCACACCGCCGCGGTCGCCTTCCACCTCTATCTGATGGCCCAGCCGCCCGGGCTGCCCGAGCGCATGATCCGCGCGAGCGCCGACGACTTCTTCGGCCATTTCCTCGACGCCTGGTGCCTGCGCCCCGACGCGATTCCCGACGACGTCCGCCGGGAGTACCTGCGCGCGTGCGCCGGCGCGGTGGATTCGATCGTCGCCGACTACCGCGCCTCGGCCACCGTCGATCTCGACCACGACCGGGCCGACCGCGCCGCCGGACACCGACTCACCATGCCGGTCACCGTGATTCAGCAGGATTGGGGCGCCGAACTCGGTTACGACGCGGCCGCGGTATGGCGCGAATGGGCCACCGAACTCCACCACCGCACCCTCGCGCTGGGACATTTCATGGCCGAGGAGGCGCCGGACGAAGTGGTCGATGTGATCACCGATCTCCTACGGCGCTGAGCGACACGCCGGGCATATCCCGGCCGAGGAAGGCCGGCAGTTGCCGACGACGGAACCGCCGGCCTTCCTCGGGGCGGGCAGCTGCCGTCGCCGAGAACTGAAACCCCTGCGCCACAGCGGGTTTCACCGCCACCTGACCTGTTCCCCCGCGCCGCGATGCGCACGTGCCATAGAGGGCACGTACAGTGCGCGGTATCGGACGAGCGCAGGCGAGGGGGCCGTAGAGGTGAGCAGCGACAGCCGGGCCGACGAGATACGCAGCGGCGGTGAACCGAACGCGCACAGCGGCGCGACCGCGATTGCGCCCACCGACGCCGATGTCGATACCGCTCTGGATTTCGAGACGCACACCGGTGCGGTGACGATGGCCGACGAACGCATCGGCGTCAACGACGCGGTCGCGGCCGTCCTCACCCGCTGGATCGGATCGATGCCCGCGCTGTATCTGGTGCTCATCGGGTTCAGCGCCTGGATGGCGCTGGCGACCTGGGGGCCGCTGCGCCCGGTGGACCCGTATCCGTTCCCGTTCCTGCTGTTCGTCGACAATGTCGCGCAGCTGATCCTGTGCCTGGTGATCCTGGTGGGCCAGCGGGTGCTCAGCGCCGCCGCCGACCGCCGGTCGGTGCAGACCTACGAGAACACCGAGGCGATCTTCGCCCAGGTCGCGGATCTGCAGGCACATCTGGACCACCACGACCGCGCGCTCAGCCGGGGCCTGAGCCTGCTCGAGTCGACACCGCATCCGTGGATCGAACGGCATCGGGTGCAGCCGCCGCCGCAGGCCGCCGACCAGGCGGTCAGCACCAACGACCGGATCGCGGTGTGGCTGACCGAGCGACTGGGCAGCGTGTGGGGCTTCTATCTCGCGCTCGGCTCGCAGATTCTGTGGGTTGTGCTGGCGCAGGCGGGAATTCAGCGGGTGGACCCGTACCCGTTCGCCTTCATGGCGTTTCTGTCCACGCTCGCGCAACTGGTGTTCATGATCGTGATCATGGTGGGCCAGGACGTGCTCGGGCGCACCGGTGACCGCCGTTCCGAGCAGACCTTCCTCGACGCGCAGGCGGTCCTGCACGAATGCCGGCGGATGAAGGCCCGGCTCACCGCACAGGACCGTGTCATCGACAGTCTCACCGGATACGTCACCGACCGGGTCAGCGAACAACTCGGGCGGGCGCTGCACGAAACCAGCGAACGGGTCGACCACCAGGCCCGCGCCCACACCGTCATGACCACCGGTGAGGCGCCGGCCGACGCCGCCGCCCTGCGCCACTGGAACGAACTCAGCGACCAGGACCGCCGCACCTACCGGCTGCAGGCCCGCGGTATCGGCGAAGATCTGGCCGCGATCGGCTGCTTCATGGTGCCCGCCTTCGATCCGGCCTTCGCGGTCACCTTCGACGACGACGAGATCGGGCTGCTCGCGCGGCTGGACTACGAACGCCGGATCGCGGATCGGCGCGCTCTGCTCGGCGGAGCCGCCCATCCCGATCCCGACGACGCCGAACCGCTGCCGTGGCCGGAGCTGCCCCGGTCCGCGCGGATCCGCTACCTGCAGGCGGCCCGGCGCATCCCGGTCATGGTCTCCGGTGCCGGCTTCCAGGTGCTGCGCAGCACCCCGCCCCGGGTCCGCGACGCCACCCGCGCCCACCTGACGTAAGGTCGCGATCCATGAGCGAGGATCTGTTGGGTAAGGGTGCGCTGGTCAGCGGCGCGAGCCGCGGTATCGGGTACGCGGTGGCGGCGGAGCTGCTGCGGCGTGGGGCGAACGTCCTGATCACCGCCCGCAAACCGGAACCGCTGGCCGAGGCGGCCGACCGGCTGCGCGCGCTCGGCCATCCGGGAAAAGTCGTTGCGCTGGCGGGCAATTCGGGTGACGAGGCGGCGCGCGCCGAGCAGGTGGACACCGCCGTCGCCGAATTCGGATCCCTGGACATCCTGATCAA
Organism: Nocardia sp. AB354; assembly: GCF_049538315.1. NCBI lineage: Bacteria > Bacillati > Actinomycetota > Actinomycetes > Mycobacteriales > Nocardiaceae > Nocardia > Nocardia sp. AB354. The sequence goes on along the minus strand of NZ_JBMVFU010000008.1, from coordinate 39,211 downwards.
CAACACCGGCATCAACCCCGTCTACGGGTCGTTGATGGAGGCCGATCTCGGCGCGGTGCGCAAGATCTTCGACGTCAATGTGGTCGCGGCGCTGGGCTATGTGCAGCAGGCCTATCGGGCCTGGATGGGCGAGCACGGCGGCGCGGTGGTGAACCTCGCGAGTGTGGCCGGCATCCGCTCGACGGGTGTGATCGCCGCCTACGGCGCGTCCAAGGCGGCCCTGATCCGGCTCACCGAGGAACTGGCCTGGCAGCTGGGTCCGTCGATCCGGGTGAACGCCGTCGCGCCGGGCGTGGTCAAGACGAAATTCGCCGACGCGCTGGTCACCGACAACGAGGAGGCGGTGGCCGCGACCTATCCGCTGCGGCGCCTGGGCACGCCCGAGGATGTGGCCGCGCTGGTCGGATTCCTCGTCTCCGATCAGGCGGCATGGATCACCGGCGAGGTGGTGCGGGTCGACGGCGGCCTGCTCGCGACCGGCGGCATCTGAACCGCGCGACCGCACACCCCGTCAGCGGAAGGCGAGGGCGCCGAGGATGTCGTCGTGCCGGTACTTCAAGTACTTCTTCACGGTGCCCTCGTCCACCGAGCTGGTCGCGGTGGCGAAGGTGACGACGAGGAACTGCTTCTCGGCGTCGTCCTTCCACTTGCCGGTCGTGAAGTTCGAGATGTAGGTGCCGGGCCGCAGTTTCAGGTCGTCGTCGGTATACGCGCCGGGTGCGGCCGCGGCGGTGTCACTGCTCGACATCCCCATGATGAACTGGGTCAGCATCAGCGAACCGCCCTCGGCCTTGTACACCATCTCCGCGGCGTACCGGCAGCCCAGCGACGTGAGCTTGCCCCCGACCTCGATATCGGCGCAGCTGGGATGGTCGCGGCCCTCGACCCAGTCGGCGTGCAGTTCCACATCGCCGGCCTTGAAGTTCCAGTCGTGCCCGTATTCCTGATAGCTCAGGTGGCCGGACGTGTCGGGACTCGCGTTGGTGCTCGGGGCCGCGGTGGTGGTCCTGCCGTCGGTGGTGGCGGGGACGAGCGCGGGCGTGCTGGTTCCGCCGGCCCGGTCGTCGCCGCCGGAGTCGCGAGTCGCGACCACCACGATGCCGCCGGCGATCACCAGCAGCGCGATCACGCCGAAGACGATGCCGACGACGAGCCCGTTGTTGTTCTTCGGCGGCGGCGGAGTCGGATAGCCGCCGGGAGCGGGCTGCCCCCAATGAGGCGCGGGCATCTGCTGATCCCACGCCGGCGTCTCCCACCCGCTCGGTGCCGCGTCCCAGCCCGAGCCGGGCTGGTTCGGGTCGCGCCCCCACCCCGAGTCGTGGGGTTGTTGCGGGCCGTAGCCGTACGGCCCGGGTCCGGGGGGATACGTCATCTGCTGCCACCTTCCGCGTCCCGGGGCAGCGCCCTCCGCGGTTGTGGTCCCCCCGGGCATCGTGGGTCGACCCTACCGGACCCGACACACCCGCTGTGATGCGACGGCCGGTCACACCGCGTCCGTGCGATCTGCTGCAATGGCGGCATGAGTGCCGATCTCATCGTCTGCGGGCTCGGCCCGTCCGGGCGGGCGCTGGCGCATCGCGCGGCCGTCCGCGGACTCGCCGTGACCGCGATCGATCCGCATCCATGGCGCCGGTGGCCCGCGACCTACGGCACGTGGGCCGACGAATTGCCGGACTGGCTACCGGCCCGGGTCGTGGCCGCGACGATCGAGCGGCCGCTCGCCCGGGGTATCCGCGAGGTCGAAATCGCCCGTACCTATCAGGTTTTCGATACCGCGGCGCTGCAGGACGCGCTGGACCTGTCCGGCGTGCGGGTGATCGCCGACCGGGTCCTGGACATCGAGCGGCCCGACCGCGTGCGGCTGGCCTCGGGCCGGACACCGACCGCGCAGCGCGTGGTCGACGCCCGCGGCCTGGCCCGCGAGATGCGACGAGCCGAGCAGACCGCCTACGGCGTTGTGCTGCACCGTGATCGCGAACCGGCCGTCTTCATGGACTGGTCCCGGGACAACGGCACCGAGGCCGATGAACCGGCGTCGTTCCTGTACACGATCCCGCTTGGCGGCGGCCGGATGCTGTTCGAGGAGACCTGCCTGGCCGGACGGCCGGCGATCGGCCAAGGCGAGCTGCGGCGCCGTCTGGAACACCGATTGCGCTGCCGGGGAATCGAATTCGGCGCGGACGCACCGATCGAACGGGTGCGCTTCCCGGTCGAGGGCGGCCGGGCCCGCGAGGGCGTCTTCGGGGCGGCGGGTGGACTGCTGCATCCTGCGACCGGATACAGCGTCGGCGCCGCACTCGCCGCCGCCGACACCGTGGCCGCCGGGCAGAGCCTGTGGCCGGTCCCGGCACGCCTGGTGTACGCCCTGCGCCGGGCCGGCCTGCGGGCGCTGCTCGCGCTGCCGCCCGAGGAACTCCCGGTCTTCTTCGACGCCTTCTTCGCCTTGCCCCCGGACCTGCAACGCGCCTACCTGTCCGGGCGCACCGATCTGCGCGGCACCGCCGCCGCCATGACCGCGCTGTTCCGGGAACTTCCGTGGCCGCTGCGCCGGATCCTGGCCGCGGCCGCCGCGCCGGGTGCCGGTCGCGGCCGCGCGGGCGGGCCCGCTGTTCAGCCGTGATCGAAGACCAGCGCGGTGGTGTTGTCGGTGGCACCCGCCGTGATCGCCGCCTCGACCAGGGCGTCCGCGGCGGTCGACGCGGAGTCGGCGTCGGCGAGGATCTGCTTGATCTCGGTCATCGGCAAGGTCTTGTGCACCCCGTCCGTGCTCAGCAGCCAGCGCCCGGCGCCGGTGCCGGTGATGCCGTGGCCCACCGCCTCCGGCTGCACGGTCCGCGCCGAGGTCGTCACCATATGGTGCATCCGGGGCGCGACGGTGATGCCGCGCGCGTTCATCATCTCGGCAACGGTGTGATCGCTGGTGATCTGATGCAGCACCCGCCCGTTCCAGTGATAGGCCCGGCAGTCGCCGACCCAGGCGATATCACAGGGGCCGTCGATACGGTCGGGTGTCGGGCACACGGCCACGACCACCACGCTGTCGGCGGAGGGCTCGGGGAATTCGCGCAGCAATTGTTGTCGGGCGGCAAGGATTCCGGCGGCCGCACTGCCACCGACAGCCACCCGCGCCGCGACCTGCGCCACGGTGCGCGCCGCCCGCGCGGCCAGCAGATGATCGCCGATGCCGTCGGCCACGGCGAAGGCGCTGCGCCCGACCGCGGAGTCGATATAACCCGACACCGCGTCGGCATTCAGCGACCGGCCACCACGCCGGCTGACCGAATGCGCTGTGATTCCCGTGAGCCGCATCAACTCACGCCGTGTGATTGCCGTCGTCACCGCTGTATGCACGGCCGACCTCCTCGACTGCCCCTGCCGACTGCGGTTCCGCTCGTTCGCGCCGACGATCGCCTGGACCGCGACCGGCTCCGAAACTGCCCTGAACAGAACTCGCCTGCTCAGACTATGTCAGCTGGGACCGTGCTCAACCTGTGAAAAGGGGCACGAGTTCATTACAGGCCGCCGTCCAGCACGCGTCCTGGGCGTCCATCGGCCACGTTCGGCACCCGAAATGCCCGGACCGCCCGTTCTCGGACGCTCGCACGTGCGTGTCCGTGACCGGTGCGACGCCGCCCCTTCGCCCGGCCGTGACCTGCGGTGTGCGGTGGATCGCGGTCATCTCGGCTCGGCCGGGCCCGCCACCGTCGCGGTCAGCGCGCGGATCTCGCGCACCAGGTGATCCAGCGGGGTGCCGGTCGGAAACACCGCCGCCGCGCCCGCCTCGAGGAGTTTCGGCACATCGGCCTGCGGGATGGTGCCGCCGACCACGACCGCGATATCCGCGGCGTCGGCGGCGCGCAATCCCTCCACCACCTTGGTGGTGAGTCCGAGGTGCGCGCCCGAGAGAATGCTCAGCCCCACCACCGCCACATCCTCGGCCACCGCGATCGACACGATCTCCTCGACGCGGCGGCGGATGCCGGTGTAGACGACCTCGAAACCGGCGTCGCGCAGTGTGCGCGCGACGATCTTCGCACCACGATCGTGGCCGTCCAGGCCCGGTTTCGCGACCAGTACGCGCGCGGGCATCAGAACACCACCGGCTGGCGGAATTCGCCCCACACCGATTTCAGCGCGGCGGTCATCTCCCCCACCGTGCAGTAGGCGTTGGCGCAGTCGATGAGCCGATGCATCAGATTCTCGTCTCCCTCGGCGGCGCGCGACAGCGCCGACAGCGTGGTGGCGACCGCGCCGGAATCCCGGTCCGCCTTGACCTTGGCCAGTCGCTTCAATTGCAGATCCCTTCCCGCGGCATCCAATTCGTAGGTGCCGATCTCGGGTGCGGGTTCGTCGGAGGTGAATCGGTTGACCCCGACGATCGGGCGCGCGCCGGATTCGATGTCCTGGTGGGCGCGGTAGGCCTCGTCGGCGATCAGGCCCTGCAGATAGCCGTCCTCGATGCAGCGGACCATGCCGCCGTGCGCGTCGAGATCGGCGATGATCTCGACGATCCGCTCCTCGGTCGCATCGGTGAGCGCCTCGACGAAATAGGACCCGCCCAGTGGATCGGCCACCCGCGTGACACCGGTTTCGTAGGCAAGGATCTGCTGGGTGCGCAGCGCCAGTGTCGCCGACTCCTCGCTGGGCAGCGCGAACGGCTCGTCCCAGGCGGCGGTGAACATCGACTGCACCCCGCCCAGGACGGAGGCCATCGCCTCGTAGGCCACGCGCACCAGATTGTTCTGCGCCTGGGGCGCGTAGAGCGAGGCGCCGCCGGAGACGCAGCCGAACCGGAACATCGACGCGCGATCGGTCGTCGCGCCGTAGCGTTCCCGCACCAGCGTGGCCCACCGCCGCCGTCCGGCACGGTATTTCGCGATCTCCTCGAAGAAGTCGCCGTGGGTGTAGAAGAAGAACGAGATCTGCGGCGCGAAGTCGTCGATACTCATGCGGCCGCGTTCGACGACGGTATCGCAATAGGTGACTCCGTCGGCGAGGGTGAACGCCATCTCCTGCACCGCGGTCGCGCCCGCGTCGCGAAAGTGGGCGCCCGCCACCGAGATCGCGTTGAACCGCGGCACCTCGGCGGCACAGAATTCGATCGTGTCGGCGATCAACCGCAGGGAGGGCTGCGCCGGCCAGATCCAGGTGCCCCGCGACGCGTACTCCTTGAGGATGTCGTTCTGGATGGTGCCGGTGAGTTTTTCGCGGGCGACGCCCTGGCGTTCGGCGGCGGCCACGTAGAACGCCAGCAGGATCGCGGCGGTGCCGTTGATGGTGAAGCTGGTGCTGATCTTGTCCAGCGGAATCGAGGCGAACAGAACCTCGGCGTCGGCGAGGGTGTCCACCGCCACGCCGACCCGTCCGACCTCCTCGCTCACCTCGGGATCGTCGGAGTCGTAACCACATTGGGTCGGCAGGTCCAGCGCGACCGAGAGTCCGGTGCCACCCTGATCGAGCAGATAGCGGTAGCGGCGATTGGATTCCTCGGCGGTGCCGAACCCCGAGTACTGCCGGAAGGTCCACAGCCGCCCGCGGTAGCCGGTGCCGAAATTGCCTCGGGTGAAGGGATATTCGCCCGGCGGGGACGGTTCGGCGACACGATCGCCCGGGCCGTAGACCGGGGCGAGCGGGATGCCGGAGGAGGTCTGGACGTCGTCGTTCATCCTTGAATACGTTACTTGCAAAAAAAGAGAATGCCAATACCATCAGAGGCGAACGACTGATTTCGAGGAGCGTCATGCCCGCATATCCGTTGGCCGGCCGCACCATGGTCGTCTCCGGCGCAAGCCGCGGGATCGGCCTCGCCATCGCCGTCGCCGCGGCCGCCCGGAGCGCGAATATCGTGCTGCTGGCCAAGACCGCGCAACCGCATCCGAAACTGCCGGGCACCGTGCACACCGCCGTGGCCGAGATCGAGGCCGCTGGCGGGAAGGCCGTCGCGGTGGTGGGCGATGTGCGGCGCGAGGAGGATGTGCGGCGCGCGGCGCAGACGGCGGTCGACCGCTTCGGCGGCATCGATATCTGCGTCAACAACGCCAGTGCGATCGCGGTGCAGCCGACCGACTCACTTCCGGCCAAACGCTTCGACCTGATGCAGGAGATCAACGTGCGCGGCACCTTCCTGCTCACCCAGGCCTGCCTGCCGGCGCTGCGCGAGGCGCCCGAGGCCCATGTGCTGACCATCTCGCCGCCACTGAACCTCAGCCCTCGCTGGCTGGGCGCGCATCCCGCCTACACCCAGTCCAAATACGCGATGACGCTGTTGTCGCTCGGCTGGGCCACCGAATTCGCCGAGGCGGCGATCGGGGTGAACTGCCTGTGGCCGCAGACCTACATCGCGACCTCGGCGGTGGCGAATATGGCCGACGGGTCCGACCTGCTCGCCTCGGCGCGCGATCCGCGCATCATGGGCGATGCCGCCGCCGAAATCCTTTCCCGGCCCGCGAAATACACCACCGGCAACTGCTACATCGACGCCGAGGTACTCATCGAATCCGGAGTCCGCGACCTGTCGGGCTACGGGGGCGGGGAGCGGCCGATCCCGGACCTGTTCCTCGGCTGACCGCACGACCTACGCGAATCCCCTGCCGCACAACTCAACTCGTGACCCGGAGGTACTGATGCAGCCGCCCGTCGATATCGCGGTCCGCCAGATACTGGATTACTTCGGCACCTGCCCGCGCTGCGGCTACGCCGCGGAGGCGGTGCGCACCGTCCGCACCTTCGCCGACCATCGCCGCGAGATCGAGATCACCGCCAGCTGCGGCCTGCCCTGCGGCTGGTACGGCGCGGCGCCGCTGACCACCATGACCGGTGCGCACGCGGGGGTCCGGTCGTGACCGGCACGATCGAACCGACCGCCGCCACGGACGTCGCGCACATCGGCCACTGGATCGACGGCGGCCTCCGGCCCGGCGTCGCCGCGCGCACCGCCCCGGTGACCGATCCCGCCACCGGACGGGTCACGGGCGCGGTCGCCATGGCCGGGCCCGAGGAGGTCCGCGCCGCCGTCGAGTCCGCGGCGGCCGCCTTCCCGGGCTGGCGCGACACCTCGCTGACCCGGCGCACCTCGATCGTGTTCCGCTTCCGCGAACTGCTCAACGCCCGCAAATCCGAACTGGCCGACCTGATCACCGCCGAACACGGCAAGGTGTTCTCCGACGCCCTCGGTGAGGTCTCGCGCGGTCAGGAAGTGGTCGAATTCGCCTGCGGAATACCGCATCTGGTGGAGGGCGGGTTCACGCAGAACGTCTCCACCGGCGTGGACGCGTACTCGGTGCGAGCCCCGCTCGGTCCGGTCGCGATCATCTCGCCGTTCAACTTCCCGGCCATGGTGCCGATGTGGTTCTTCCCGCTGGCGGTCGCCACCGGCAATACCGTCGTGCTCAAACCCAGTGAGAAGGATCCGTCCGCAGCGCTGTGGCTGGCGAAGCTGTGGGAGGAGGCGGGACTGCCGCCCGGCGTCTTCAACGTCGTGCAGGGCGACAAGGAGGCCGTGGACGCGCTGTTGACCGAACCGGCGATCAAGGCCGTCTCCTTCGTGGGCTCCACTCCGATCGCCGAGTACGTCTACGCCACCGCCACCGCGACCGGCAAGCGGGTCCAGGCCCTCGGCGGCGCCAAGAACCATGCGGTGATCCTTCCCGACGCCGATCTGGACCTGGCCGCGGACGCGCTGGTCAATGCCGGATACGGGTCGGCCGGAGAACGGTGCATGGCCATCTCGGTGGCCGTCGCGGTCGGCGATATCGCCGACGAGCTGGTAGCCCGGGTGGCCGAGCGCACTCGCGGCCTGCGCCTCGGCGACGGGCACGGTGAGGCCGATATGGGACCGCTGGTCACCCGCGCGCACCGCGACAAGGTGGCCACCGCCGTCGATACCGCCGAGGCCGAGGGCGCCCGCATCGTCGTCGACGGCCGCGGCGATATCGGCACCGCCGACACCGAAATCGATGTGTCCCAGGGCTTCTGGCTCGGACCGACGCTGCTCGACCACGTGACCCCGGAGATGGCCGCCTATCGCGAGGAGATCTTCGGCCCGGTCCTCGCGGTGGTGCGAGTCGACGGATACGAGCAGGCCCTCGAGCTGATCAACGGCAACCCCTACGGCAACGGAACCGCGATCTTCACCAACGACGGCGGCGCGGCCCGGCGCTTCCAGTACGAGGTCGAGGTGGGGATGGTCGGCATCAACGTCCCCATTCCGGTTCCCATGGCCTACTACAGTTTCGGCGGCTGGAAGAACTCGCTGTTCGGTGACACGCACGCGCACGGCGTACAAGGTGTGCACTTCTTCACCCGCACCAAGGCCGTGACCAGCCGGTGGCTCGATCCGAGCCACGGCGGGCTGAATCTGGGCTTCCCGCGCAACGACTGACCACCCGGAGGGCACGCGCTCCGGGCCGCGTCGTACGGGTCGCGGAGATCGGTCACACTGAGCAGATGCCACGATCACAGTCCACCGCGCCGGTTCCCGCTCGCGCCGACAGCGTGCGGCGGACCGAGATCCTGCGCGCGGCCGCGGAACTGTTCGCCTCCGCGGGGTACGCCGGGACGAATGTGAAGGACGTCGCCGACGCCTGCGGCATCCTGCCCGGCAGTCTCTACCACCACTTCGAATCGAAGGAAGCGATCGCGGTCGAACTGCTCGAGCGTTACCACGCGGCGCTGGATGCCGTGGCCCGGTCGGCGCCGCCGCCGTCGGCGATCACCGGCGCCGACCGGGCCTTCGACGTTGTGAACGGCTACGCCACCGCCCTCGCCGCCTGCGCGCTGGAACACCGCGCGGCACTGCAGTTGTCGATCTACGAACCGCACACCGGCGCCGGCACCGCGCTCGTCGCGCTCGCCGCCGACCCACCCTCCGCACCGACGACAGCCATGCGCGCCCTGCTCGACGCCGCGGCGGATCACGGCTACCTCACCGCGGCCGTGGACCGTTCCGTGCTGGCCGAACAGCTGTGCCAGACCATGTTGCACATCGGCCTGTCGGTCCTGCATCGCGAGAATTCCGCCGACCGCGTCGCCACGGTGGTGTGCCGCCTGCTGCTCGACGGCCTGCCCGCCGTGCCGGCCTCGCCCGCCGCGCTCGATCGCTCCGCGGCCCTGCGCGCCGCGCGCGAGAGCATCGCCACCTGGGCGAATCCCGACGACACCGGCGACGACGACCGCACCGCCCGGCTGCGCGCGGTGGCACGCGCGGAGTTCGCCCGCCGCGGTTACGAGGCGACCACCATGCGCGATATCGCCACCGCCGCCGGAATGGGCGCGGGCAGCGTGTACCGGACCGTGGAATCGAAACAGGCGCTGCTGGATTCGATCATGGGGTCCTTCCACGACGAGATTTCGCGCGCCTACGCCGCGGTGGTCGGCACCGACAGCTCCGCCGTCGCCAAACTCGACGCGCTGACCTGGATCAATCTCAACGCCCTGCGGCGTTTCGACCTCGAGTTCGCGATCCAGCGCGCGTGGTTCCGGTCCACTCCCCCCGACACCAGCGACGTGATCGAGGTCCTGCGCTCTCGCGCACGTCAGATCGCGACCGTCGTCGACCAGGGCCGAGCCGACGGCGAGATCACCATCGAGGGCATCACCAAAAGCCGGCTGTCGGCGTGTGTGCGCGACCTGATCTGGATGCCTCCGCCGGTGGTCGCGCGCGTGGGAATCGATGCGGCACACGCACATTCCCGCGCGACTCTGCTGTGCGGCGCCACTCGCACCGCCCCCGCCGCCTGACCGCCGGACGGCGGCCCTTGTGCGCCGGGCGGGTTTCGACGTACAGTTGCGGAACAAATATTTGGTTCGCGCATTCGCTCCGGCGAACGCGCACCGGTCCGTCCGCCGCACAGCTTTCCGGGCACTCTCCCCCACCGCCGGGCCGACGGCAGTCCGCGAACGCATTCGAATTCCCGCAACGGAGCCCGCATGATCGACCATCCCGAGCCGGAACGTTCCGCCTCGCCGAGACCGAATCCCGCAGCTGCGCGGCATTTCCCGCAGGAGGGCCGATGATCACTCTCCCCGACGGCAGCACCAGCCCACTGATCGATGCGAGCGTGCACATCTTCTTCCAGGGCAACCCCGAACTGCGCACCTGGCTGCGCGAGCCGTACAGCGCTCGCGGCTATCCGGATGTCGAGATGGACTGGTACGGCGCGCCCGGCGGTGAATACGCCCCGGGCACCGTCCTGTCCGAGGGCGGATATCCCGGCTCCGAGCCCGATGCCGTGGGGCAGGTGCTCTTCGGCGAGCGCGGGACCGACATCGCCGTCCTGCATCCGATGACCCGCGGCATCATGCCCGACCGCCATCTGGGGACCGCGATCGCGAGCGCGCACAACGAGATGATGATCTCGCGCTGGCTGGACTCCGGCACCTACGCCGACCGCTACCGAGGCACGCTGCGGGTGAATCCGGAGGACATCTCCGGCGCGGTCCGCGAGATCGAACGCTGGGGCTCCCATCCGCGCGTCGTGCAGATCGGCATTCCGCTGCAGTCGCGCGAACTCTACGGAAAGCCACAGTTCTGGCCCCTGTGGGAGGCCGCGGCGGCCGCGCGGCTGCCGGTCGCGGTGCATATCGAATCCGGTTCGGGCGTGGCCTATCCGCCCACCCCGTCCGGACATCCGCGCACCTACGAGCAGTACCTCGGCTTCATGGCGCTGAATTATCTGTACCACCAGATGAACATGATCGCCGAGGGCGTGTTCGAACGCTTTCCCGATCTGCGCTTCGTGTGGGCCGACGGCGCCGCCGACCTGCTCACCCCGATGATGTGGCGGATGGACACCTTCGGCCGTCCGCACCTCGAGCAGACGCCGTGGGCGCCGCGCATGCCCAGCGACTATCTCCCCGGCTCGATCTACTTCGTCCAGGGCCGGCTCGACGGGCCCGGCGATGTCGAATTCGCCGGAGACTGGCTGGAATTTACCGGCAAGGACGACATGGTGATGTTCGGCTCGAGCTATCCGCACTGGCAACTCGACGATCCGGCGCGGCTGCCGTCGGCGCTCACTCCCGCCCAGCGCGAGAAGCTGCTGTGGCGCAATGCCGCCGGACTGTACGGCATCGACATTCCCGCCGCGCCGACGACGCGGTAACCGGTATCGGAATCGAAAGGGATACCCATGACGCAGGCGAATACCGATGTACGCGAACGGATTCCGAGCCCCGATCGGGTCGCGGTCCGGGTGGTCGACTCCGACGTCCACCCGGTGCCTCGGCCGGGACGGCTCGCCGAACTCTACCCGGAGCCGTTCCGCAGCAAGTATTTCCTCAACCACCACGTCGGCAGCACCATCTTCTACGACGCCCCCGACTTCGCCTACGCCTACGCGATGCGGGTGGACGCCTTCACACCCGACGGCGGTTTCCCGGGTAGCGATCCCGACACGCTGTTCCGGCAGCTCATCATGGGCGCCGGCTCCGATATCGCCATCCTCGAGCCGGGCCTGCACCAGGCCCGGCTGCCGGAGGCGACCTCGGCGGCCGCGGCGGCGGTCAACACCTGGCTGGATCAGGACTGGCTCGACGGTCACAACAACTGGCATCAGCGCTATCGCGGTTCCATCAGCGCCGCGGCCGAGGACCCGGCCGGCGCGGTCCGCGAAATCGAGAAATGGGCCGGACATCCGTATATGGCGCAGATCCTCATTCGCGCCGAACCGCGGCCGGCGTGGGGCGATCCGATGTACGACCCGGTGTGGGCGGCCGCGGTGAAGCACGACCTGCCGGTGGCCTGCCACCTCTCCCGCGGGAATTTCGAGATGCTGCCGATGCCGCCGGTGGGATATCCCAGCTACAACCACGATTTCATGGTCACCTACTCGCTGCTGGCGATGAATCAGGTGATGAGCCTGATCTTCGACGGCGTCTTCGACCGCTTCCCGGCGTTGCGGATCATCCTGGTCGAGCATGCGTTCACCTGGATCCTGCCGCTGATGTGGCGGATGGACGCGATCTACGAGGCGCGCAAAGCGTGGGTCGAGATCAAGCGCAAGCCGTCGGAATACGTCAAGGAGCACATCAAGTTCACCACCCAGCCCCTGGACTATCCCGAGGACAAGACGGAATTGACCCGGGCGCTGGAATGGATGGAGGCGGACAGGATTCTGTTGTTCTCCTCGGACTATCCGCACTGGACCTTCGACGATCCGCGCTGGCTGGTCAAACATCTGCCCGAGCACACCCGCGAGCCGGTGATGTTCGGCAACGGGCTGAAAACCTACGCCAACCTGCCCGATACCGTGCCGGTATTGCCCGGGCAAGTGCGGGTGTTCTGAGATGAGCGACGATCTCGCGGCCACCCCGCGGCTGCCGCAGGGGCGTGAGCACGCCGTCGCCACCGTCGACGAAATTCCGCCCGGGACACATAAACTCGTGCCGATCGGCCGCCACGGGGTCGGCGTCTACAACGTCGACGGCACCTTCTACGCCATCGCCAATTACTGTCCGCACGAGGGCGGCCCGCTGTGTTCGGGCCGCACCCGGGGACTGACCGCGGTCGACGAATCGGTTCCCGGTGACGCGGTCAGTGTGCGCGGCGGCGAATACATCTACTGCCCGTGGCACCAGTGGGGATTCGAATTGGCCACCGGCACCACCGCGGTGAAACCGGAATGGAGTATCCGCACCTATCCCGTGCGGGTAGTCGGCAACGACGTTCTGGTCACGGCCTGATGGGTCAGCGCCCGGAGGCGGCAACGAAGTGTCACCACGTAGGGCGCCCCATCAGGCGACGAATAGCGCAGCTCGATCCGACACAGACGAGGAGGTCTGTCCATGCCGATCGCCGAAATCCGCGGTGGTGAGGTCTATTACGAAATTCTGGGAGAGTCCGGTCCGCTGATCGTGCTCACTCCCGGTGGCCGGTTCAGCATCGAAATTCCGGGGTTGCGGCCGCTGGCCGAGGCCCTGGTCGCCGGTGGCCACCGGGTCCTGCTGTGGGACCGGCCCAACTGCGGCCGCAGTGAGGTCGCGTTCTGGGGTCCCACGGAATCGCATATGCGCGCCGAGGTGCTGCACGATCTGCTCGTGCATCTGGACACGGGTCCGGTGATCATCGCCGGCGGCTCCGGCGGTGCGCGGGATTCCATTCTGACGGCGATGCTGTATCCGGAGATCGCGACGAAGCTGATCGTGTGGAATATCGTCGGCGGCAACTACGGCTTGATCGCGCTCGGTTCGCATTACATCATTCCCAACATCACCGCGGCGAAGATCAAGGGCATCGAGGGCCTGATCGAACTGCCGGAATGGCAGGAACGCATCCAGGACAATCCGAAGAACAAGGACCGGCTGCTGGCTCTCGACGCCGAGGAATTCCAGGCGCAGATGTTGCGCTGGCTCGACGCCTATGTTCCGAAACCGGGTCAGACGATTCCCGGGGTGACCGATTACGAGTTCTCGAAGCTGAAAATTCCGACGCTCATCATCCGGGGAGGTGAGCACGATATCGACCACCCCAAGCGGACGTCGATGGAAGTGCACTGCCTGATCGAGGGTTCGGTCCTGATCGATCCGCCGTGGCCCGAGGACGCCTGGCAGCAGGGTCAGAAGGCGCGCGCCCGGGGCGAGGGGAACATCTTCGACACCTGGGTGCTGGCCGCGCCGGCGATCCTGGACTTCGTGCGGCAGTAGCGGTGGAAATCGGCGAATCGCGGTGGGCCGGTGAGCCTCTCGCAGGCGGCTCACCGCTGTGCTCACCTGGTGACGATGACCACCTCCGAGTTGGTCGCCGCCTCGAGCGCGGTCTGGATCCGGCTCTCCGGGATGCGCTCCAGATCGGTGCGCGCCAGGCGGACGGTGAGGGTGTCGAAGCCGGCCGCGTCGCAGCTGCGATCGATCTCTCCGGTGATGCCGAATCCGGCGAGGACACCGTGGGCGTCGTCGTCGGTCCCCCGGCTGACGAAGGTGACCGCCCCGGGCCGGACGGCGGAGCCGAAGATATCGGCACACATTCCCACCGCGTGTTCGCGCACGGCGACCGTATCGTCACCGTCGATCAGCACCTGGATTTCGCGGCGGCGTGCGGGAAGCCGATCGATATCGGGTGCGGTCACCGATATTCCGGATTTCGCAGCGCGAGAGATGAGCGCGGATATCTTCTTCCCGAATTCCGCGGGCGGCAGTTCCCCGGCGGGATCCACATCGACACGAATTACTGCGGTACGCATGCCGCCGATTGTAGGCACAGCCATTTCCGCGCCGACGGTTTTCGGCGGCGGACGATATTCCGAAGGACGGATCGATGGATGCGATCGCGAATCCGATAGTCAGCGCACCACCGGGGACCGCGCCGCGAATCACCGGCGGCGAGGGCACCGAGTCGGCGGCGGCGTACCGGGCGAGCGGCGGGTACGCGCCGATCGAGGATCCGGCGCGGCTGCTCGCCGAGGTCGTCGAGTCGGGCCTGCGCGGGCGCGGCGGCGCGGGCTTCCCGCTGGGCACGAAACTGCTGTCGGTACAGCGGCATTGCGATGCCGGAGTGCGGCCGGTGGTCGTCGCAAACGGAGAGGAGGGCGAACCGGCCTCGGGGAAGGACCGCTGGTTGCTGCGCCGGCGCCCCCATCTGGTGCTGGACGGATTACGAGCCGCCGCGACGATTCTCGCCGCCGATCGCGCGGTGGTGTACGTCTCCGACGATCGGGCCGCCGAATCGGTCGCCGGCGCGCTCGCCGAGGCCGATCCCGCCGAGCTCGCGGTGCCGATGGAGATCATCACCGTCGCCGCCGGATATGTGGCCGGGGAGGAGACGGCGGCGGTCCGTGCGATCGACGGCGGGCCCGCCACACCCACCGACAAGCCGCCCCGTCCGTATGCGGCCGGCGTCGGCGGACGCCCCACGCTGGTCAGCAACGTCGAAACTCTCGCCCAGCTGGCATGGATTCACCGCTTCGGCGCGGCGGCCTTCCGTGCCGTGGGCACCGCGGACTCGCCGGGGACCTTCCTGGCCACCGTGACCGGGGGCGGGCGCGAGCCGGCGATCTACGAACTGCCGCACGGGTTTTCGTTCCGCGCCCTGCTCGAATTGCACGGCGTCGCCGCGGACCGCGTGCACGGCGCGCTGCTCGGCGGCTATTTCAACGGCCTCACCAACAGCCGCATCCTCGACGCCCGGCTCGATCACGAGACGTTGCGGGCGCTGGGGACGGGACTGGGCTGCGGCGCCGTCGCACTGCTCACGCCCGACGACTGCCCGGTCGCGGTGGCGGCGGCGGTGCTGGACTATTTCGACCGCGAGAACGCCGGTCAGTGCGGCTCGTGTTTCAACGGCACCGCGGCGATGAGCGCGGTCGCCTCCGCACTGCGCGACGGGGTCGCCGAGGCCGCCGATCTGGATAGGCTGCGCCGCTGGGCGACCGTGCTGCGCGGCCGCGGCGCCTGCGGCACCCTCGACGCGGCGACCAATGCGGCCCGGA
This sequence comes from Nocardia sp. AB354, assembly GCF_049538315.1. NCBI lineage: Bacteria > Bacillati > Actinomycetota > Actinomycetes > Mycobacteriales > Nocardiaceae > Nocardia > Nocardia sp. AB354. The sequence continues at coordinate 23,789 of NZ_JBMVFU010000008.1, read as the reverse complement.
CCCTGCTCGACGAATTCCCGGATGCGGTGGCGCGCCACCGCGGCGGCGGCTGCGCGATCTGCGCGGTCACGCCGTTCGCCGCGGTCCGCCCCTTCGATGTGGAAGCGGTGACCTCGCTGTGAAGATCCGACTCGATCGCACCATCTGCGACGGCTTCGGCACCTGCGCCAAACACGCGCCGAAGTATTTCTCCCTCGACGACTGGGGCTACGCGTCCATGGAAGGTGACGGTGTCGTCGCATCCGCCGATCGCGACGGCGTGCACCGGGCACTGCTGGACTGCCCGGTGCACGCCATCACCGAAATCGACAGCGCGACCGAATAATTCGCGCCGTCAGCGCCAGGGCAGGCAGCCGGCGCTGCGCAGCCGCGAGGCCAATCCGCCGTCGATGCCCACCGGGCCACCGAATCCGCCGGCGCTCAGCGTGGGAACCAGCTGCGCGCCGAGTCCGGCGCCGATCGAACATCCGAGGAGATTGATATCCACGGTGATGATCTCCTTGGGCGGGTTGAGCCCCGAATCGTCATCGGCCGCAGCGACGCCGGCCCCCGCCACCGCGGCGACGGTCAGCGCCGTGGCGGCGAGACCGGTGGTGATGATGCGCACGTATCCTCCTTCTGCGCCGATGTGGCGCAGGTCGTTTTCCGACGGCAAACAACAACGACGGCCTGCCGGAACCAGGCCGGCGAAGCCGAAACATAGTGTTGACCGCCGCCGAATCCGGCAAACCACACCCGACGGATACAGCGGGCCGGCTCGGCGAGGAACCGGTCCTAGGCCCGCGCGGTCGCGCCGCGGGCCGAACCGCGGTTGCGCACCCGATCCGCGGCTTCCCAGTGCGCATCCGAAACCCACAGCCGGGCAAAGGCTTCCACCGCCTCGGGCGGGGTGGCGCCGGAGACCACACGCTTGATCGGCGCCGAGGCCGGATGGGCCAGCGCGGTCGCCAGTGACCGCCACTCCCGCTCGAAATCCGCCCGCGGCACCACCCGATCGACCAGGCCGTACTGCTGCGCCTCCGCGGCGGACAGTAGGGACCCGGTGCCGGCCAGCAGCAGTGCGCGGCTGCGCCCGACCAGCTTCGCGAGCCGTTCGGCTCCGCCCCAGGCGGGCATGATCGCGAGCGCCACCTGGTTGAACCCGATGGTGATGTCGTCGGCGGCGATCCGGATATCGGCGGCCACCGCGAATTCCGCACCGCCGCCGAGGGCGTGACCGTTGAGCGCCGCGACCACCGGAGCCGGGAACGCTGCCAGCCGATCGCAGATGCCGCGCATCCGCCAGGCCATCTGCGCGGCACCCTCCTCGGTGCGAATCGCGGCCAGTTGCTTGAGATCTCCGCCGGAGACGAACGCGCGCTCGCCCGCACCGCGCACGACCAGCACCTGGGCGCCGGCCGCGGCGTCGATCGCGGCATCGAGCTGATCCATCGTCTCGGGCGCGATGGCGTTGCGCGCCTGCGGACGGTTGATGGTCAGTACCGCGATCCCGCCGTCCACCTCGAGCTCGACCATCACACGTTCTCCGTTCTGGATATGTTGCTTCTCCGAATTTGAGAATATCATCTCCGTATTCGGGTCCGGTCCCGCCGGCCTTCCCATTCGTCGGGCATTGGAGCTCAGCCATGCGAAAGATCCCGCAGCAGTTGATCGATCGGTACGAGTCGCGCGGATGGTGGACGCGCGAAACCATGGGCGAGATGCTGACGCGGGGCCTGGCCGGGGCACCCGAGGTCCCGTTCCGGGTTCATTCCCAGCTGCGTCCCTGGTCGGGCACGGTGCGCGAGGTCGAGCACCTCGCCCGCCGGCTCGCCGCCGGATTGCGCCGCCGCGGTGTGGGCCCCGGCGATGTGGTCGCCTTCCAGCTACCCAACTGGATGGAGGCCGCGGCCACCTTCTGGGCCGCCTCCTTCCTCGGGGCCACCATGGTGCCGATCGTGCACTTCTACGGCCGCAAGGAAATCGGTTACATCCTCGACGCGGTGCGTCCGAAGGTGTTCGTCACCGCGGAACGCTTCGGCGCCATGGAATTTCAGCCCGATCTGTGCGCGCAGGTGCCGATCGTCGGCGTGGTGGGCCGCGACTTCGACTCCCTGCTCGACGACGAGCCGATGCCCGGAATCGTCACGGTCGCACCGGACTCCCCCGCGCTGATCGCCTTCACCTCGGGCACCACCCGCGACCCGAAGGGCGTGGTCCACAGCCATCGCACCCTCGGGTTCGAAACGCGCCAGCTCAGTGCGCATTACCCGCCCGATCTGGGCGCCCAGCTCACGGCCGCACCGGTCGGCCATTTCATCGGCATGGTCAACGCCCTGCTCATCCCGGTGCTCGACGGGACGGAGATCAACCTGGTGGATGTGTGGGATCCCGGCCGGGTGCTGGCCCTGATGTCGGAATTCGGCGCCACCGTGGCGGGCGGGGTGCCCTATTACCTCACCAGCCTGCTCGACCATCCGTCGTTCACCGACGCGCATCTGCGGCAGATGAAATACGCGGGGCTGGGCGGGAGTTCGGTGCCGGCCGCGGTGACCACCCGGCTCACCGAACTCGGCATCATCGCCTACCGCGCCTACGGCAGCACCGAACATCCGTCCATCACCGGCTCCGACTGCACGGATCCTCAGGACAAACGCCTCTACACCGACGGCTGCCCGCTGCCGGGGGTGGAGATCCGGCTCTCCGACGACGGCGAGATCTTCAGTCGCGGACCGGATCTGTGCCTGGGCTACACGGATCCGGAGTTGACCGCGGCCGCCTTCGACGACGAGGGCTGGTACCGCACCGGCGATGTCGGGCGGCTGGACGAGGACGGCTATCTCACCATCACCGACCGCACCACCGATCTGATCATCCGCGGCGGCGAGAACATCAGCGCGGTCGAGGTGGAAGACGTGCTGCACCGCATGCCCGCGGTCGCCGAAGCCGTCGTGGTCGCCGCGCCCGATGCGCGGCTCATCGAACATGCCGCCGCGGTGGTCCGGCTGCGGTCCGGCAGCACCACCCCGACCCTGGCCGACGTGCAGGCGCATCTGGCCGAGGCCGGCCTGGCCAAGCAGAAGTGGCCCGAGGAATTGCACATCGTCGACGACTTCCCCCGCACCCCGAGCGGCAAGGTCCAGAAATACCGCGTGCGCGCCGCCGTGGCCGGGCAGGACGTTGCCACGCGCAAAAACTGAGAATATGATTCTCATAACGAACAAAGGAGACTCTTATGACGAAGATCGAGCTGCCGTACCAGCTCTTCGACGCCGATAACCACCTGTACGAAACCAAAGAGGCCCTCACCCGGTACCTGCCGAAGGAGTTCGAGGGCGCCATCCAGTACGTGGAACTGGGCGGCCGCACCAAGATCGCGGTCCTCGGCCAGATCAGCGAGTACATCCCCAATCCCACCTTCGAGGTGGTCGCGCGCCCCGGCGCGATGGAGGAGTACTTCAAGAACGGCAATCCCGAGGGTAAGAGCCGCCGGGAGATCTTCGGTAAGCCGATGCGCTCGATTCCCGCGTTCCACGAGCCCGGCCCGCGCCTCGAGCTCATGAACGAGCTACAGCTCGACCGCACGCTGATGTTCCCGACCCTGGCCAGCCTCATCGAGGAGCGCATGCGCCATCACCCCGATCTCATTCACGCCGTGGTGCATTCGCTCAACCAGTGGTTGCTCGAGGAGTGGGGTTTCAACTACAAGGACCGCATCTTCACGGTGCCGGTGGTGAGCCTGCCGATCGTAGAGAAGGCGATCGAGGAGCTCGACTGGTGTGTCGAACACGGCGCCAAGGCGATTCTGGTGCGCCCGGCCCCGGTGCCTGGCCTGCGCGGGCCGCGCTCGTTCGCCCTGCCGGAATTCGACCCGTTCTGGAAGCGCGTGGTCGAGCACGACGTGCTGGTGACGATGCACTCCTCCGACAGCGGCTATTCGCGGTTCAACGCCGAATGGGAGGGCAGCAACCTCGAGATGCTGCCGTTCAAGACCAACACCTTCCGGATGACCACCGAATGGCGCCCGATCCAGGACGCCGTCGCCTCGTGGGTGTGCCACGGCGCGCTGTTCCGCCACCCCGAGCTGAAGGTGGCCGTCATCGAGAACGGTGCCTCCTGGCTGGCCCCGCTGCTCGAGAATCTGCACGATGTGTACAAGAAGGCGCCGGAGGGCTTCGGCTTCCAGGATCCGGTCGAGGCGGTCAAGCGCAGCATCCACGTCAGCCCGTTCTGGGAGGAGGATCTGCAGGCCATCGCCGATCTGATCGGGGTGGAGAACGTGCTGTTCGGCTCGGACTACCCGCACCCGGAGGGCCTGGCCGAACCGGCCCGCTACATCAACGAGATCAAAGATATGCCGCTGGCCAACCAGGAGAAGATCATGGGCGGCAACCTGGCGAGGTTGTTGAAGGTATGAGCGGTGCGGCCCGCGGTATGAGCTGGGAGACCATCCCGCAGATGGTCGCCTCCTCGGCCGATCGCTTCGGTGACGCCGAGGCGGTCGTCGACGGCGATCTGCGGCTGAGCTACACCGAACTCGTCGAGCGGGTGCGCCGGGCCGCGGGCGCCTTCGCGGAGGCCGGGGTGGGCAAGGGCGACCGGGTGGCGATCTGGGCGCCCAATTCCGCGGCCTGGATCGTGGCCGCCTTCGGCCTGCTCACCGCGGGCGGCGTGCTGGTTCCGGTCAACACCCGGTTCCAGGCGGCGGAGGCGGCGGATGTGATCGGCCGCAGCGGAGCGAAACTGCTGCTGGTACAGCAGGGCTTCCTGGGGCGAGAACTGCGCGGGCCCGACGGCGTGCCGGTGATCGACCTCGCCTCCGATTTCCTGTCCAGCGGTTCACCTTTCGAACGCGAGGTGGCCGGGACCGACATCTCCGACATCATCTACACCTCGGGCACCACCGGCCGCCCCAAGGGCGTGATGATGAACCATCGCCAGAATCTGCGGCTGTACACCGAATGGTGTGAGCTGGCGGATCTGCGCGTAGGTGACCGCTACCTGGCGGTGAATCCCTTCTTCCACACCTTCGGCTACAAGGCCGGGGTGCTGGCCTCGTTCATCCGTGGCGCCACCATCCTGCCGGTGCCGGTGTTCGATGTGGACCACGTCTGCGAACTCGTTGCGCGCGAACGGATCACGATGCTGCCCGGCCCGCCCACGCTGTACCACTCGCTGCTCGGGGCGCGCGGGCGCTACGACCTGTCGTCGCTGCGGTCCGCGGTCACCGGGGCGGCCGACATCCCGGTGGAACTGATCCGCCGGGTGAAGACCGAACTCCCGTTCCGTTCGATCATGACCGGATACGGGCTCACCGAGGCGGGTACCGCGACCGCCTCACGCCCGGGGGACACCTTCGAGCAGATCGCGACGACCGCCGGAACCCCGTGCGACGGTGTGGAAGTCCGCATCGCCGCCGACAGCGAGGTGCTGCTGCGCGGCTACACCGTCATGCAGGGCTATCTCGACGATCCCGCGGCCACGGCGGAGGCGATCGACGCCGAGGGCTGGCTGCACACCGGCGACCTCGGCGCCGTGGACGAGGGCGGCCGCTTGCGCATCATCGGACGGAAGAAGGACATGTTCATCGTCGGCGGCTTCAACGCCTATCCCGCGGAGATCGAAGGCGTGCTGCTGCAGCATCCGGCGGTGGTGCAGGCGGCGGTGATCGGCGTGCCCGACGAGCGCATGGGCCAGGTGGGCAAGGCGTTCGTCGTCGCGGACGCGCCGCTGACCGAGGCCGAGCTCATCGCCTGGAGCCGCGAGAACATGGCCGGATACAAGGTGCCGCGTGCCGTGGTGTTCCTCGACGAACTACCGCTCAACGCGACCGGAAAGGTGATGAAAGACCAGCTGCGGTAACCCGTTTCACACGCGCCGCCCCCGGATCCGGACGCCCCCGGATCCGGACGCCCCCGGGGAGCCGGCGCGGGCCGCCGCAGCGCCGAGCGCACGGGAATCGGTCCGGCCTGTTCCGGTTCCCGTGCGCGCATCCGGTTGCCCGCGAGCATTCGCGGCCTCACAGAACGGCGGTGACGATGACCACCAGCGCTGCTGACGCAGACCTGCGATTCGCCGACCTGAGCTTGGACCGCGACGGAAGGCCGCGACGGCCGCTCACCGTCGTCGACCTGGACGGACTGCGGCGCTCGAGTCCCGAACAGATCGCCGATATCGCCGGCTCGATCGCCACCGGCGCGGCACTCACCGTCGCCGTCGCCGGTGATCCGGTGCCGGCGCGGTTGCATCCGATTCTCGAGGCGGCGACCGTCTCGGTGAGCGAATTGCCGCTGCGGGACCGGCGCGTGGTCACGGTGACCGATTGCGCCGCCGCGGTGGAGATACTCGCCGCCGCCGTCGATCACGCGCCCCGGGCGGCGCTGGCCTGCGGTCACCTGCTGCGGCAGACTCCCGCGCTGCCCACCCTCCCGGCGCTGGCCGCCGAAGCGGCGGTCTACTCGATGTTGCTGGGCGGCACGGAATTCCGCGATTGGCTCGAGGCTCGGGGACCGGCCCGGACACCGGACGAGGAATCCGGCGAGCTGGTCCGGATCGACCGCGCGGGCGGTGAACTCGCCATCGTGCTGGATCGGCCGCGCCGCCGCAACGCGCTCAGCGCCCGCCTGCGCGAGGAACTGCTCACGGCCGCGCAGGTCGCCGAGGCCGACCCGAGTATCACCTCGGTCCGGCTCGCGGGCGCGGGACCGGCCTTCTGCAGCGGCGGCGACCTCGACGAATTCGGTTGTGCGACAGACCCGGTGGCCGCCTATCTGGTGCGCCTGGACCGGGCGCCGTGGCGGGTGCTGGACCGCCTGTCCGCCCGGTTGCGAATCGATACCCACGGCGCCTGTGTCGGCGCGGGTGCCGAGATCGCCGCGTTCAGCGGCATCGTCACCGCGGCGCCGGGCACCTGGTTCCGCTTCCCGGAGGTCGGTATGGGCCTGGTCCCGGGCGCGGGCGGCACGGTGAGCGTGCCGCGCCGGATCGGGCGCTGGCGGGCCGCCTGGGCGATGCTCACCGGCGCCACCATCGACGTCGACACCGCCCTGCGCTGGGGCCTGGTGGATCGCATCGAGCCCACCGGCGGGCCGTCGTAGCGACGGCCGCGCACACCCTCGCCGAGGAGGCCTGAGATGAACCATCCAGCCGCACTGTCCCCGCCGGCCACGCTCGCCCACCGGGTATCCGAACTGTGGCCGCCGCGTGCGACGGACGCCTCCCCGTCCGGGTGCGAGGTCTGTGGCTGGGCGGCGTCGGGAGCCATGGACCTCACCGGGCCCGCGGGCGGGCCGCCCGACATCTCCCCCGCGCCCGCCTTCGCCCGGCTGGGCGAGGTCCTGAGCCTGCTCGCGCGCACGACCGCCGCGCTGGGACGGGCGGTGCCGCTGGCTCCCGGTCCGGTACTCACCGCGCGGGCGGTCGACCACGGTTTCCGGCGCGCGGGCACACGCTCGGCGGGCGGGTCCACCCGCCTGCTGCGCACCGCCGACGGCTGGTGCGCACTGACCCTGTCGCGCCCCGACGATATCGCCGCCGTGCCCGCGATCATCGGCGCCCACCGGACCCGCGACCACTGGAAAGCGTTGGCGCAGTTCGCCGTCGACGTCTCCGCCGCCGACCTCGCCGACCGCGCCCAACTGCTCGGAGTCCCGGCCGCCGCCCTTCCCCCCGGCGGACCGAAGGCCGATCCGGGCACGCCACCGTGGCAGCTGTCCCGGCTCGCGGCGCCGGCACCCTGGCGAGACCTGACCGGGCGGCTGGTGGTGGACCTGTCCTCGATGTGGGCGGGGCCGCTGTGCGCCCATATTCTCGGCCGGGCCGGGGCACGGGTGATCAAGGTGGAGAGTCCGCATCGGCCCGACGGTGCGCGGGCGGATCACCGTTTCTTCGACCCCCTGCACGCCGGACAAGAATTCCGCACCGTCGACTTTCGCACCGATTCCGGGCGAGACGAATTGGCGGCGCTGCTGGCGGCCGCCGACATCGTGATCGAGGCCTCCCGCCCCCGCGCGCTGGCGCAACTGGCGCTCGGGCCCGACCGGCGCGGGCTGCGTCCCGGCCAGATCTGGGTCGGTCTCACCGGCTACGGCCGATCCGAGCCGATCCGGGTGGCCTTCGGCGACGACGCGGCGGTGGCCGGCGGGCTCGTCGGCACCGGACACGGCATGCCGGTGTTCTGCGCGGATGCGATCGGCGACCCGCTCTCGGGAATCGCTGCGGCACTGGCGGTCTGCGCGGCCGTACGGGCGGGCGGCGGTGTCCTGGCCGACGTCTCGATGCGCTCGGTCACGGCCGCTTTCGCCGCCGCGCCACCGCGCTGCGCGGGCCCGCACCGGGTCTTCACCCATGATGGGCGCTGGCAGGTCCGGTGCGCGCACACCGGACACACGCAGGCAGTCCTGTCCCCGCGCTCCGCACAGACGCACGCCGAGTCCGCATTCCCGGGTGGTGTCGCATGTTGATTCGCAACGCCGCCGTCTTCGGCAGCGCTCACACCGATATCCGCTGCGAACGCGGCACCATCACCGAATGCGGGCGCGGTCTGCGGCCACAGGCCGGCGAGGACGATATCGACGCGCGCGGCGGATGGCTGGTGCCCGGCCTGCACGACCATCACATCCACCTGCGCTCACTCGCCGCGCGCTCCGAGTCGATCCCGGTGGGACCGGACCGGATTCACGGCCCGCACGCACTGGCGGCACGTCTGCGGGAGGCCGCACGCCGGACACCCGGACATGCCTGGATCCGCGCCGTGGACTACCACGACGATGTCGCCGGGGCGATCGACCGGTGGGCGCTGGACCGCATGGATGTCGGGCGGCCGGTGCGGGTGCAGCATCGTTCCGGCGCGCTGTGGATCCTCGATTCCCACGCCTGCGCCCTGCTCGAGGTCGACAACTGTCATCTGCCGGGGGTGGAACGTGATCCGCAGGGCCGGGTCACGGGCCGGCTGTGGCGAATGGACACCTGGCTCGGCGACCGGCTCGGCTGCCTGGCACCGGACCCGGCCCCCGTCTCGGCGGTGGCCGCGGCACGCGGAATCACCGGATTCACCGATGCCACACCGGATCTCACCCGGCCCGAGGTCGGCACGCTGGCCGCCGCGGTGCTGGACGGGCGCATCGTGCAGCGCGTCTACTGTATGGCCGAACCCGATATCGAGGATCCGCACGTCGAGCGTTTCCGTCTGGGGCCCACCAAAATTCTGCTCGACGACACCGCCCTGCCGGACCTCGACGATTTCGTGGTGCGGCTGCGCCGGTTGCACAGTGCGGGGCGGGCCGCGGCGGTGCACTGCGTCACCCGGGTCCAGCTGATCCTGACCATGGCCGCCCTCGATCTGGCCGGGGTGGTGCCCGGCGACCGCATCGAACACGGTGCCGTCGTTCCCGCCGAGGTGCTGACCTGGTTGCGCCGCAACGATATTCCGGTGATCACCCAACCGCATTTCCTGATCGAGCGCGCCGCCCAGTACGCCCGCGAGGTGCCCGCCGAGGACCGGTCCGATCTGTGGCGGCTCGGTTCGCTGCTCGCCGCGGGCGTCGGGGTGGCGGCCGGGACCGACGCGCCCTTCGGCGACCCGGACCCCTGGGCGGTGGTGCGCGCCGCCACCGATCGCGGCCCGGGCAGACCGGCGGAGGCGCTGTCACCGGTCACCGCGTTGTCGCTGTTCTTCGGCACCGCCGCCAGGCCGCATATTCCCCGCACCATCGCCACGGGCCACAACGCCGATCTGACCCTGCTGCGCGTTCCGCCCACCGAACTCGGCGAGGTGCTCGACTCGTCGCTTGTGGCCGCCACGATCGTCGCCGGGCAGGTCGTCTATCGGGCGACGTAGCGGGCAAGGCGGAATCGGCCGTTTGCCGTGCGGACGCTGAATCGGGTGTATCGTCGCAGCCAAATAGGAGAGTATGATTCTCCATAACAGAGATTCATCATCTCGCACTGCCGCCCGCCGCGCCGGGCCGCCGCCGTCCGCACCAGCACGAGGAACCTCATGAATATCGATGACATGATCCTGGTCAGCATCGACGACCACGTGGTCGAGCCGGCCGACATGTTCGACCGGCATACGCCGAAGAAGTACGCCGAGTACGTGCCACAATTGCTCACCAACGAGCAGGGCATCGATCAGTGGACCTATCGCGGCCGGCCGGTCGGCGTCACCGGGCTCAACGCGGTCGTCGGCTGGCCCAAGGAGGAGTGGGACAAGAACCCCACCCGCTACGCCGAGATGCGTCCGGGCGTCTACGACATTCACGACCGGGTCCGGGATATGAATGCCAACGGCGTGTTCGCCTCGATGTGCTTCCCGACCTTCGCCGGCTTCAGCGCGGGCCACCTGAGTCAGTTCAAGGACGAGATCACCGTGGCGATGATCCAGGCCTACAACAACTGGCACATCGACGAGTGGTGCGCCACCTATCCGGGCCGGTTCATCCCGAATGCCATTCTGCCGCTGTGGGATCCGCAACTGGCGGTGGCGGAGATCCAGCGGGTGGCGGCCAAGGGATTCCACGGCGTGACCATGTCGGAGATTCCGCACGTGGAGGGTCACCCGTCCTATCACGACATCGAGTACTGGGGTCCGGTGTTCGCCGCGCTCGCCGATACCGGCCTGGTGATGAACCTGCACATCGGGCCCGGCTTCGGCGCCCTGCGCATGGCCCCGGACGCGCCGATCGACAATCTGATGGTCCTGGCGCCCAGCGTGTCCCAGATCGCGGTCCAGGATCTGCTGTGGGGCCCCGCGCTGCGCAGCTATCCGGGATTGAAGGTGGCGCTGTCCGAGGGCGGCATCGGCTGGATCCCGTATTTCCTCGACCGCTCGGACCGCCACTACACCAACCAGAAGTGGCTGCGCCGCGACTTCGGCGGGAAGATGCCCTCGGATGTGTTCCGCGAGCACGTCATGGCCTGCTATGTCACCGACAAGACCTCGTTGAAGCTGCGGCACGAGATCGGCATCGACATCATCGCGTGGGAATGCGACTACCCGCATTCGGATTCGCTGTGGCCCGACGCCCCGGAATTCGTCCTGGCCGAACTCGAGGCGGCGGGCGCCGACGACGCCGACATCTCCAAGATCACCTGGCAGAACGCCTGCCGGTTCCTGAATTGGGAACCGTTCGCGCACATCCCGCGCGAGCAGGCGACCGTCGGCGCGCTGCGCGCCCAGGCCGCCGATGTCGATCTGACCGTACGGCCCCGCAAGGAATGGGCCGAACTGTACGCCCAGCGCGCCTGACGGCGCCAAAGCGGTTGTCCCCCACCACCGATCGTTAGGCACACACCATGCAGATGCTGGTCTTCTCCACCCCGCGCGAGGGCATGGACGACGAATACAACACCTGGTACAACGACGTGCACATTCCCGAACTACTGCAGATCGAGGACATCCGTTCGTGTTCGCGGTATCGGGCCCCGCAGCTCGAGGGACAGGGCGCCACGCACCGGTATCTGGCGGTCTACGAGATCGACGGCGACGCCGGGGCGGTCCTCGAGCAGTTGCGCGCCAACTCGGCGGAAGGCCGATCCACCCTCAGCCCGGCGATCGACCCGAAGGCCACCCAGATCACCTTCTGGGAACCGCTGTAGAAACTCCGGTCGACACCCCGGGGTGTCGACCGGCCACCACTCCCATCGGCGACGCGCCGGCCTCTCGACGTCGCCGATGGGTGCCCCGCCTCCCGCGAACTCGATATCCGCACACCTCACCGGGTTCGCGGGAGGCCCTTGCGTAAGGACCGCATTCGTGACTGCCGCCCCCACCGCCGACCAACGGCTGTTCCGGACCACCACCCGCGACTTTCTCGCCGCCACCGTGCCCGTGGACACGGTGCGCCGCCTCGCCGACTCCCCCGACGGCTTCGATCGGGACTGGTGGCGGCGCGGCGCCGAGCTGGGCTGGACCGCACCCCTGGTCCCCGAACGGCTCGGCGGCGGCGCGGTATCGGACACGCCGATGGCCGACCTCGCACTGCTCGCCGAGGAATTCGGGCGCGCGTGCGCCCCCGGGCCGCTGCTCGCGGTGAATGCCACGCTGACCGGATTGCTCGGCAGCACAGGGGATTTCGACGCGGCGATCGCGGACGTCCTCGCCGGAGCCGCGATCGCGACCTGGGCCCACTACGAACCGGGCACGGGTCCGGCTCCCGCCACCTTCGACACCGTGGCCACGCCGGACGGTGCCGGGTACCGGCTGTCGGGGGTGAAGGATCGCGTCGAATATGGCGCCCAGGCCGATCTGCTGATCGTCGACGCCCGGGGGCCCGAGGGCCCGGTGCAGCTCCTCGTCGCCACGGACGCGCCCGGTGTCACCGTCACCCCGGTGTGGACCCTGGATATCGTGCGTCGCACGGCCACAGTCGTTTTAGACGACGTATCCGTCGCCTCGGACGCCGTGGTGCAGCGCGATCCCGAAGCCGCCGCAGCCGCCGCCGAGGCGCAACTGCTCGTGGCCGCCACGCTGAGCGCGGCGGAGATGGCCGGAGCCGCGCAGCGAGCCTTCGAGGCCACGGTGCAGTGGATGTTCGACCGCTACACCTTCGGCCGTCCGCTCGCCTCGTATCAGGCGCTCAAACACCGGGCCGCCGACATCGCCACCACCCTGGAGGCATGCCGGGCCACCTCCTGGGCCGCGGCCGCGAGCTTCGGCGACGACACCATCGACACGGCCGAGGCGGTCGGCGTCGCGAAATCCTTCGTCGGCGCCACGGCCGGCGAGATCGTGCAGGAATGCGTGCAGATCCACGGTGGGCTCGGCGTCACCTGGGAACACGATCTGCATCTGTATCTGCGCCGGGTCACGCTCGGACGCGCCCTGTACGGCACCCCGGCCGAACACCGGCGCCGGCTCACCGATCTGCTGGAGACGATCCCCGCATGAGCACCACCGAATCCGCCACCACCACAACCGAATCGGTCGACAGTTTCCGCGACCGCGCCCGTCGCTGGTTGCGGGACACGCTGCCGCCGGCGCCGCCGGTCCGTTCGGGTGAGCAGAAATCGCCGGAGGTGTGGGCCCGCGCTCGCGAACTGCAGCGCATTCTCTACGACGGCGGCTTCGCCGGGATCTGCTTTCCCGCCGAATACGGCGGCCTGGGCCTGAGCCCGGCCCATCAGCGCGCCTTCACCGAGGAGTCACGCCCGTACGAGATGCCGCTGGCGCTCAATATCCCGACCCTCACCATCTGCGCCGCAACACTTCTCGACATGGGAAGCGAGGAGCAGAAACGCACCCACATCGCCGCCGCGCTGCGCGGTGAGGAGCTGCTGGTGCAATTCCTGTCCGAACCGCGCGGCGGATCCGACCTGGCCGGCCTCACCACCCGCGCCGATCGTGACGGTGAGGAGTGGGTGCTGAACGGGTCCAAGATCTGGAGTTCGGGCGCCTATGCCGCCGACTATGCGCTGTGTCTGGCCCGCACCGACTGGCAGCTGCCCAAACACGCCGGGCTGACCATGTTCCTGGTGCCGGTGCACTCCCCCGGACTGACCATCCGCCGGATCACCCAGGTCGACGGGTCCACCGAATTCTGTCAGGAGTTCTTCGACGATGTCCGGATCCCGGCCGATGCCGTGGTCGGCGAGGTCGACGGCGGCTGGGCCGTCGCGAGCCGGTTGCTGCAGCACGAACGCAGCGCGGTCGGTGGCGCCTCCCCGTACGCCAGCGGCGTGGGCCAGCACAGTGGCCGCGATGTGCGCGCCCTCATCGAGATCGCCCGGCGCACGGGACAACTCGCCGACCCGCGCGTGCGCGAGGACATCGGCGAAGCGCATGCGATGAATCTGGTTCACGACCAGCTCATCGCCCATGTCGGCGCCCGCATCGCCGCCGGCGATCTGGCTCCCGCGGCCGGTTCGATCGTGCGCCTGTTCAGCGCCCGCAATTCGTGGCTGCAGTCCGATGCCGCCCTGCGCATCGCCGGCGCCGCCGCCGCGACCGGCGACCCGGGCGACGAACCCGGCCTCGGCCGAGCCGGCCAGGAGTACCTCTACCGGCAGGCCTGGAGCCTCGCCGGGGGCAGCACGGAAATGGCCCGCAACATCATCAGTGAACGCGTCCTGGGCATGCCCCGTGAGGACGCCGCCGACCGGGATGTGCCGTTCGATCAGGTGCGGCGGGGGCGTTAGGCCGGCGCCGGCCGGTTCCGCGGCGGCGTGAGCACGAGCCTGCCGAAGACCTCACCGGCCGCCATCCGGCGATGGGCGAGCACCGCCTGGTCCAAGGAAAGTTCGTCGTGCACAACCGCTTTCAAGTCACCGCGGGCGGCCGCGCCGAACAGTTCGGCGGTCGCGGTGCGACGCTCGCCCCACGGTACGGTGTCGGCGCTGAAGGTGGCGAACGACATCGACTTCTTGAAGGCGGCGATCATTTCCATGCCGAAATCCGCGGGCGGCAGCCCACCTGTCGCCCCGACGGCCACCATCCGGCCGTTCGGTGCGAGCCTGGCGAAGAAGGGCGGCAACTCCGCCCCGGCGACGATATCGATGACGACGTCATAGGCGGCGGGAGCCTTCGCGTCGCCCGCACCGGACCGGTCCAGCACATGGGTCGCCCCGAGGTCGCGCAGGCGTTCGCCGCGCGCGGCCGACGAGGTGGTGACCGCGACCGCCCCGGCGCCGAGGCGCACCGCCAACTGGACCGCCATGACCCCAATGCCGCCGCCCGCACCCCGCACCAATACCGACTCGCCCTGCGCGAAACCGGCGTGGCGCAGGGCGAAGCGCGCCACCATCCCGCAGGTGCCCAGCGTCACCGCCTGCGCGGCGGACAGGCCCGCCGGCAGTGCGACGAGCGAATCCGCCCGCACGGCGGCATATTCCACGTAACCACCACCTTCGCCGGTGAATGCCCACACCCGCCGTCCGGTCCATGCGGGGTCGACACCGTCGCCCACGGCCACCACGGTTCCGGCGACCTCGCTGCCGGGAACATGGCCCGGTGCGAATCCGTAACCGGCCGGCCCGCCACGACGGATCAGGACATCCACTCCGCCGACACCGATCGCCTCGGTGGCGATCACGACCTGTCCCGCGCCCGCGATCGGATCGGGCACCTCGGCCACCGTCAGCACCTCGGGTCCGCCGAACGCTTCGATGATCACTGCTTTCACTGCTCTGCTCCGTCTTCTGTCCGCTCGAGCATCGACAGGCGGACCGTAACGGACGCCTGCGTCCGTTTAGCTAAAGTGAGAGTGGTGACCAGGCGTTCGTCTCACTCTCTGCGTTCGGATGCGCGGGACAATCGCGCCCGCATCCTCGACGCGGCGCGTGCGGTATTCCTCACCCAGGGCCTCGACGTGCCGATCCGGGAGGTGGCGCGTCGCGCCGAGGTCGGTCCCGCCACCCTCTATCGCCATTTCCCGACCAAGGAACTGCTGGTCGCCGAGGCGTTCACCGATCAGATGCACGCGTGCCGGTCCATCGTGGACGAAGGTCTGCGCAACCCGGACCCGTGGCAGGGTTTCTGCGGTGCCGTGGAGAAACTGTGCGAGATGTATGCCCGCGACCGAGGTTTCACCGCAGCCTTCATGTCCACCTTCCCGCACGCGATGGACTTCGCGGCGTTGCGTACCGCCACGCTGGCGGCCACGGCCGAACTGCTCCGCCGCGCCAAGGCCACCGGCCGGCTGCGTCCGGAGGTCGTGCTGGACGACCTGCTCTTGATGATCATGGCCAACAACGGCATTCAGGCGCGGACACCGGAGGCCCGAGTCGCGGCGTCGCGGCGCTTCGCCGCATTCATGATCGACGGTTTCCGGACCTCGGCCGAATCCTCCCCGTTACCACCGGTTCCGCTGCTGACGCCCGGCGCGGGTCCAGCGTCCGAGACGGACCGCCCGCCCGGACGTCGGTGATGACACTATCGAGGAATGAGGAGTGTGCAGAATTTCCGGGACCTCGCCACGGCGCATCTGCGCGAGTTCGGGTTCCGCACGACGCTCGATGCACCGGGAATTCGCCGGGCCACCGTCGTGCTGTGCGTACTCGAACACGACGGGCACCCCTGCGTGATCGTGATCAAGCGGGCCTATCGCGGCCGCAACGCCGGCCAGTGGGCGCTGCCCGGCGGGCGGGTCGACGGTGACGAAAGCGCGATCGCGGCGGGGTTACGGGAATTGCACGAGGAGGTCGGCCTGGTCGCCTCGCCCACCGATGTCCTCGGCCGGCTCGACGATTTCCCGGCGGCGTCCGGTTTCGCGATCACTCCCATCGTCGTCGCCCTCGACGATCCCGGGGCCCTCGACCCCAACGCCGACGAGGTGCACGCCGTTCACTTCGTTCGGCTCGACCGCCTCGCCGCCGACGAGGTGCCGCACTGGGTCGACCGGACGGACGGCTCCCGGCTGCTGCAACTCAGGATCGGCGACTCGATGACCATCCACGCACCGACCGGCGCCATACTGCTGCAATTCCGCGACGTCGTGCTCCTCGGCCGCGAAACCCGGGTGGCGGACCTGCTGCAACCCGACTGGACGCACAACTGACGACGTACGCCCCGTTCACGACACCGTATGCGGCGTGGGTGCACGGTCCAGCCAGGCCGCGAACGCGTCGAAGGTGAAGGGGCGTCCGAGGAAGTCGGCCACCGAATCCGCCGCGTCGCGCGAACCCCCCGGTGCCAGGATCCGGTCCCGGTAGCGTTGCGCCACAACGGGATCGAACAGGTCGCCGGCGTCGAACGCGGAGAACAGATCCTTCGCGATCACCAGGCTCCACAGATAGGTGTAGTACGCGGAGGTGTAGCCGGCCAGGTGCCCGAACGAGGCTTGGAAATGGGTCTGCGGCACCTCGGCGATCCCGCTGTGCCGCGTCACGGCATCGACGACCACCGGGTCGTGGTCGGCGGGCCGGTCCTGGTGCAGCAGATAGGACACCTCGGTGTAGCCGACCTGTGTGAGGACCGAAACGCCCTTGCCGAATTCTTTCGCCGCCCGCATGCGGTCCACCAGTTCGGCGGGGATGGGCGCCCCGGTCTCGTCGACGGCGAAGGTGGCGAGAACGGTTGCGTCCCACGCCCATTCCTCCAGCATCTGCGACGGGGCCTCGACGAAGTCCCATTCCGTGGCGACCCCGGAGAAGCGCGCCCAGTCCTGGTGGCCGCCCACGACGTGGTGGATCAGGTGCCCGAACTCGTGGAACAGTGTGACGACGTGCTGATGTTCCATCAGTCCGCGCGAGAAGTTGCACACCAGCACGCCCTCGGGCAGGAGTTTTCCGGCGACACCGCCGACGAGGTCGAATTGCGCGGCGTGCTTGTATTTGCCCTCGCGGGGATGCAGGTCCAGATAGATCCGCCCGCGTCGTTCACCGTCGGCGTAGACGTCGTAGACGGTGACGTCCTCGTGCCAGCGCGGGACGTCGACGGGTCGATACTCCAGTCCGAAGAGGCCGCCGGTGACTTCGAGCAGACCGGCTCGCACGCGCGGGAAATCGAAGTAGCGGCGCACCTCCCGGGCGTCGACGTCGTACTGTTCGCGGCGCACGAGTTCGGTGTAGTAGCCGACCTCGGAGCGGTCGATGCTCGTGGCGGTGGGCTCGTCCTCGCGGCGCCGGGCGAGCAGTGTCTCGAGGTCGCGCCCGCCCGCGGCGTCGGCGGCGCTCGCGATGCGCTCGATGAATTCCGCGATGGCGTGCCCACTACCGATCATCTTGACGTCGGCGTCGTAATCGGGCCAGCTGTCGAAGCCGAGCAGCCGTGCCTTCTCGGCACGAAGATCCAGAATCTCGTGCAGCACAGCGTCGTTGGCGGGCCAGCCGCGGCTCTCGAACTCCACGGTGAGGGCGCGGCGCGCCTCGGCGTCCCGGGCGTAGGTGCGAAACGGCAGATAGTCCGGATAGTCGGTGGTGACCGTGACGAGTCCGTCCGCCCCGGGCGGATGCGCGGTGACGAAATCCGCTGGCAGCCCGTCGAGTCGGCCGGGTGAGACCCGGATCGAGCGGACGTCTTCGCGGATGGTGCGGCCGAATTCCTGTTCCAGTACGGTGAGCCGCTCGGAGATCGCCCGGAGCCGGTCCCGGGTCGGCTCGTCGCGGTCCACACCGCTGCGCCGGAAATCGCGCAGGACATGCTCGCGCATGCGCGCCGACACCTCGTCCAGGCTCGCGGAGTCGGTGGCGGCGACGATGTCGTAGAGATCGCGGTCGAGATCGCGCGCGGTCCGGGCTCGATCGACCTCTTGCACCAATTCCTCGGCCGGTCCGCGCACCCCGGGGTCGGGGTGGACTTCGGCGAACAGGTGCGCGGCCGAATCGGCCCCGCGCAGCGCGATGTCGGCGTCGTTCCACAGTTCGAGCACGCCGGCGGTGTCGCCGGGTGTCGCGGCCTTCAGCTGCGCCACCGTTTCCGCCGCGGTCCGCAGCCGGCCGCGGACGTAATCGCCGAGCCAGTCCGGCCACTCGGCCGAGGGCAGTGCAAGCGGTTCGCTACTCATGCCCCGACTCTAACCGCGGCCGGGATCTCCCGGACTGCGAGGTGAAACGAGAATTTCCCTAGTCAAACGCTGCGGCCGAGACCGTGTCAAGGTCCCGGCGGACGGTTGCCCGGAAGCCGACCGGTGGAATGCACCCGAGTGGCAACCTCGGGGGTGCCGAGGATTCCGCTCGCGGGCGCTGCCAATTTGCGGATACGTCGAGAGGCGACTCTTGCCACCATCATGACAATTCCGGCAACTGCCGCGCCCAGACCCCAACCGGCCAGCACATCCGCCGGCCAGTGCGCCCCCAGGTAGACCATAGCGATACCGATGGAGGCGAGGAGCGCGGCGATGACGCCTCCCACCCAGCGCCGGTGCTCCGCCGGCCAGGGCAGGACCGAATAGGCGATGACCGCGACAGCGGCCGTCATCGCGGCCACGGTCGAGGGCATCGAGAACGCACCGACATGAACGACCGAGACGTCCACCGGTGGGCGCTCCCGGCGGATCATATGCTTCAGAGCCCTGGCCGCCGACTGCGCCGCCACTACCGACACGGCGATCGTAATCCCCTGCCACCACCAGCGTTTCGCGGCCACGACAACCATGCCCGCGATCCCGGCCGCGGCTATGACCGTATTGCTCATCCCGGCATCCGTTGCCACCCGCGCCACCGTTGTCAAAGCCGGTGTCCTATGCAGCGAAACCCACCGCAGGATAGTCATGTCCAGACTCACGATGGATATTCTGCGCTTTCGCGCGAACTCGGGAGAACGCTCGATCCGCAGCGCGTGGGCAGACCGGCGGCCGACACTGCGGCCAGGCCTTCCCGCAGGTCGTTCACGAAATACTCGGGAACTTCCAGCGACGGGAAATGTCCGCCGAATTCGGGTGCGTTCCATCGGACGATCCGCCGGTACCGCTCCTGTGCCCAGGGGCGCGGGCATTTTTCGATGTCGCGGGGGTACATGGTGATTGCCGACGGGACGTCGACTCGGAGGTCGGGGTCGAGCGAGTTGTGGCTTTCGTAATAGATGCGGGCTGCCGATGCGCCGGTGCGCGTCAGCCAATACAGGGTGACGTCATCGAGAATGCGATCTTTGGAGATCGTTTCGAACGGGCTGTCGTCGGTGTCGCTCCACTCGGCGAACTTGTCGAGGATCCAGGCGAGGAGTCCGACCGGTGAGTCGAGGAGCGAGTAGCCGATGGTCTGTGGCCGGGTGGCCTGCTGCTTCGCGTATGCGGCGCGGTGGCGCCAGAAATGACGGGTTTCCTCGGCCCACTCGCGTTCGGCCGCGGTCAGCCCGTCCGTTGTCGATCCGGGCGGGGCCTCGGCGAACAGCGAATGGATGCCGAGCACATGTTCCGGGAACCTGCCGCCGAGAACGGTCGTGATGTTGCCTCCCCAGTCGCCGCCGTGGGCCAGGAACCGGCTGTAGCCGAGCCTTTCCATCAGTTCCACCCATGCGGCGGCGATCTTTTCGGTGCCCCACCCGGTGGTGGCCGGTTTATCGCTGTAACCGAAGCCCGGTAGCGAGGGGACCACGACATGGAACGCCGGCGCGGAGGCGTCCTTCGGGTCTGCCAAATCGTCCACCACGTCGATGAATTCGACGATGCTGCCCGGCCAGCCGTGCGTCAGGATCAGGGGAATCGCATCCGGGCGCGCGGATCGCCGGTGCAGGAAGTGGATTCCCAGGCCGTCGATTGCCGTGCGGTACTGGCCGATTCGATCGAGACGCTCCTCGAACGAACGCCAGTTGTATTCGGTGCGCCAGTAATTCACGACCTCGACGAGGTCGGCGAGTGGAACTCCCTGCGCCCATCGCCCGGGGCCGGGCGCGGCGCTAGCGACCGTCTCGGCCTCCGGTAGGCGCGCGGCGGTCAATCGAGCGCGCAGATCGTCGAGTTCGGCGTCGGTTGCGTGGGCTTCGAACGGCTCTACGTCAGTGGGGTCGGGAGTGGAAACCGGATCGAGGTGGCCGAGCGCGGACATGAGACCTCCTGGTCGTCGCGGAGCCGGCTCCGGACTGCGCGAACCGGCTACGACGGTTCTAACATGCACTGGCGACAGGCTGCAACCAGCTAAGGTGGTTCCATGCCTGCTGGGTTTCCTGATTTCCGCCTCGGCACCGTGCTGGCGACGAGCTTCACGGGAACTTTGTCGGAGCGTCACGGTGATCGGGTGGAACGCATCCCGACGCCGCAGCGACTCGTCGATTGGCTGGCGGTGAACGAGCTGACCGTGGACTCCTGCACCACCGCCCAGCTCGAGCTGGCCCAGGAACTACGGGAGGCAATTCACGCCGCCGCGACAGCGGCCGCGATTCACGACCCACTCCCCGCACATGCCGTCCGAATCATCAACGACCGCAGCCTTCAGGGCCGGGCCACGGCAATCCTGACACCCGAGGGCACACGGCGATGGCGACTTACCTCGCCGTCCTGCGTCGAAGACGCCCTGGGCGTGATCGCCGCCGACGCGATCAACATCATCGCGGGCGAACGAGACGGAAAACTGGCCTTGTGCGCATCACCGACCTGCCGCGCCGCCTTCTTCGACACCAGCCGGAGCCGCACCCGCAAATGGTGTGACATGAACACCTGCGGAAACCGCCAGAAGAAGGCGCGCTTCAACGCCGCCCACCGCAAGGACACCCGAAGCTGAGGACACGGAAGCTCCTGCGTCGTGGCCGAAGCTGAACTGCACGAGCGTCGTCACGCAACGTGGTCGCAGAGACGACGATCAGCGATGCGCGCGTTCGTGAACCGTCAACCCCATCGTCGTCGCCAGCCAGCGGCGAGACCGTGCGTGGAATTCGCGAGCGAGGCCCGCGCCCGGCGCCCAGCTGTCGAAACCGTGGGGCGCGCCGGGGACGACGTCGAGTTCGACCGGCACGCCCGCCGCGCGCAGACGCTCCGCGTAGGCGACGTCCTCGTCGTGGAACAGGTCGATGGTGCCGACGCCTATCCAGGTCGGCGGGGTGCCGGTGAGGTCGACGCGACGGGCAGCTACGGCGAAATCGGGCACGGTGGCGCTGCCGGGTGGGGCGGCGAGGTAGCTGCCCCAGCCGTAGCGATTGTTGTCGTTGGTCCAGCCGAGATGGCGCAGGGCGTCCAGGTCGCGGCGTGCGGCGGTGTGGTCGTCGAGCATCGGCGCGCTCAACCACAGGGCGGCCGGGCGGGAGCCGCCGTCGGCGACGAGCCGCTGGCACAGGCAGGCGGCCAGGCCGCCGCCGGCGCTCTGCCCGCCGAGCACCACCCGCGCGGGATCGACACCGAATCGGGCGGCGTTGCGCTGCAACCACATCCATGCGATCCAGCAGTCCTGCAGTGGAGCCGGAAAGGGATATTCGGGTGCGAGGCGGTAGTCGACGGAGACGATCGTGACGCCGAGGTCGCGAGCGGTGACCGAACAGAAGGCATCGTCCTGGACCGGACTGCCGAGAACGTATCCGCCGCCGTGAATCCACAACACCGCAACCGGCGAAGAAGTGCCCGTGGGGCGATAGACACGCAGCGGTACGCGGCCGGCCGCGAGGTGCTCGATGCGCACGCCCGCTATTCGACGGGCGGGCCGATGCGCGGCGGCCAGGCGCACCAGGCGCAATGCCCAGCGGCGGCCGATCGTCAGCGGCGGCAACCAGCGCGCGGGTCCGCGCAGTTCCGGCGCTACGAGAGACAGGTCCATCGCGATCTCCTTCTCACACCCGAACGAAACTATAGTTCGGACAGGTGTCTCACAGCGGTCGATTGCCAGGGAGCGCAGCGGTATTCACCGCGGGCAGACGATTCGCACGGACGGCGGGCGCAGAAACTGCGATCGCGCGGGCACCACCGCGAGCAGGCTCTTGCGCCGCGCGAGGGCCACCGCGTGCCCGATGGCCCCGAAGGGCAGATGCTGCCAGGTCCAGTTACAGCCGTGCGGTGCCAGCAGCATCGCCGTCTGCGCGAAATCGGCGTGTTCGACCTGTTCGGCATCGACGAACATGCCGACCATGATCGAGCTCACCAGCGCCGGAGCCAGGGTGCCGTCACAGACGACATGCACGGTGCCGTCACGGCCGACATAGTGTGCGGCCCAATCCAATACGGCACGCCGCCGGGCCACGCGCCCGGTGACGAGCGCGACGACCTCGGATTCGCAGCGCGGGGACATCTCAGCCGTGGGGACCCTCCAGAATCGTCACCGCCGACACCGCCGTGGGGCCGCCGAGGTTGTGCGCCAACCCGATTCGCGCCCCGTCGACCTGATTAGCGGCATGGCCGCGCAGCTGCTCGAACAGTTCCACGCATTGCGCCACACCGGTGGCCCCCGGCGGGTGGCCCTTGGACTTCAAACCTCCGCTCGGGTTCACCGGCAGCGCACCGCCCACGCTGGTCGCGCCCGTGTCGACCAGTTTGCAGGCCTCGAAGCGGTCGGCGAAGCCGAGATCCTCGTAGCTGATCAATTCGATGCCGGTGAAGAAATCGTGCACCTCCGCGACATCGATATCGGCCGGAGTCAGTCCCGCCATCGCGAAGGCCTGTTTCGCCGCGCGCACCGTCGCCGGGAATGTGGTCATATCCCGTTTGTGCTGGTGCATCACCGAATCCAGGCCCAAACCCACTCCCCTGATCCAGACCGGCCGATCGGTGTAGCGATCCACTACGTCCTCGGCGGCGAGGATCAGCGCGGCGGCACCGTCGCTCTGCGGCGCGCAGTCGTACACGCCGAACGGGTCCACCACCATCGGCGCGGCGAGGGCCTGCTCCAGCGAGATCTCGAAACGTAAGCGCGCCTTCGGATTCGAGACGCCGTGCCGGTGGTTCTTCACCGCGATCATGCCCAGATGCTCGCGCCCGGCGGGCGATTCGTGCAGGTAGCGAGCGACGTGCAGGGCGAAGCCGGCCGGCGCGATCAGGCCGAGCGGGTAGTCCCACGCCATATCGCGGGTCATCGCCTCCCACTCCCACAACATGTCCTTGGAGGCGGTTTCGCGGAGTTTGTCCGCGCCGATCACCAGCGCCACATCATAGGCACCGGAGGCGATGCCGAACAGGGCGTTGCGCACCGCGTCGTTGCCTGTGGCACACGAATTCTCGACGCGGGTGACGGGCAGGTCCGGCACCCCGAGCACGTCGGCGAGAATGCCCGAGGGGAACCCGTCCGGGGTGCCCATCGCCCCGAACCACGCCGCCTGCAGGTCCGATTTCGCAACCCCCTTGTCCACCGACGCCGCACATTCGGCGAAGGCCATCGGCAGCAGATCCTTGATCCCGAGCGCGAAATGTTCGGCGAACGGCGTCATCCCGGCGCCGACCAGTGCCACCCGTCTCATACCGCCTCCGTAACCTGCGGGAGCGCCCGCACCCCGGTCGGCGCCACGAGCGCTGCGCGATTATGTC